>DATMYL010000138.1:0-5605 GCA_035560975.1 Chlorobaculum sp. | reverse complement strand
ATGTACAGCCAGACCAAAGTCACCATAAGCCCGAAAGCTCCGTACCACTCCATGTATTTCGGTGCGCCGGCCTGAACCCCCTTCTCAATGAAATCGAAATCGAGGACCAGGTTCATTGCCGCGACACCTACGACCAGAAGGCTGAAAAGGATACCGTACATGCCGCTATCATGAATCAGCGGCATCCTGATTCCGAAAAACGAAAGAACGAACGACAAGAGATAGAATAAGGCGATCCCACCTGTTGCTGAAAAAACCATGAGCCTGAACTTCTCGGTAACTTTTATGACCCTGGACTGGTACATCGCAAGAAGAGCCATAAATGTCCCAAAGGTCAGCACTACGGCCTGGGCGACAATACCCGGATAGAGGCTGTTCATAAATGCAGAAATACCGCCAAGCGCAAGACCTTCCAACGCAGCATAGGGCAGGGCTAGGGTCGGCGCAAGCTGCTTGTTGAAAATTATGACGAGGGAAACACCGAACCCACCAAGAATGCCGATAAAGAACAGCGGAGCGACTGACGAAAACTCCATCGACATGCTGAAACGATACCAGAGAACTGCTGCAGACAAAAGGACTGTGAGCAGCATGAGTCCAACCTTGTTGACCGTTCCCTGAAGGCTCATCCTTTCGCCCTCAAGTCCCGTCTTTGCAAGACTTTCGTAAATACTCGGTTTCAATACCGGATTTCCGGATTTTAACTCCATTATGATCTCCTTGTCAGTTGATTTGTTGATCCACGGTCCCCCTCCTGAAACGCGCTCTTCGAATCATTCAACGCGATCCGATTCAAATCCGCCGGAAATCCGTTTCACCATTTTGCATGCAGGTTGCGAAGGCGACTTATGCATATGAGTTCAGTGCATAAATAAAACGCACACTGGAATGCAACCGGTAAGCGCATGTTTAGGGGACATGTATAGTAAAATTATACGAAACGTGATAATAATAACGAAAATTTGCCATTCAAAAGAGGCTCGTCACCGGGGCTGCACAGTTGAAAAGCTCTTTCGATGGCAACCCGAGGCCCATATCTGGACCCAGATGGTGCGGACGCAGGCTCTGAACAGTGGAGGACACCTTCCGGTCCCTCGGTTTCAGTTCCGGGTGAAACTGCATTGCAACGATACCTGCAGGCTTCACTTTTTAGCGCTTGTTGCTCCTTGTTCGGTCCCCGCGTTTCCGGGATCAGCATACCACTGCTCTTTCGGAACCACGACCTCCTTTTCGGGCTGCATGACGAAGTTGGGAGACATGATCTGGACCCCATACTCGTTGAACACGTCCTGGATATGGCCGTGAAGCTCGGACAGGATGTAGTACCGCTCCTCGGGGCGATCGATCCTGTTCATAAGGGTGTATTCGACATAGAAGTCAGAAAGCGCTTTCTGCAGCACGAAGGGTTTCGGCGTGGAACGGATGCCTTTCGTCCTTTCTGCAGCCAGGAGGAGCATGGCGTGTACCTGACGCCATGGGGCATCATAACCGATGGTCACACCTGTAGCTACAATGGCGCCATCCCGGCGTGACTGCCGGGTGTAGTTTACGGTCGTCGAACTCATCAGCAGGGCGTTGGGAATAGTCACCTCCTCTTTCCTGATCGTCACGATCTTTGCTGCAAGGATCCCGAGCTCCTCCACAACACCTTCATGCTCTCCGATGCGCACATAATCCCCACGCTGAAACGCCCGGGTGTATACGGCGACGACACCGCCGATCAACTGGCCGACAAGCCCGGCCGATCCAAGCGACAGCATCAGCCCGAGAAATACGCTGACCCCCTGAAACGCCTTGGTCTGCGAACCGGGAATGAGAGGATACGCGATAATGAGGGCAAAAATCCATATCAGCACAACAATGATGCGGCGGGTGGCTTTGGCAGTTTCAGGTTCGAACCAGCGAAGCTGCAGGGTATCGTCCTCGACGGCTTTGAAAAAGGCAGTAATGACCCTGACGACAAGACGGGTGACGAAAAAGATCACGGCAATGGTGAAAAAGGCCGGAATCGAAACCAGCAACCCGTGGCCGAAATCGCTCAGCAATGTGAACAGAAAGCCGGACAGCTCCCTGGCCCAGGGTTCGGTATAGGGAAATACCGAGAGCACTGACGTCAGCCAGAGGTAAAAGATGGAAAAGAGCACTACCCCTTCAAGTATCTTCAAAAGGCCATGAAGAAAGGAGGCGATATACGGTCCGACACTGTTTCCTGCTATAACGAATCGCTGAAAAGAGTCGGATTCGAGCCTCCTGAGAAGCAAAAGAGCCCAGCCTACCGAACGGGAAACGGCAAATGCAGAAATAGCACCCAGCATTGTGAAAAGCAACGCCAGACCAAGCGCCTGTAACAACAGAGGCACCTCATATTGCGCTTTTCTCGCATAAAGCCATTCAGAGACTGCTTTTACAGTCCGCTGCTTGTAAAGTTCATAGGTTTCTCCGCCCTGGACATCCTCTTCACCCTCCAGGACGCCGAACATGATTCGACCATTGACCTTGATCCAGGCCAGGCGTTTTCCTGCTTCGATCACATCGACAGCGGCGACACGATACTCAGGCAGATCAGCGGGCATCTGGTTCAGGCGCTCGATGGCATACTTGGCCCTGTCAGAGGGAGTCAACTCTTCATAGTTCGACCGGAACACCACGATGGGCCTGTTCCACATCATAACCGGAACCGGCTGCGGATGATCCCCGCCGACAGCGGTAGAATCAGGCGGCACGGCAAAAAGCGGCAACGATGTGTGCACCTGGATGAGCAGCATGCTCACGCAGCAGACGAACACACGAAAAAATGAGGAGAGGAGGATCTGCATATCAGCAAGCGATTGCTTGGTATGGTAATAACCTGACCTGAGAACCAGTACCGATTATTCTCGCAGTTTCTACAACAAATATATGTTTTTTGCAACGGAACCCTGCGGGTCGCAATATTTTCAGCCGGGATGCGGCGCTGAACGGGACGGAAGTTGAACCCCGTGCGTCATAATGGTAATAGTCGGGAAGATCGCGAACAGGGAGGAAAAACTAACAGGCGGAACGGGGGCTCCGCCTGTTTTATATGCATTGATACGCTCCGCGAGGGGGGCGCTGATGCAAAATTATATTACTGCCAGCCGCCCACGATATCGAAAATTTCGCGGTCGCCGATCGGCTTCGGCACTGAAGAGAACGGATTCTCGGAAAGAATCGCCTCTGCAATCTCGTTGTAGGGAACCAGGCACTCTGCCTTGTCTTCACTCTCTTCCATGGCGAACATGGTCTTGCCTGCGAAACGGCTCTTCCTGATAAGCTCATGATAGGGAACCTTGGCAAGCAGGCGCGTGCCGACCTGTTCGGCGAACTGGTCTAGCATGTTGGTGCCGCCGCCCGTCGTGTAGTCGACACGGTTGGCCACGATGCCGGCGAGCTTCACCTTGTAGCGCACGCTCTTCTGCTGGATGGCCATGCAGAGGCGGTTGGCCGCAAAGATGCTGTCGAAATCGTTGGTGGCGATAATGATCGCGTAGTCGGCATAGTTCAGCGGGGCGCTGAAACCGCCGCAGACGACGTCGCCGAGCACGTCGAAAAGGATGACATCGTATTTGTCGTAGAGACCCATCTCCTGGAGCAGTGTGACCGATTCGCCGACGACGTAGCCGCCGCAGCCGCTTCCGGCCGGGGGACCGCCCGCTTCAAGGCCGTCGATCCCAGCGAACCCGGTTTCAATAATGTCTTCGGGGGTGAGCTCCTCGTGGTGGAAATCGACCTCTTCAAGGGCTTCGATGACTGTTTTCTGGAGCTTTCCGGTGATCGGGAACGTGCTGTCATGCTTGGGGTCGCAGCCGATCTGGAGCACCTTGGCTCCCTTGAGCGCGAGGGCAGCGGAAATATTGGCGCTGGTCGTGCTTTTGCCGATCCCGCCTTTTCCGTATACGGCCAATACTAAACTCATGGTAAAATAGAGGTCAAATGGTTTGAGTGATAATTGCCTTAACCGCCGAGATGCTCTTTCGCCTTCCGGAAAACCTCGGCCGAAATGGTCGGCTCTCCGATCTCCCTGGCGAAGTTTTCGGTGTTCTTGCGAACCTTCTTGCGAACGAAGAACGGGACTTTGTTCAGCATCTTTTCGGCTTCGTCGGTCCAGCTCATCTCGCCGGTAGCCGACGGTGCTGCGACGGCGGCCGGAGCCTGAGCCTCTGCGACAAAGGTCGGAACCGTGCCGTTCGACGGTGCTTCGGCAGATGGCGCTTCCGGCTCTTCGTATTCGAGGCCTGCATCGCCGAAGAAATCGATGAGATGCTTTTCGAGGCCGAGCTTGGCCGAGGTATAGACCCTGTCGGCAATGACGTCGGATCCGTCGAATCCGAAGAACGGATAGTAGCCGAGCAGGTGGTTCTCGATATGGGTCGGGGGCGAAATGACCATGCAGGGGGCGTCAAGCTTCCTGCAGCTGTGCCGCTCCATCTGGGTGCCGCAGACCAGCTCCGGCATCTCGTCTTCGATGAACTGCGCGACCTCCTGGAACTTGTCGGTCACCATAAGTTCTCCAGGCAGGTAGCCTTCGAGCTGCGAACGGACCCAATCGGCCTGCCTGGCCAGATAGGTGCCTGCGCCGATGATCTTCATGCCGAGTTCGTCCTTCAGGAACTTCACTATGCCGACCACCTGGGTAGCGTCGCCGAATACGAATGCCCGCTTGTTGCTGAAGCTCTCCATATCGGCGGTTCTCGCGAACCATGGAACACCGCTCGGTGCGCTCTGGCCGTCGAGCGAGAACTTCCGCATTTCAGGCATGGCGATCGGCGGTACACCGCGCTCCGCCGCGATTTTATTGATCTCTTCGATGATGCTGTTCAGCCAGCGCGTGGTGGCCAGCACGCCGATCGGGGCTTCAGTGATTGCAGGCATGCCGAAGGTATCCTTCAGGTATCCGGCGGCCTGATTGCCGATTTCACGATACGGTGCGACGTTGACCCATGCGGCCGGCAGCTTCTTCAGGTCATCGACGCCTGCGCCCCAGGGGGCCGTGACGTTGACCTCGACGCCGAGCGTCATGAGCATGCGGCGCAGGCTGGTCAGGTTTGCGCGAAGATGAAAACCGAGCGACGTGAAACCGAGCAGGTTGACCGATGGCCTCTCTGTTTTGGGGCACTCTTCGGCGTAACGTTTCACCAGTTCGGTGAACAGCCCTTCGGCGGCCTCGTTTTCGGCGACCCTGAAGGGGTTGACCGCATAGACCATGATCTTCTCATCCGGCACGCTGGACGTGCGGGCCATCTGGGTGAGATCCTCCTGGAGAAGCGCCGTGCTGCAGCTTGGAGCGACAACGATCAGGTCCGGATTGTAGTGCTCCTGTACCTGCTCAATGGTGCCGGGCAGGCGCGATGTGCCGCGGGCAAGATCCTGGCCACGAACCACGCTGATGGAGAGCTTCGGGAAATCGGGCGTCCTTTCGAGCATGGAGTAGGTGGCCGTGATGTAATCGTCACCCTGCGGTGCATGGAATACGGTGTGAACCCCCTTCATGCTGTTGGTCACACGGCTTATCCCGTGGAGTGCGGTCCCTTCATACAGCCAGAAAGCTAAACGCATGTTTCTTCGTTGGTTTTCGTCATTTAATTAT
>DATMYL010000137.1:0-46353 GCA_035560975.1 Chlorobaculum sp. | reverse complement strand
GTGGCTGAGGCAGCCGGTCGGGCATTGGTCGATGCCGGTGTTGCCGTCGTGAACTGTGTCCCCGCGACGGGCGCGGCCTCGATTTTTGAGGCATGGAAGAGGCTTTCCGGGAAGGACAAGCCCTATCACTATCATGAAGAGGTCGCCATGGGCATGGCTATGGGGGCCTCCCTTACCGGGCAGCGCAGTGCCGTCGTCATCAAGGCGCACGGATTTGCCAAAGCAGGCAATGCGATCGTCGATGCATGGACGTTCGGGGCTGAAGGGGGGCTGGTTATCATTGTCGCTACAGACAGGGAGGGTCACTCCTCCGATACGATCTTCGATCCGGATTCCCTTGTCGCCGGTACGAAACTGCCGTTCTGGCACCTGAGCCAAGATGACGTATACGACGGAATCCTTGCCGCATATACCCGTTCCGAATCGATGGGCTTGCCGGTTGTGCTCCTGCTGGAAGACGATGACCTGGTCAGATACATTTCTGCACAACCGGAGTCATCGTTGCCGGTCCGTGATGTTGTCGTTCCAGCCAGGGATCCGCTTCGTCACACCCTTTTTCCCGGCAACAGCAATTACCCTCACGAAGTCGCACAGGCGAAACTGGCCGGCCGTGACTGGCGGGTGATGCCTCGCCCCGGCTTGCCGGTGATTCCGGACGGACTTCCGGAGAAGTTCCATGCAGCCATCCGCTCCTATATGCCGGTATTCAATGTCCTGATGCGTTTTCGCGGTGAGATCGATTTCATTATGGGCGACACGGGTACCAGCAGCCTGTTTGTCTGCCCTCCCTATAATCTTGTCGACGCGACGACCTACTACGGAGGGAGCATTCCCATGGCTGCCGGAGCGATCAGCGCCGGTGCTTGCAAGGCATGGGCGATCATCGGGGACTGGACTTTCACTGCTGCGGGGCACCTGGGTCTCCATGAGGCGTTCCACCAGAACCTGTCAGTGAAGGTGCTCATTTTCCACAACCGGTCAGCCGTGGCTACCGGCGGGCAGGCTCTGGACGAGGCCCTTTTCGAACGGCTGTTGAAGGGATACCCGGATTTTGTACGAAGGGTGGACGCAAGAGATCTTTTAAACCTTCACGACGCGCTGCTAAGTGCACAGAATTCTGATGGGATGGAGATCGTGGTCGTCGATTTCGTCTGACGGCTATCTGCACCCGGAACGGGTTCCGGTCCGTGATTACACCTGGTAGCACCAGGCTTCGTGCCAAGTCCGCTTTTCCAGCTTCCGGCTGTTTTTCAGTCCTGCATTCTGCGCAATCGACTGCAGTACGGACGGTGTTTCAGGGAAATCGCAGTTCCTGATATGCTCCTGGACCTCGTCCCTTTCTGCTTTGGTCAGCGCATCCCATTGCGTCGCCACTGCTTCGTTGTAATCGTCGAGATACTCCGGTCGCGCTTGTCCCTCTTCACGCATTACATCCACCAGGATCACGCAACCGTTTTCGCGGAGTATTCGACGGCACTCCGTGAAAAATGCCTGCTTGCTTTCGAAGGGCAGATGGTGCAATGCGTAGCCGGAGTATACCAGATCGAAATGGTTCGCAGGAGCCTCTCTCAGCACGGCGATCATATCCCTGCAGATCAGGTTTACCCGGATTCCGAACGGTTCGAGGTTGTTTCTGGCGACATCGAGTGCGTAGGGTGAAAGGTCACATCCGCAGTACTCCGCGACCTGTCCCGGTTTCAGGATTTTGCTGATATGGGCAGCATCTCCGCAACCCAGGTCGATAACGTTGAGCGGTCCGGGGTGAGCCTTGAATATGTTCCTGACCGCCCCCGTGATCTCCCTGTGATACATGAGGTTGTTGCTGATGACTTTCTGGTAGGTCCCCCAGGTTTTGCGAAAGATATAGATTGGGTCTGTGTTCATAACGAAGAGGGACTGACGTTTGTCGATAATGCTTCAAAATCGAGGCGCATGACAGGGGCCATGCGTTCCGGAGGAGAAACTGCAATGCTGCATTTCAGCTCAGCGCGATGGTATGGTGGAATCGGAGGAGTAACCCGGCTCAACAATTCACCGTTGTCGTTACTTCAATAACGGCATTCGCCGGAATATGACATGAGAATTTTTTCTGAATCCTGTACGGATGCCATGAAGTTGTGCAGATGAGCCTGGCAGTAAGCGGGCATATCGGAAAGTGCACAAGAGCGCACCGTACGTACTGACTCCGGATTGCTTACGACTCTGTGGATGAAGGGTATGTTCGTGACGATGTTGACTGAATGACTTTTGGAGGGCATTCAGAAAGCGAAAAGATTGACTGAATCAATTTTCACCTGTCCCGGTTTACGTGCCAGGCATTTGCTTAATGCGGTTCACACATCGAAAATGGCGACGAACTCATCACCCGGGAACCCTGAAGCCGAAGTCATATTCTGAGTCTGCGCCCCACTTGACAACTTCGACGAACTAACAGGGACGATGGTAAACGATCAGCAGACAGGCTGGTCGCGTATGCCAATTTTGTTGATCAGTACTGTTTGTCTGATTGAATACGGTTACTGAAGAATAGTTCTTGAACAATCTCACGGTCAGATATATCGGAAATCAGCGGCTGACAGGTTTCATGGAGTGTATGCCATACGTTGTGAGTAGTATGACTGACGCATCACGCTTTCATGGTTGATTATTGTTCAGAAGGATCTGGTCAGACCTGCGGTGAATATGTAGTCGTAAGATCCATCACCGCCGACGCCGTACAGGGCCCCGGCTTTCACATAACAGGCGAGAGATTTCTTACCGCTGTTTACGCTTGCAATGCCTATGGCGCCACCGACATGTGTTGCCTCAGGATTCGAGGAAAGCGTCTTACCGCTTTCCGAATAGTATGACTTGCTGTCGTTGCTGAAGTCCCGGATCAGTTCGACCTCAAGGAAGGGGTTGAACTGAAGTGCGGTTTTTTTGAAGGTGCTTGTGGCACCCAGTCGCGTCCGCAGGCCGTCATGATCCCGGATGGTGACCGTTCCCATTCGGGTCGCAAGTCCCATGCTTCCGGTGTGCTGGTAGATTGCCTGTACTTTCGGTTCGATGTCGATGCTGGTTGTTAAGGGCACGGTTACCCCGGTTTCCACGGAAGCAACCATGCTCCAGAGATGTTTGTCAAGGGATGCCGGTTCATCGGGGCTTTTGATCTCCAGATCGTGGTAGCCGGCCTGCAGAACACCCTCAAGGTAGAAGCATCCCGGGCGTTCGATGCTGCCATACATGCCCATGGTGAAAATCTGCTGGCTGATTTCGCCTGCCTTATCGGTTCTTATGCCGTTTACATCCGTTTTCTGGTATCCCTTACCTGCAAAAATGCCCATATGGTACTCCGACGATCTACCGCTATGACCTGTGGAGAGGTCGGCACCGAACTGGGTCCCGAAGCTGTAGCCCTTAATGCTGGTGGCTGCATCACCTTTCTGGTCGAGGCGAAACGAGCTGCCATAACCGCGGACCCACAGCGCTGGTGACTGGACATCGGCTCCGCAGGCGAGTTTGTTGTATGCATGACGCTCGTGGAATCCGGTCACGGATTCAAAATCGAGGCGTTCCACAGACGAGGTGATTGCCTGCAGGAGCGCAGCCTCTTCGCGGTAATGGCTCAGGAGATATGAAGCGAAGCTGTACACCCCGTTTGCGTAACTGATCTGTGGATCGTAGACCCCGGCCCCGATGTTTGGTGACGCCAGTGAAAATGAAAAAGCATGAGCATCGGAAGCGGCTGCGTTCCCGACGGTAATCAGCGTGATCGGGCTGGATGGGGTGATGACACGGCCGTCTCCGATGGTATTAAGCACAACGTTGGTCGTCCCGGTAGCGGTTCCGCTTATGGCTACCTTGTCCGAAGCGACAGTTGAAGCATTGATGTCAAGCTTGATGGTGCCTGAGTCACCAGCATAGTTACCGGTGATGGCGAGCCGGTCTTCGGCGTCGAGGTTGTCACTCAGGCTTATCGTGCCCCGGTTGAGGACGTCGCCGACAAGAGTGTAGTAGCCCGGTGACTCTCCATCGGCCAGAAGCGTCGATGTCGAGTCTATGGTCAATGTTGTGAATGCGATGGTCACGGGGTTGGAACTGTCCGTGGCGTTCGGCAGATCGACGGTTGTTGCGTTGGTGAGGTTGATCTTCTCCCAGTTGATGATGCTCGTGCCAGGTTTGCCGGCCCATGCATCGAAGGTAAGCGTATCGTTGCTGCCGGCACCGCCATCGAGTATCGGTATTGTGGAAATATCCGCAGCGCCGCGAACGATCATGGAGTCGATGCCGTCACCCATATCAACCTTGCCGTTGATCGTTCCTGTATTGATGAGGGTATCATTGAAATTTCCTGCAAGCCTGATTGCGTAACCAGTCATACCGGTAATGGTGCCTTCGTTAAGGATCGATACCGCACCTCCGGGAGTAGTGGCGGTGCCCCTGCCTGGTGTTGCACTGTTTCCTGCGCTTCCGTCTGCTCCGTCGTCCACAAGAATGCCGTTACGCAGTCCATAAATCACCCCCCCCGCGTAGTTGTTGACGGTTCCGCCTCCCATTGCGATGCCTTCCGCACCGTTCGGGTTTCCACCAGAATCATAGCCGCCTGCGCCTGTTCCCTGAATGGTTCCGTAGTTGTTGACGGTTCCGATGCCGTCGATATCCACACCGTCGCCATCGCCGTTGTTTACTGTGGTGGAGGAGGGTGCAGTTGGCGGAATGCTGCCGCTGACATAGCCGGCCTGCTCGAAAGCATTTCCTGCACCGGCATACTGTCCGCTGATGGTTCCATAGTTCGTAACCGTCCCTGTGCCGTCGCTGCCCACACCGGAGCCGTTTCGCCCGATGATGTTCCCTCCGGCATAGTTCGTGACAGTGAGCTCTGTATCAGCAGTCATGCCGTGTCGGGGGCCGCTGATTGTTCCATAGTTGTTGATCACAACTCCGGTGCCGGCGCCTATATCGATCCCATCCTGGGCGCTCGGCGCGTTGTTCGACGAGCCGAGATAATCGGGAAACTTTGTGTTGACTGTGCCATAACTGATGATGGTGCCGTAGTTGGTCAATGTCGTGTTTTTTCCCGGTCGGATTGCATCGTCATTGTCGGCGCGGATCAGCGCGGTGGTATTTGTTGCCGATCCGTTGATTATGGTGTTTCCGCTGGAGGTCATATCCCGGAGGTCAAGAGCCTGTCCGGATGTCAGGGCGATTCCTTTCTGCCAGATCGTACCCTGGTTGTCGAGATTGATTATTGAGCCGGATCCGACTTTCAGTACGTCGTCTCCGACTGCCGATATCTCTGCGCCTACTGAGTTGTTGAAGTTCAGGGTCACCCCCTGGGTATTGTTTCTTATGGCGCGGGCCGTTCCTGTCTGCGTCACGGTTCCCGAATTGTTCAGCGTTACGGTACCGGATGTTCCTGTAACGGTAATCGCCTGAGTGTTTCCTGATACGCTTAATCTGCCTCCCGATGCTATCGTGCCGGTTTCATTTGTCGTCAGGGTTTTCCCCGTGGTGTCTGTCGTGCTGATGCTGAAATTTGCTGCATCGGCGGTGCCTGCAAACAGAACAACCAGTAAGCAGAGAACAAACGGAATCCAGCAGTGAGGATAAATGCGGTTGATTGCCATGATTCAGCCGGTATCATTAATTGGAGAATGCTTGCGACATGATCGCCATCTGATGGTATCAAGTTCCGTTATGTGAAGCACTTATGCAATCCGTTGCGAGTTACATTACTGAAAACTATTGACAACATTCTCTCCAGGCTGCGCGGAGAACGCGACCGAGATCTTTTCGCAAACTGAAATCGTCTGGGAGATAGTGGAGCTGGGGGAGGCGATACTACTGGGGGCCGGGATGTAAGCGCAAGTGCCTATGTCGGAGCGCATGAGTGCTCGCCAGGGAAACTTGCCGGCACAAAAAAATTAAATACTTGCCGCAAATTCGTTAACCCTTTTTCAGGTTCTTTTTTACTGATTGCTTGTATTTGCCGAAGTCCCTGTCCTTTTGTTTTTTTTCTGCGCGGGACATTTCGTAGAACTCCGACTCTTTCCTGAGTTTGAGGTAGTTATCGAAGTGCTCCTGGCTGATTTCGCCGGAATGTACGGCCTCGAGTACTGCACAACCCTTTTCGACGGTATGGCTGCAGTCCCGGTAACGGCAGCTTGGCGAGAGGGCAGTGATGTCGGAATAACTGCTCCTGATGCCGCTTTCAGCGCCGAGGATGCCGAATTCACGCATTCCCGGGTTGTCGATAACCAGCGCACCGCCGTCGAGGCGAACCAGCTCGCGACGAACAGTCGTGTGCCGCCCTTCGCCTGTCCCGCTGACGGCGTTGGTTTCCTGCGTCTCGTGGCCGATCAACCTGTTGATCAGCGTGCTCTTGCCGACTCCCGACGACCCGACGAAGCAATAGGTTTTTCCGGGCGATAAAAGCCGCCTGAGTTCATCCACCCCCTGCTGGGTTACGTTGCTCAACGTGACGATCGGCGCGGTGATGCCGGTCGAACGTATTTCCGCCAACTGAGCCGCCAGCACAGCCGGATCCACCAGGTCTGTCTTGGTGAGCAGAATATACGGATCGGCCCCTCCGTCCATCACCATGACGAGATAGCGTTCCAGCCGTTTCAGGTTGAAATCGAAGTGGCATGACTGAACGACG
This sequence comes from Chlorobaculum sp., assembly GCA_035560975.1. Lineage (GTDB taxonomy): Bacteria > Bacteroidota > Chlorobiia > Chlorobiales > Chlorobiaceae > Chlorobaculum. The sequence continues at coordinate 39,713 of DATMYL010000137.1, read as the reverse complement.
ACCACATAGTCCACGTTCGCCGCTATCATCTGGTAATCGATGACGTTGCCTGCCGACTTTCTGCGCAGCGAACTCTTTCGTGCCAGAAGCGTGTGGATCACACCGAAGTCTTCGCCTGGCTGCTTCTCGAGGCACACCCAGTCGCCGACGCATGGCAGCTCATGGGTCAGGTGATGGCGGTGCAGATAGCTGCCGGCCAGCTTCGCCCTGAACGAGCCTGTTTGATCGACCAGCAATAACTGATCACGATCGACAGCCGCTACTCTGGCGAAACTGTCTGTTGGTTTGCATTCCGCCCTTTGCTCGAACCAGTCGCTCCAGCCCAATTCGATCAATCCTATGTGCTGATTTTTCATGTTTCTCATATCTTCGAATCTCACAACCCTGCTACGGCTAATAACATGCAGATAACCCCTCCGTTGTATGGTTAAGCATGTTCGCGTGTCGGCGATTATCCTCTTGTGGCTTGGATGATATTATATTTCTTTAGTTTCTGAAAGCGGAACGGGTGCAATTTCCCTGGTACTCTCACCGCCAGGTCCCTGACGCAGACAGGCTTGAACAAATCGTTGAAAACAGTTTTAACCGCTTTTTCACGAACAACTGACCACAGAGAACAATGAAATCAAAGAGACGTAATCATCGTGTATGCGGAGGATTGCTGGTTTTGGTATTGAGCGCCTTCTCCGTTCATGCGCGCGCTGCAGCTCCCGTCTCATGGTCGACAGGACAGACCATTTATGTTCCAGCCTACTCGCATGTCTATATGGGCGACCGCGAAAAACCGTTTTATCTCACTGCGACCGTGAGTATCCGGAATTCAGACCCCTCGACGACAATAACGGTCACCAGTGTCGATTACCATGACTCGGCAGGCCGCCTGATCAGGAGGTTTCTCAAGGTTCCGCTTCTCGTTCGTCCCTATGCGTCGCTGCGCTACGTCGTCAATGAATCAGACAAGGAGGGGGGATCAGGTGCCAGTTTCATCGTTACATGGAAATCGGCGGCAAAGGTCAGTCAGCCGATCGTCGAGAGTGTGATGATCGGCGCCGGGATGCAGCAGGGGATCTCGTTTACCTCCCGGGGACAGGTCGTCAGAGAGAGCGCGCCGTGAGTTCCATCAAATCCCGTCCAACAGGATAGTCGCGGCGGCTTCTTGTTCTGCGCGCTTTCATCCCGGATGCAGGACCGTCTCATAATCCGATGTGCCTTCAGGCATCGCGCTGAGCAGCTCTTCATCGCGCGATGCTCTATCTCCTTTACTTGCCGCCATGCCTGCAGGAACGGCACGACGATCTCTGTATGATCTTCAGTGGCATGATGCGCAGCTTGCCTTCGTCCGGCGATGTAATTCGTCGTCAGGTGCGCCGTTATTTGCCGGTTGGGCGTCGTTATTGCCTGCACCTGAATCGAATCTTGTGCCGGCGGTTTCTTCGGACTCTTCCCAGCGTGATGCAAGTCGCGGAGATGCCTGTCGCTCGTCATAATGGTCATCGAAACCATGTCGATGGGATCGTTCGGCATATGCTGTCGTGTTGTCCTGAAAAGAAGGCCCGTCATCATTTTTTTGTTCCAGAGTGCCGGCGACCTCTTTACCTGTATTCAGGACGGTCAAAAACGGCTGCATGTGGATACATGTGCCTATGGCAATAAATGATGTCACCATTATTGTCGTCAGCAGCTCAGCCCGACTTTGCCGACCTTCGGATTTTTTCTTTTTCAGGTACGATAAAAAGGGTTCCCGGTTAATGAAAAAAAGATGGTAAAGTGACAGCAGGGTAAAGGCAATCCCGAATACTATGTGCTGGTTAAGCCATGCCGGTTTTGTAAGGCCGCCAAACTCGGGTATGGAGCCGGAGCCGATTCCGCCGGGGATAATATAGAGGATCACTCCTGAGATGAGCAGGATCAAAAAGGATAAAAACAGGCCGAAGCTTGTGGCTTTTCGCCAGCTGAAAGATTTTTTCATCGTATGTCGTTACTTGAATATCGTTATCAATGACTCACATGGTTTTTGACGTTCGTTATGTCTAAAACCAGCACGATGCCGGGATAAATGAAGATGGGGAAGGGCAATAACCTCCAGTGTCGGCTCGCCGGCATTACGTGCGGCTTCGGGCCAAAAGTCCGGCTTGACTCCGGAGGTTATGCTGTCCGGCCTGAAATGAGCTCTTTGATGGCTGATTTCAACGCTCCCATCCTGACCGGTTTATTCGGCAGCATTGAAATCCCGTAATTGTTCAGGGATGTTTTATCCCCGAACTTTTTTCCTTACCCGGTAAGCAGGATGATCGGTACTCCGGGTTTGATCCTGTTATATATATGCATGGCGTATCGATAAAAAATCGGAGAAAAATATGACAGGCCGTTCTCCATCAAAAGGCTGATGGGGCAATTTGGTGTAAGTAAGCGGATCTCTCGTTATTGACGGTTAATGCGGACTGATCAATACTTTTTCGATGCGGGCAGGGGTGCTTCATCCTGCGTTGTCATGGTGGTTTTATATATATCCTTCGTATACGGAGAATATGGATTCTGTTTATGTGTGGAGTTGACCGGAAAGCTCATGTCTATAATAGTTTTATACTTTTGTTCTGTTGTATGGTCAGGCATGTGTTGTATTTTTGATCTCTATGAAGTATATATACTATTCATTCCTGGAGTTCTCAGAACACCGGATGCAGAATCGAGGGCGCTTACTGCGCCGACAACACCAAATAATGCTTAATCAAGGAGATTCCCCATGATGTACAGCAATGCTGTGGCGCTCAACCGTGAGCAACACTCAGATTTGACCATCAGCCCCAGTCCGAACGGTTTTCGTTTCGCTTCTGATCTTCTCACCGTAATGCTGGTTACAACGGAATTTTATGACGCAGGCCGCCAGTTTCCGATCATTTTTACCATTTTACCGGACAACACAGTCCAGCCGGTCGCTTTGCTCGGTTTTGAAGAGGGGGAAAACCTCTTTGTTGACGATGAGGGTAAGTGGACCGGTCGATATATCCCTGCCTATTTCAGGCGGTATCCGTTCATTACGACCGATGAAACTGCAGAGGGGCAGGCCGTAGTGTGCTTCGATGAAACTTATGATGGTTTCAACCTCGAGGGCGGAATTTCGCTGTTCGAGAACGGTGAAGCGACAACCAAAACCATCGAGATCCAGAATTTCCTTCAGGGCTATCTCCAGCAACTGAAGCTGACCAGGGCGTTCGGCGCCACGCTGCTCGAAAAAGGACTTCTTCGCGAAATTTCTGCTCAGGCAAATCTCGTGGACGGTCGGACCTATGGACTCAACGGCATGCAGGTAGTGGATGAGCAGAAGCTTGCCGAGCTGTCTGAAGATGAGGTTGTCCAGATGTTCAAAGATGGCTCCTTGCCGCTTATTTACGCACACCTGCTTTCCCTGCGCAACCTGCAGGAACTGGTCGAGCGCAAAGCCACCCAGACAACTGTCGAGTAAGATTTCTTATTCATGTCGTCCGGCCCTGAATCTCAAACAACGATTCAGGGCCAGGCTTCATATCCTCCATAGAAACCGCCTATCCTCCCCGACGAGTTTTGCGCATCGGTCGTGTTGACATGCTCAGGTGATCGCCCTGATTTTAACGAGGGGCTTGTCTCTGGGTTTTCAATCAACCAATGATGTTTGTCCATGTCATTTTATTCACAATTCGCAGCCTGTTACGAACAGGTTTTTCCTTTCAGGGAAGAGGTGTACGGCTTCTTGCTGAACCACGCAGGTTCGGCCGGATGTTCAGTGCTCGATGTGGGTTGCGGCACGGGTCATTACTGTGGGCGATTTGTCCATGACGGGTATCGGGCGACCGGGATCGATCTGGACGAGGCGATGATTAACGAGGCCCGTCGGCACTATCCCGAAGCGAAATTTCTCCGCCTCGACATGAGGAGTGCGAGTTCTGCCGGAAACGGGTTCCGGTGCATCTATTCGATTGGCAATGTGCTTGCCCACGTTCGCCAGGCGGATCTTCTGCCCTTCCTTGAAACAGTTCTTGCAATGCTTGTTCCCGAAGGTTGCTGGATCATGCAGGTCATGAACTGGGATGCCCTGCCGGCATTGGCGGATTATTCCTTTCCTGACAAAACCATAACAACACCGGGCGGCCCTGCAGTGTTTCGGCGCAGTTATGCTTCCATTGGCCCGGAGTCCCTGAAGTTTTTCTTTTCATTGCAGAAGGCCTCGGGCGAGAAGCTGTTCGATGAACAGCTTGACCTCTATCCGGTCACCTGCGAGGATTACCTGCGTCTTCATGATGCGGCCGGGTTTCGGAACCTTGCCGCATATTCAGATTTCAGCTTGAGCCCTGTCAGACCGGTGCCTGGTTCGGGACTTGTTATGGTGTGTATGAAGGGCTGATCAGTTGTAGGCTTCGATCCTTACATCGCCGATTCCATTGTCGACAAGGCCTATCTTTATGGCTGCCGCTCTTGAGAGGTCGATGATCCTGTTTTTGAAATAAGGACCGCGATCGTTGACCCTGACGAACACCATGCGTCCGTTCGAGAGGTTCGTGACGCGCACCATGGTTCCGAAGGGGAGCGAACGGTGGGCGGCGGTGAACTCTTTCTTGTCGAACTGTGCCCCGCTTGCCGTTACTCGTCCATGAAACTTGTTGGCGTAATAGGATGCCTTTCCTTCTGCGATGAGGAATTTGTCGCCACGCTGTTTAGCAGTTTTTCCTGCTGTGCCTGCATCTGCCAGGCGAACTGTCGCTTTCGTTTTAGAAGCCTTGCTTTCAGTATATGAGGCCAGCGCTTTCCTGTCGGCCTCATGGGCAACAGCGCTGTTCTGTGATGTGGTAATAAAGAGCGATGCAGACAATGTCAAAAGTCCAATCAATGCTCTGTGTTTTTTATGCATAATCACTTCCCGGTTTATGCGCCGCTACCTGATCTGTTCCAGTTTATCCAGTACTCATTTTTTGTTTCTGGTAGCGCGCCGGTTTCTTTATGGTTTCGAAACACAAAACACCAATATAATAAAAGGTTTTCAAAGGATGAAATCGTGATTGTTCTGTGGATTAATGCCGTGTTCCGATGTCTTATTGTGTTGTGTAAGTATATTTATAATAGTTAGATAAGGTTTTGCGCCGTTTGGTTATGCCTCTTCGTTCGTAGTGAGAGTCGTGCGGATGCAAGCGTTTTGATGATAAGTATATGTGTTGATAATAGACCTGATTATGCATCTGCTTTGTGGCCTCGGAATTGCAGGTGATGGTAAAGCAGGAAGCTTCGAACGGAAGCGTTTAAGGCGTCGTTACGGTTGAGTAGAGGGAAACGGGGTTTTCCGGAAACCATCAGGAGGCGGTTGAAGACAGTGAACAACTCTTTTGCATCGTATTACGGCAAGCGGACATCATGGATGATTATCATGACCGTTGTCTTGTTGTGCAGCGTTTCGACTGCTCAGGCAGGGCCGTCCGAAGAGTACATCGAAAAGGGCATCCGAAAGGGACACCAGGGGAATTATCATGGAGCTATCGATGATTTTAACCAGGCGGTAAGGTTGCAGCCAAGAAATCCGGAAGCTTTTTACAACAGGGGGGTAGCCCGGGGACTTATCGGCGATTCAAAAGGGGCCATTGCCGATTATACCAGGGCTATTGAACTCGATCCTCGTTCTGTCGGAGCTTACAACAACAGGGGGTTTACCAGGGCGGCGCTTGGGCATTATGCTGCCGCCATTGCCGACATTTCCAGAGCTATAGCCATCGCTCCCGGAATGGCCGAACTATACAATAATCGCGGGACGGTAAGGACGTCGATGAAGGATTACGCGGGAGCGATAACAGATTTTACGAAGGCACTGAAACTCGATCCTTTGCTGACAGGCGCATACAACAACCGGGGACTCGCCAGGGCGCTGAAAAACGATTTCGCGGGCGCTGTAGACGATTATACCAGGGCGGTCGCCATGGACCAACGTTATACTGCTGCCTGGTATAATCGGGGCAATGCCCGGGTTGCAATAAGTGATCTGAAAGGAGCGATCGAGGATTATTCGAAGGCCATCGTCCTCGATCCGGGAATGCTGGTTGCCTGGAACAACCGGGCATTTGCCAGGATTGCCATCGGGGATTATGCAGGTGCGGTAAGGGATTTGAGCAATATTGTCGCCGCGGCGCCGGGAAATTCTTCGGGATGGTACAACAGGGGGATCGCAAAGAAGCTTTCCGGGGACCGCAATGGTGCGATCGCTGACCTAAAAAAGGCGGCCTCGCTAGGTGACTCGCTTGCCTCAGATGTCCTTAAAGAGTTAGGACGGTGACTCGGGGTTGTGTCCATCCGACCCTGCGTCTGGGCTATTATTGCAATTGATGACTATTGTTTATATTGAAATATGTATTGCGAATGATTGATTTAGCTGAAAATTCTGAGCCTATCTCCGGGATTTGCTGAAATTTCTGAGTCGCCCTTTGTACGCATAATAATTAGTATCACACCCCCTTTTGCACGGGTGGCAAGAGACCGCATTTGGTTTTTTATATTTGAGGGTCAAAACCAATTGCGGTAACAACACTTTCCTGCTCTATGTCAATTTCATCTGCAGATTCCCATATATCTTCTCACTCCGGCGATACAGATATCAAGCGTCTTGGCACCCTTTCGCTTGCTGCGCTCGGCGTAGTGTTCGGTGACATCGGTACAAGCCCGCTTTATGCAGTCCGTGAATGTTTTCACGGTGAATACAGCATTCCAGTGACAACCGACAACGTGCTCGGGGTGCTTTCACTTCTGATCTGGGCAATCCTCCTGATCGTTACCCTGAAATACCTGACTTTCATCATGAAGGCCGATAACGAGGGCGAGGGTGGGATCCTGGCGCTGACTTCGCTGATCATTTCGCACAGCCAGAAAAACAAAAGCGAGCGGTGGTTCCTCGTCGGCATAGGGTTATTCGGCGCGTCTCTACTTTACGGCGACGGGATGATCACCCCTGCGATTTCGGTGCTGAGTGCTGTTGAAGGTGTGCAGATCGTCGCTCCAGGGTTCAGTCCCTTTCTTATCCCCGTCACGATCGTTATTCTTGCCGGCCTGTTTCTGTTCCAGCATAACGGTACAGCAAAAGTGGGGGCGCTTTTCGGTCCGATCATCCTGATATGGTTCATATCCATCGGCATTCTCGGCATCAATCAGATCATCCGTTATCCCAGGATTCTCCAGGCGGTTTTTCCATGGTACGGAGTTGAGTTTCTTCTGAACAATCATGCCCAGGGATTTCTGGTGCTCGGCGCGGTTTTCCTCTCCGTGACCGGGGCTGAGGCGCTGTACGCCGATATGGGACATTTCGGCCGTCGCCCCATCCGCCTGACATGGATGCTGCTGGTGCTGCCTGCGCTGCTTCTGAACTATTTCGGGCAGGGCGCCCTGCTTCTCGCTTCTCCTGAATCATCATATAATCCATTCTACTCGATGGTGCCCTCCTGGGCCATGATTCCCATGGTGATTCTGGCGACCATGGCGACCATCATCGCTTCACAGGCGCTGATTACGGGAGTCTTTTCACTGACCCAGCAGGCAATACAGCTCGGATATCTTCCGAGGCTGACGATTCGGCACACCTCAGCGAGCCATATGGGGCAGATTTATGTGCCGGCCGCAAACTGGTCGCTGATGTTCGCTACGATAGCCCTGGTTGCCGGCTTTGGATCATCGAGCAGGTTAGCATCAGCTTACGGGGTGGCCGTTACCGCCACGATGCTGATTTCGGCTATCCTTTTTTACTATGTCGCTCGCGATCTCTGGAAATGGAACCGTATTGCCGTCGATTTTCTGGTCGGCTTTTTCCTGATCATCGACCTGTCATTTTTCGGGGCGAGCATGAGTAAGCTGTTTCACGGCGCCTGGTTTCCCCTGGTCATAGGGCTGGTCTCCTTTACGATCATGCTTACCTGGAAGCAGGGACGGATGCTGCTGCTCAAACAGATTCAGGATCGTACGCTTACCGTTGATGAGTTCGTCGCCAGCCTTGCCCTTCAGCAGCCTCAGCGAGTGAAGGGGCAGGCGGTTTATCTGACGGCGAACCCTGACGTCGTGCCGATCGCACTTTTGCACAACATGCGCCACAACAAGATCCTCCATTCCGAAGTCGGCCTGTTCCATTTTTCGACTGAACGTGTTCCAAGGGTGCCGAACAGCAAAAAGGTCGAGGTTACCCCTCTCAGTGACGGCTTGTATAAAGTTATTGCAAGGTACGGGTTCATGGAGTATCCGAACATCAGGCAGGTCATAGCACTGGCCAATCAGCAGGGGATGCATTTCAAGCCCCAGGCGATCAGTTTCTTCCTGAACCGCGAGAAAATTGTGACGGGCATGAAGTCGAAGATGAGCCTCTGGAGGAAAAAAATGTTCGCACTCATGGCCCGAAATGCACTTAGCGCCACAGCTTATTACGATCTGCCGTCCGGTCAGGTCATCGAAATCGGCGTACAGGTTCAGATATAGCACATTAAGATGAACAAACTGTTTTCTATCAGCATATAGAATTTTTATCTATATTGACAGTATAAGCTGAATAGAAGGAAAACAGTGTTCATGCAGGAACTCATACAAAACATCATTGAAAATCCGCTACCGTCACTGCTACTGATTTTCAATCTCATCTTGATCGAGAGTCTTCTATCTGTCGATAACGCGGCTGTGCTTGCAACCATGGTTATGGATCTGCCCCCAAAAGAGCGTTCTGCTGCGTTGAAGTACGGCATTCTGGGCGCCTATATCTTCAGGGGCCTGGTTCTTGTTTTTGCCTCCTGGCTGGTTAAGATATGGTGGTTAAAACCTTTCGGTGGCCTCTATCTCCTTTATCTGGTATGGAACTGGTGGAGTGGTCGGAATACAGCGGCTACAGGTGACGATTTCTATGACAAAAATAAAAACTGGTTTTTCCGGAAAGCATCAGGTTCAATCGGCGTTTTCTGGGCTACGGTCCTTCTGATCGAAATGATGGACATCGCATTTTCCATCGACAATGTATTTGCCGCTGTGGCTTTCACCGACAACATCATTCTTATTTGCATTGGTGTTTTTATCGGGATTCTTGCCATGCGTTTCGTGGCTCAGGGTTTTGTCCGGCTCATGGAGCGATATGCCTTTCTTGAAACCTGCGCTTTTGTTGTACTCGGTCTTCTCGGGCTCAAGCTTTCTCTTTCGTTTGTCGACCATCTTTATCCTGAAACACTTTTCGCCAAGGTTATTGAGGGGCATCAGGCTGATGTGGTCACATCGGCACTTACAGTCCTCATTTTCCTCGTTCCTGTGTTGACCAGCATGCTTTTCAACTTTCCTGCCAGAGAGAGCCAAGGGAAAGGAGTTGCTTAGATTCTGTTCAGGCATTGCCATCCTGCCTCTGTTTAACAGTTTATTAGTGAGTGGTTTTATTCCGTATGTCAATCGTTAACGAATAGCATTTTATTGAATACCATGACTTCACATAGCGGATTCCATCATCGTCTCAGAGACTATATCCTTAAAAAACACGGTTCCATCAATGCGTTCTGCAGGGCTGTCGGGATCAAGTATCCTGCACAGATGACCCCTTACCTGAAGGGCAAATGTCTTCCCGGTAAGAAGATGCTTGAGCGACTCGAAAAGGACGGTGCCGATATCGACTGGATTCTGACCGGCCATTCCGTCGGAGAACAGATGAGTCCTATCAGCGATGCGCTTGCGTTGTCGCGCTACCGGATGGACATCGACAATCTGCTCCGGCAGGTAAGACTTCATATCGGGAGGTTCGAGGAGCGGCTCAAACCGGCCATTGAGGCATATGCAGTTCTCGACGATGCTGAAAAAATCGTCGATCTGAGCGGATCGATCGAAAAATTTTTAGGATATAGCACCGGCGCCCTTACCGGCGTGTCTCTGTCCGAGCTCATTCATCCGGAAGATTACGCGCACTTCAAAAGCGCACTGCAGCGCCAGATGCCTGTCGAAGCCGTCCTGATGTTCTATTCCCGGTTCAAGACCGGAGACGGTACTTATCTGAATGTAGAGTGGAGCCTGTCAGTAAAAAGAAAGCCTATGACGGATCTGAATGAGTATGCGATGATCCTTCGCAAAACGGATGCCCAGCTTTACTGATCCAGCGTAAGGTGCCGCTGAGATTGTGAGGCATCAGCTCCCTGTTACCCCTTGACAGTAGGCCGGCTCGTCCGAAAGCCGGTCTGAACTGTCGTCGATATGTCTACTGGATGTTGTTGCGGGCTCCTGACTGATTTGCCCCCAACCTCATTGAGATCAATCCCCCCTCCAGGAAAACTGAATTTTCCAACAGCTGGTTATAGCGTTAGCAACCCGAACAAAAAGGGAGGCAGCATTATGCGTCTTATTCTGATGACTGGTAAGGGCGGGGTGGGAAAAACCTCGATTGCAGCAGCAACAGGGTTACGATGTGCCGAGCTCGGCTACAGGACGCTTGTCCTGAGTACTGATCCGGCCCACTCCCTTGCCGACAGCTTCGATCTTGGTCTGAGCCATGAGCCCAGGCTGGTACGCGAGAATCTCTGGGGTGCGGAACTCGATGTGCTCGAAGAGCTTGAACATAATTGGGGGAGCGTCAAACGTTACCTCACAGAGGTGCTCCAGGCAAGGGGTTTCGACGGCGTCCAGGCGGAGGAGCTTGCCATTCTGCCCGGAATGGACGAGATATTCGGGCTGGTGAGGGTTTTTCGTCACCACAAGGATGGACATTACGATGTCCTGATCATCGATTCTGCTCCTACCGGCACGGCGCTCAGGCTTCTGAGCATCCCCGAGGTCGCAGGCTGGTACATGAGGCGCTTTTACAAACCACTCGAGAAGGTCGCAGTTTACCTCAGACCTCTGGTGGAGCCTGTTTTCAGGCCGCTTGCCGGTTTTTCCCTCCCTGACAAGGCGATGATGGATCTGCCATACGAGTTTTATGAGCAGATCGATTCTCTGGGCAAGATACTGACCGACAACAGCGTGACCTCTGTCCGGCTTGTCACCAATCCTGAGCGGATGGTCATCAAGGAGTCGCTCAGGGCACAGGCTTACCTCAGTCTTTACAACATCTCCATAGACCTTGTCGTGGCCAACAGGATCATACCTGACGAGGTCACCGATCCCTATTTTCATTACTGGAAAGAGAACCAGAAACTGTATCGCCAGGAAATCATCGACAGTTTCAGCCCGCTTCCAGTCAAAGAGGTTCCCCTTTATTCGCGTGAGATTTGCGGCCTGGCGACGCTCGAAAAGCTCAAGGAGCTGCTCTATGGTGAAGAGGACCCGTCGCAGGTTTATTATCGCCAGAGCCCCTATCAGATCAAGCAGGTCGAGAAGGGTTACAATCTCGAACTCCATGTGCCAGGCCTGCCTGACGAGAAGATACAGTTGAGCAAAAGTGGTGACGAACTGAACATCAGGATCGGGAACCATCGGCGTAACATGGTACTGCCTCAGGCGCTCGCCACGCTCAGGACGACCGGGGCTGAAAAGAGTGGCGACATGATCATCATCGGATTTTCTGAAGATCGCGGTTGACGTACAGTTCGAAAAGCGGTATTCGGTGAAAAAATATTGTTGTTGAGCGGGGTATAATGAAAAAACAACAGAATATATTTCCATTTTTTATTACAATGGTCTTTAGACCGTTTTTACGAATAAAATATACACTCTGTCGATATAACTGTAAGGAGATCAAGATGCCGCAATTCAGGGTAGGTGATTCCATAGTTTACCATAAACCGAAAAGCTCCGTGTCTCCCGGCCCGAGAGCAAGGCAGGTTTACCCCCTTGAGCACGGCGAGCATTACCATTATGTGGTCGACAAATTCTGGAAGGTCGTTTGCGTCAATCAGGATGGAACGATCGAGGTTGTCACCCGTACCGGCAAAAAGCATATCCTGCCGGTCAACGATCCTAACCTAAGCAAAGCCCATCCCCTGAAGCAGCTCCTTTACAGGAAGCGCTTCCCCAATTGAACATATTTCCATGTGACAGCAGGTGCCGAGCCCGCATGCGGTAGCGATGGCCGTAATTCAGGCCAGTCATTACCGATCGGCTCGATGAGTCACTTTTCCCATTCTCCGACCGGTTCCGATCCGGTCCGGAGATGCTTTACGTCGGTATCGAACCATAGGGGTTTTTCATGGCGAAGCATGCTTGCGACGACATGAAATTCGGCTGGATCAGTAAAAAGATGGTTTTCGATGAGTTGGTTGCTCGAATCATAAAGAGCGATCCTGCCTTTGTGTCCAGCCAGATCCCAGCGGCTATAGTAGCTTGCGACGAGAATGTTCGCCATGACAGTAGGATTTTCCGGTTTTCAATCGTGTGACGTCGTCAGTCCGGGGGCTTGGTTACTTGTCGGTGAATACCGCATCGTTGCGAATTGCCCAGCCACGCGTTGCCTTCTCGCCTGACGGTGTGATCGTCGAGGGCGAAACGACGGCATTGGTAAGGGTTGTGCCGATCAGGGTCGCTCCGGTCAGGTTGGCGCCTTTCAGGGAGGCTTTTTCCAGGTTTGCATCAAAGAGCGATGCCTTGGTCAGGTTAGCCCCATCCAGATTTGCACCATAGAGCATGGCTCCGAAGAGATTTGCACCAGTGAGGTTTGCGTTGGAAAGGTCGGCATTTTTCATGTATGCCCGGTCGAGATTAGCTCCTTCCAGATTCGCCCCTCTAAGGTTCGCCTGTTTCATGTCGGCTCTCTGGAAGTTTGCGCTTGCCAGCGAGGCCCCGGCCAGATTGGCATGGTCAAGGTTCGTCCTTTCAAAATCGGATTTCGTCAACGTGACATTCCTGAGATCGACGCCGCTGAGTTTTGCGTGGCTCAGCTTCTCCTCGGACATTTCGATCCTGGTGTCGGGATTTACCTTCCTCACTGCGTTCCAGGATTCCACCTCCCTGATTTCAGGGGTCGGCTGGGGTGCTTTACCCTGTTCAGACCCGGGCATGTTTTCCGGAATGATAACGGGGGCGGCAACGACCGGGGGCACGAACACCGGTGGAGCGGTTGGCGCTTCCGAGACGAATCGGGAGTCATGCCTCATCGCCCAGGCTCTTGTGGCCGGCTCTCCTGACGGCAGAATGGTGTTGTTCGATAGTTTTGCATCCTTCAGTATGGCGCTTTCAAACAACGTGGCTTTGTCAAGCAAGGCACCTTTCAGGTTTGCGCCTTCCAGGTCTGCTTCGAAAAGAATGGCTTCATTGAGGTTTGCCTTTTCCAGATCGGCTTCGGGCAGCTTGGCCCATCTCAGGTTAGCCGATGCAAGGTTGGCACCGGCTAACTTTGCTTTCCTCATATACGCACCGTTCATGTTCGCCCCTGCAAGCCACGCATTGGAAGCGTCGGTTTCGCTCATATTGGCCTTTTTCAGATACGCCATGGTAAGGTTTGCTCCCTTGAGGCTGGCATTGTTGAGCGTGGCGCCGCTGAGGTCTGCTTTTGAAAGATTTGCTTCAGCGAGGTTAGCCCCTTTCAGGTTAGCTCCTTCGAGGTTGGCTTTGGACAGGTCGATGACTCGTTGCGGATTATCCCTGCGCATCTCATTCCAGGCGGCGACATTTTTCTGGAGAAGGTTGAGCTGATCCCTGTTGTATGCCGATGCGGGGGAGTTAAGGGACGCAACGAAGACCAGGATTATTGCCGGGAGAGCATGCTTTGGAGTTTTCATGATCGCTTTGCCTGTCATGTGGATTTTGTTGTGTCTTTCGCGCCTTGAGTTGCCTTGACGAATGAACGTTGGTAACGGCTTTGTTGAAGTTAATGAAAAAGAAATAGACTCCCTCGGTTTCAGCCTTATTCCGGCTGTTGACCACTATTTGTGAACAGGAAACTGAATTCCGGATATGCGCGTTGTTTTACATTACAAGAGTGTGTTAAACATTTTCAAGGACAAATTATGGCAAACGATTCCGGATATCAGGGGAAAGTGCTTGTGGCCGGCGCCACCGGCAAGACAGGTGCTTGGGCTGTAAAGAGGCTTCTGCATTACGGAGTGTCCGTCAGGGTGTTGTCCCGGTCGGAAGAGAAGGCCAGGAGCATGTTCGGGGAGAGTGTCGAAGTTGTGGTTGGAAAAATTCAGAACACGGAAGACGTTGAACGAGCTGTCAAAGGGTGTGATGCCGTTATCTCGGCCCTCGGCTCCAGCTCGGTGAGCGGGGAATCCTCTCCGATGGAGGTCGACCGAGACGGCGCTATCCGGCTTGTGGATGAAGCGGCAAAGGCCGGTGTGAAGCATTTTGCCATGGTCAGCTCCATCGGCGTCACGAAATGGTATCACCCTCTTAACCTGTTCGGTGGCGTACTGAGCATGAAACATGCGGCGGAAGAGCATCTGCAGCGGGTGTTTTCGTCAGAAGGCCGTTCATACACCATTATCCGGCCAGGCGGGCTCAAAGATGGCGAGCCTCTTCAGCAGAGGCTTCACGTCGAGCAAGGGGACAGGCTTTGGAACGGCTGGACCAACAGGTCTGACGTTGCCGAGCTGGCCGTGCTGTCCCTCTGGGTCGGCAAGGCGAAAAACAGAACTTTCGAAGTCATCAGCGAGGCTTCCGAGGCGCAGACTTCGCTTGCCGTATATTTCGACCAGCTGGTTCAGTAACATGGCCTGAAAAAAGGTATGACACCGGAAGCGAAAATAGAAAAGGCCCGTCAGGACAAAATCTTGACGGGCCTTTTCTGTCAGGCAATGCCGGCGGAACGGTTCAGATTCTCCGTGCCGGGAAAATGCTTCCGACGGTGTTGAGCGCGAAGCTGATTCCGGACTGTGCGACCGAGATAACCGAACCGGCAACCGAGCCGACCAGGTTCAAAAGGGTGCCTCCTACTGATCCGACAGCTCCTGTCGCGACCCCGGCTGTAGCGCTGAACGCTTTGATCGATGCGGCTACGACGTCAGACACTCCCTGCGTTACAGCTCCTATGGCGGGAGTAAGGGAGTCGATGGTTTTCGAAACCAGGTTGATCTGACTGACGCCAACGTCTGCAATACTTTTCATCGCGAACGAAAAAGATTGCATGGTGTCGATTTTTTCCTCATTTGCCATGATGTGTTCTCCTTTTATTCATGTTTGATTGTCAAAACAGGAATTGGAGGTTTCCTTGCAATCAAGTTACTCATTCATAGAGTCACCGTCAACTTCCAGCGACCGAAAAACAAAACGGGGCCCAAGAGCCCCGCTGTTTCCCTTTCAAAGATCGTTACTCCCCGAAGCGGCTTTTCACCTCTTTGGTCGGTGCCGCGTAACCGGAAACCTCTGGTGATGATCCCCTGAGACTGCTTGTAGTTCCGTTCCCGCCGTAAAGATAGGGATAGGCGTTTGCACCGAGGCGTTTTGTTGTTTTGCCGATATTTTCAAGTGCGTCGCCGACTACCCACCAGTGTCCATCGATAAAAACCTCCAGAAACCTGCCATAGGCTTCGGCGCCTTGCACGAAAGCTCCGGATGGATTGTTCATGGTGATGATCCTTGGTTTGGTGAATTGCGGATATTTTTCGGTGTATAGAACAAAGTTATGAAATTATCGTCCAGACACAAAACGGATTCATGGTACGAAGCAACTCACTCCATCAGCCGCAGGCTCATGAGCAATTCCTGGCCGCTGAAAGGCTTTTTCAGTGTCGCGTTGGCGCCGACGGCATCGGCAAGCAGCAGGAAATTTTCTGGGCCGACCTTGCCGCCCCCGGAAATGGCCATGATTTTTATGGATGGGTTCAGTTTCCTGACCTCCATGATTGTTTCGATACCCTCTTGTTCGGGCATGATGAGATCGGTGATAATGATCGAGATGTCTCGTTCTTCCTTGATCTTCTGCACCCCTTCCTTACCGTTTTCAGCCTCTAAAACAGTATGGTTCTCCTTTTTCAGGGTTGTGGTGATAAACTTCCTCACAGAGGGATCGTCGTCAATGACAAGTATTTTCATAATGGTTAGTTCTGTATTGTTGCAGAGAGCACTTCGTTGACAGCGGATGAAAGCTGGGCAAGTTTGACCGGCTTTTTCAGAAGCCGGCTTATTCCGTAACTGCTGAAGGGTGTCGCTTGCTCAATTATTTTTCCATATCCAGTCATCAGGATGACCGGGAGTGCCGGGGTTGTTTTGTGGAGTTCGCCGGCCAACTGTATGCCGGTCATTTCTGGCATGGTGAGATCCGTGATGACAAGGTCGAAGCGGCCGGGGTTCTCCCTGAAGAGATTCAGGGCCTTGACTGGAGAGATTTCGGCCTGGATCGAGAATCCGAGTTTTGTCATCATGATGGTCATCATTTGCACAGCAGCCGGTTCATCGTCGACAAAAAGGATGCTTCCGCTGCCTTTCTGGGGGGCTGATTTACCCAATTTGACGGCGGCATTTTCATCGATCACCGGAAGGAATATGCGAAATGTCGTGCCTTGTTGCGGTGTGCTTTCGACGGTTATTTCTCCGTTGCAGCTGGTGATGATTCCATGGACGACCGAAAGTCCGAGTCCGGTGCCTTTTTCAACCGATTTGGTTGTGAAAAACGGTTCGAAAATACGCTCCATGGTTGCATCGTCCATTCCGCATCCAGTATCCGAAATGCTCAGCTGGACATAGCTGCCTTCGCGAAGCTTCTGCAATCCGGCAGGCAATTTTGTGTCTGCCTGTGTTTCCCTGAGGTCGATGCTCAGCTTCCCTGCGCTGTTTTCCATGGCATGGAACGCGTTGGTGCAGAGATTGATGATGACCTGATGGATCTGCGATGGGTCGGCAAGTGCATTCCTGCAGGACTTGTCGATATGCTGCTCGATGGTTATCGTCGAAGGAATGGACGGCCGGAGCAGTTTGAGGGCTTCGGAGATGATGGCCTGAATGCTGACGGGCGAAGGTTTGCTGTCCTGAGCCCGACTGAAGGTCAGGATTTGTGACACAAGGTTCTGGGCGCGTTCCGAAGCCTGCATGATTTCAGTGAAATATTCATGCAGAGGGTCTTCCGAAGAGAGGCTGATCAACCCCATTTCGGAATAACCGAGAATCGGGGTCAGGATGTTGTTGAAATCGTGTGCTATGCCTCCGGCAAGGGTGCCGATGGTTTCAAGACGCTGGGATTTGCGCAATCGCGCTTCCAGCTGGTGCTTTTCGTCCTGGGCTGCGATCCGTTCCGTGATATCGAATAGAATGCCGTCGATTCCTGTGAATAACCCTCCATCGGAAAAGGTCGAAGTTTTCCGGTCTTCGATCCATCTGATGGAATTCTGACCGGTGACGATGCGGTAGACAAGCGTCTCGGAGCGTCTTGACTCTTTCAGTGTCCTGTATGATTCGGCAACAGCATCCCGATCGTCAGGATGCACCATCGAAAGGGTTTCGAAAAGCTCTGTTTCATAATCCGTTGCAACCATCTCAGCCACCAGATCAGGCAGCATCGAGAGCATCGAGGTTTTTCCCGATCCGTTGATCCGGTAGACGGCTCCCGGGATATTGTCTATAAGCGATTTGAACTCCTGGGCGATTCTCTCCTGAAGAGCGCTGTGCCTGAGTGCTTCCTCAGCAGCCCTCAACGCTGTGACGTCGATAACGATGCTCCGGACTCCCTCTTTTTTCCCTTCCCTGATGATTGGCATGCAGTAGATGAGGCCGGGAAATCTGCTCCCGTCCTTTCTGTGCACGAGGCGTTCGTGATGGCTTTTGAATAAATCCGGATCTTCGAATATCTTCGGGAGGCTTTCCACTATCGCTTCGGCATCCTCTGAATCGAAGAATTTCAAAGCGTCAAATCCAGAGCCCAATTCCTGTTCGGTGTATCCGAACACTTCGTAGCATTTATTGTTGGTATAGGTGATCTTGAGTTCACAGTCGGTCTCAAAGAGGGGGAGCGGCAGCATCTCGGTCAGTTCCCTGAATCGCCTTTCGCTTTCAGTCATGGCTTGCTGAGACTTGACCCGCTCAGAGACGTCGCGGCTGATACCGAAAAGCACCGGCTGCTTGTTCCAGATACCAGTTTTTACCTTGGTTTCAACAGGGATCAACTCTCCGCTCTCCGTTATCAGCGGAACCATACATGAAACCCTTTCACCGGCCAGCATCCTTTCGACAGTTGCGCCTGCCTCTGTCCGGCGCCCCGCAGGATGGAACTCAAGCACATGCATATTCTTCAGTGCTTCAGGAGAATAACCCAGCCTGTTTTTGACGGCGGCGTTTGTGACGATCACCTTGCCGTCCATGTCCAGAATGAACAGGAAATCGTCGATCGTATCGAAAAGAGCCTCAAGGTTGATTTTGGTTTCTTCGATATGCTGTTCATGACGCGCATGCATGATGGCGTCACCGATGTGGGACGCTATGGTTTCAAGCGCTTTCCTGGCATATTCGGGAACCTGTACAAGCTTGTGGGATGCGACGTTCAGGCAGGCGATCACCTCCCCGTGATAGGAGACAGGGATGATGGCTATCGCATTGAGTTTCTTGTCCGGCATGAAGTCGGTCTTCGGCAAGCCAAGGGTTTCCTGGTTGCTGTATACCGGTTTTCCTTCGAGGACCAGTCTTCCCTGATTTGAATAGGTCGAATAATCGATAACATGATCGATAAAGCTTTGCGACAGGCCTTGATGGCATGCAAGCGTTACGTTCTGTTTGTGAGGGTTGACAAGATAGATGCCACCGGCTTCCATGCCCGACACGGTCAATGCCGTGTTCAGGATGCAGCTAAGCGTATCAGGAAACGATGTTGTGGAGTTCAGCCTGATGGCCAGTTCGAGTTCCGCCTGGAGAAGTGATTCGACCTTCTGGCGCTGAAGGGCGTTGGCGATGATGCCACCGGCAAGCTTAAGAACCGAAACAGTTTCGGTCGGCCATGAGCGGTGCTGTTCCACGGCATCGAATCCGATGTAGCCGAACGGTCTCGAACCCGAAGCCAGAGGAATGACGATCAGGGACTTTATGCCCTGGCTTTCGAGGATCTCTTTTTCAGCAGAAGCCTCCTCCGGCATCTGTTCGATCTCTGGAATGTGGATGATTTCGTTGCATTTCAGCTTTTCCATCCACCACGGGAAAATGTCGGTAGGAAGATCCTTGAGATTGTCGATCTGCGGCTCGGTTCCCTCTGCGCACCATTCATGGGTGTTGCCCATTACCCGCAGGTCGTCGGAAAACAGGAATACGTAGCTCCGGTCGGCAAGAACCTGCTCCCCGATCAGCTTCAGGGTGCTCTGTATCATGCTGTCGATCTGTTCGAACGGCAGGTTGATGAAGCGTTTCGAGAGTATCGTCGTGAGCCTTTCAAATTCCCGGCTTGAAGAGATCGACTCATCGGCTGCTTTTCTGGCTGAGATATCCTGATGCGAACCGATCATTCTCACCGGTTTTCCTTCCGAATCCCATTCACATACTTTTCCGCGATCCAGAATCCAGACCCAGTGGCCATCCTTGTGGCGCATTCTCAATTCAAGCTCGTAGAACTCCGTCCTTCCGGCAAAGTGTCCGTCGAGCAGCATATTCGAAGGCAAAAGATCGTCAGGATGGCAGTGTTCTTTCCAGAATCCGATCGTCAGGAGGACAAGCTCTTCATGCTCGTAGCCTATGATGGACGCCCACTGCCTGTTGACGAGGAGGTCGCCGGTTTTGATGTTCCAGTCCCAGTATCCGTCCCCTGTGGATTCCAGCGCCATTGACAGGGTCATGGCGGTGTCCTCGGCAAGCGACAAGCGACGCTCGAGCATCTCGATCTTTTGCCTGAGCGCTGCGTTTTCGCTTTCAAGTTCCGGATGGTCGGTACTGCGAATGGTCTCCGGTGTGTTTCTGTCCATTGCTGAAGGGGTTATCCCTTACTGCGGGCTGACGATGATCGACCAGTCCGCGGTTAAGTGAAGAACAAAAAAGATTTTGCCAATAAATGGCCGACAAATAGTTTTCAGGGCGGGTTGCTGTGTTTTGCCGGTGCGGTTACCGGTTCAGCTCTTCGATGACGCTCAGCAGTTCGCTTCTTCCGAACGGCTTGCAGAGCGTTGCATCCGCCCCCATGGCTTTGGCCAGATTAAGATAGCTTTCCGGAATGCATATTCCGCCCCCCGATATGGCCAGAATTTTTATCCAGGGGAAATCTTTCCTGAGTTCGCTGATCGTTTCGATTCCCTCCTTTTCCGGCATCAGCAGATCGGTTATGATGATGCTGAACTCAGGGGTTTTCCGGAGGATCATGAGGCCTTCATTGCCATTTGACGCCTGAACGGTGCTGTATCCGTCATCTTCAAGAATATCACAGATCATTTGCCGGATGTCTTCCTCATCCTCAATTACCAGGATG
This sequence comes from Chlorobaculum sp., assembly GCA_035560975.1. Classification (GTDB taxonomy): domain Bacteria; phylum Bacteroidota; class Chlorobiia; order Chlorobiales; family Chlorobiaceae; genus Chlorobaculum. The sequence goes on along the minus strand of DATMYL010000137.1, from coordinate 19,465 downwards.
GGATCGTTACTTTTCATGGTCGATTGTTCGTTCGTTGATTTCACTGAAACCGCTTCAGAGCCTTTGCCGGGCATAGCGAAGCGTCGATGGATTTTTCACCTGTTAGCTAAAGATACATCTTTGCGAGATAAAACGTTTAATGCGACTCAAATGTCTTGTTCCTGAACAGTGCAGCCTCGATGCCTGTGGTGATGATAAGGTTCACCAGCACCGAGATGGTAATATACCAGGTCCATGCCAATCCGAGGAACTTGAGCAGGAAAACTACGGCCATGCTTGCGATAAGGCCGACGATCAGGCTCGACGGATGGAAAGCTTTTCCGCTTTTCGAGAGCAGGAAAAGCCCGAGCAGGCCGCCATAGGTAAATGAGGCTATCTCCAGGCCGAGCATGACGATCGCCTCGTTGCTTTCGTCGAACATGAGGGCGATGACGATGAGCACCAGCGCCCAGGCGAGGCTTACCATCCTCGAAACGAAAAGCGAGGTCTTGCCGCCGAGAATGTCGTTGACCGTTGAAGAGGCAAGGGAATTTATTGCAGAACTGTGTGTGGACATGGCTGCCGAAAGCACGCCGGCGATCAGGAACCCTTTCAGGCCGGCCGGGAGGTAGTTGACGATGAAGAACGCGAATTCACGATCTTTCTGCATGGGTGCGCCGTGCATGAAGAGGTAGATCATCGAACCGGCCATCAGGAAAACCGAAAACTGGAAAAAAACGAAAAGCCCGCTTCCGATCATCGCTTTTCGCGCCGATCCGAGATCCCTGCAACCGAGCACCCGCTGGACCATCATGTGGTCGACGCCATGTGAGCAGAGGGAAAGCAGCATGCCTCCGAAAAAGGCGCCGAAAAAGGCGAAGGGCTTCGTGAAAATGTGGGGATCGGGGTTGATGATCTTCAGCTTTCCGGCCTGGGCGAGAGATGCGAGCAGATCAGGGACAGGCGTTCCAAGGCTGTGAAGAATGAACGCGATGGAGAGGATTCCGCCGAGCAGGTACAGTCCGAACTGGAAGCTTTCAAGCCAGACCACGGCCTTGATTCCCCCGGAAAGGGTATAGACGAGGGTGACCGTGCCGATGATGACGACCGAGAGTGGCAGCGACCATCCGGTAACCACCTGCACAACGACGCCTGCGGCCAGAAAACGGATGGCGTCTCCGAGTGTCCTGGTGACCAGAAACACCAGGGATGCGACTTTCTGCATGTCCGGCCCGAAACGGATTCCGATCACTTCGTAGATGGAGCTCACCCCATGCTTGAAATACATCGGGAGAAGTATCATGCTGACCAGGATCCTTCCGATGATGTAGCCCATGGCGAGCTGGAGGAACGTCCAGTCGCCCCGGTAGGCAAGTCCGGGAACGCTTACAAAGGTCAGTACCGAAGTTTCGGATGCGACGATTGAGAGCATCGAAGCGATCCAGGGCAGCTTGTGCCCCCCGAGAAAGTAGTCCCCGGTGCTTTTGTTGCTCCTTCCGTGCCAGAGGCCGAAAAGCGTATTGCCGACGAGGAACAGAACGACGATGGCGAGATCGATGGGTTGCATGGGCGATAGTTTCAGGGCATTCAATAAAGCTCACCGGTGCTCACCGGCTGAAGTTTCTGTCCGCAGGTTTCCGGGTCAGCAGTCGTAGAGATGGAAATTCTGCTTGGTTGCGGCAAATTCCGCTTCTTCACTCTGCCATGAGGCGAGGATCGTCTCGGGGCAGTCGCCCCTGAGGATTTTCGAACGTATGGCGCCGCTTCCGGCAAGAAGGTCGAAGGCAGGAATGGTGTCGTTGAATTCGTAAACGCCGTCCAGAAAGGCAAGCTGCCCGGGATAGAGCTCCCTCAGTGCGCAGGTCATGGCAACTCCCGCAGCAAATGGTTTGAACCGGTGGTGGTCCGTTACATGCAGATAGATGCCGCCGATTACCTGGTCGCGGTATTTGTGGAAGGTCGGCCTGAACCATGTCGGCCTGAAGACCACGCCTTCGAGACCCATCGAGCCGAGGCGTGACGCCAGCAGGAACGGATCGATGAACGGCGCGCCGCTAAGGAGGAAGGGAGTTGTCGTTCCCCGGCCTTCGGATACGTTGAGCCCTTCGAAGAGGCACATCCCCGGGTAGACCTCTGCGACCTGGAACGACGGCATGTTCGGGGATGGCGGTACCCACGGCAGGCCGGTTTCCGGAAAGAGCATCCGGCGCGACCAGCCCTGCATGGCGATCACGCTCAGGTTGAGGTCCAGTTTTTTGTAGTCCCGGTAAAAATGGGCGATCTCTCCGGCAGTAAGGCCGTGGCGGACCGGTACCGGCATGACTCCGACGAACGAGTGGAAGGCCGGATCGAGCTGAGGGCCCTCCACTGCGATTCCGCCGAGCGGGTTCGGGCGGTCGAGTACCACGACCTCGATGTCGAGCCCCTGGGCTGCATCCATGAAGAGCGCGAGCGTATTGACGTAAGTGTAGTAACGCGAACCGACGTCCTGGATGTCGAAAAGCACCAGGTCGAGCCCCTCCAGAAGGGAGCGGTCGGGTATGAGCGACTGTTCGTTGTCTCCATAAAGGCTCACGATTTCGCATCCGGTTTCGGGCTGCCCGCCGACGGCAATCTGGTCCTGTTCGGTGGAGAAGAGACCGTGTTCGGGCGAAAACAGCCGCTTCAGGCGGATTCCGGAACGTTCCAGAAGCGACCAGGAGTAGTCGAGACTCGCCGATACCGACGTCTGATTGGCGATCAGCCCTACGCTGCGTTTTTTTAATGCAGCCGTGTCCTGGAGGAGTATGTCGAGTCCGTTGATCACCATGGCTGTTCTGTGTTGCTATGAAGGTTTCAGAGCGGGATAAACACCCCTGGTCCGACGATTGAATTTTTGACGACCGTATCAGGTTCTACGACGGCGTCAGGCAGGAGTACCGAATGCTCTACGACGGCTCCCGGTCCGATCGTGCAGCGCTCGCCTATGACGGAACCGGTGACGCGCGCGTCGCGACTGACCGACGCAAGGGCTGAGACCATATGCGGAAAGATCCCGATCTGCAGCTTCATGCGTGCTTCAAGCTCAAGGATAAGCAAATTATCGTCAAGGTTTGCCCGGTAAAAGTTCTGCAGGGTGCCGATGTCCTGCCAGAATCCAGGGTGAGCGTAGAACCCGAGCCCCTCATGGTCGATAAGCCCGGTGAACCCGGTATCGACGATTCCGGAATACTCTTCCTTGAGGTGCCGGAAGATATTCGGGCTGAGTACGGCCGTTCCGGTATAGATGAACTGCGAAAGCAGGCCGGTGCCCCGCATGTTCCTGAAATCGTGTATCCGGCCGTTTCGTACCCCTACATGACCGATCGACGGTGCCAGCGGTGTTTCGTAGAGCGCCAGCGTTCCGCCGACTCCTGCCTGTTCATGACAGCTCACCAGGGCCGACAGGTCTATATCGCTGATGATGTCGCTGTTGATGAGCAGAAAATCCCCCTCATCGAGCAGCTTTTCGCATTTTTTCAGTCCGCCGCCGGTGCCGAGTATGGTTTTCTCTTCGGAGAGAACGATTTTCAGGCTGCCGAAATCATGCTGGTCGAAAAAGCTCCGTATGCTGTCCGGATGGTGATGGATGTTGATGATCGCCTTTCGTATGCCGGCTTCCTTCAGGAGGAACAGGGTGTAGCAGAGGCTCGGCACGTTCAGCACCGGCACCAGTGGCTTTGGCATCGTATCGGTCAGTGGCTGCAGGCGTGTGCCGAATCCGGCGGCAAGGACGAAAGCGTTCATGAATTGCGTCAGGTAATGATAGGGTTCAACAGCCTGCCGGCAGCGGCAAGTTCAGGCCGGGCGTCGATGTACTCTGCTAAAAAGGCCAGTGTCGGCCTGATGCATGGTTCGAACGACCGGTTGCCTGCGACGGTGGTCTGGTAACAGAAGGTGCCGACAGCCTTGACGTTGCGCTGGAATGCCATCAGGTCGAAAAATCGCAGGTACTGGCCGGCGTCCATCGTTGTCAGTCCGTTCCTGAGGAGCTGGTCGAAATGGTACTGTTTCAACTCCTCGACCAACTGCGGATCGAGCCGGACGTAGGAGTCCCTGAGCAGTGACACGGCATCGTATTGAGGCAGGCCGAGACGGGCGTCCTGAAAGTCGATGACGACAGGCTCATCCATGAAGAGCATGATGTTCCTGCTGTGGAAGTCCCTGTGGTTGAGCACGAAATGCTCCGGTCGCACAAGCAGTCGGGCTATGGAATCGAACTCACTGCGCAGGGCGGTGATCGCCTCCTCGTCGAGCGCTCCGCTGAAATAGCGTCTCAGGGCATGATCGATGAAAAAGTCGAATTCGAACATGAGTTTTTCATGGTCGAAGCTTTGCGAAAAAGGGATGGCGGAACCGTTGGGGCTGATCGATTGTATCCGGATGAGGATGTCGATGACTTGTCGGTAGCGTGCGGAAAGCCCGGCGTGGTCAAGATGCGGGACTTCATCCTGGAGCATCAGGTCGCCGCAGTCTTCGAGGAGGAGAACCCCTTTGCCGGGATTGCTGCCCAGGAGCGCAGGAACCCTTAAGCCGTGCATTTCCAGCAGGTTCCTCATGATCAGGAACGGATAGGTCTTCGGGTCGGCCGACCTGAATGCCGGGTCGATGCAGGCGATGCTGGTGGCTTCCTGTCCCGATATCCTGAAGTATTGCCTGTTCGAGGCATCGCCCTGGATCTTGATGATCTCGAGGCTTTCACGTTGCTGCACCGGATAGAGGCTGCCGATCAATTCCCTGGCTTCCATAAGGAGTGCTGACGCATTATATGTTTAGTCTCAAAACGGAACGGATAAAAAAAAAGCACCCTACGCGGATGCGTAAGGTGCTTTTGGTCAGGGTGATACCCTTATTTTTTAGGAGCGATAGCAGCAGAAACGCTCTGGAGAACCTGGGTGGCAAGGTTTGCGAAGTTGCCGATCAGGTCGGTAGCGGTCTTGCCAAGAGGCTCGGCTACGCTGGTGAGAGCTTTCAGTGCGTTGTTGGCAATGTCAACCTGTACCTGGAAGAGTTTGCCGGCAGATTCGGTCAGGGTGTTGATTGCACCAGCAACATCGAAGTTTGTTCCGTTTGACATGATGTGTATATGTTTAGAGTTGTTAGAAAGCATTTAAGAAAAAATCTCCGCACTACGGCAGGCTTTCCTGATAATGAGTAAAGCTAATATATTTTCAACAGTTGAGCAAGAAAAAACGTGTTAACACAACAGCCGGGAAACGGGCTGATTAATTTTCTTCAAGCATCTCCATTGGCTTGCTGTGAGTATATTTTGCAGGCTCAGCCGGCTTTTTTATTCTGCGATTTGCCGATGAATCTGTTGAGCAGGGTCACCAGTAATATGCCCATGATAAAGAATCCAAGCGGAGCGAAAATAGTCGTATAATTAAAAGTATCGGTCATGGATGAGGGTTTGTGATGACAGGTTCCCAAAACGGATTTGCAATAATAATAAGAAAAAACCTTCATTATAACAGCCAGGTAAATCTGAATCTTCAGATAGAGCAGCAGAGGGAACTCTGGGATTTTGGCCGGCGTTGATTGAAAAAGATTTTTTCACGCTAAAGAGGTTGCAGTAGTCATGGAGGTTATAGGAAAAAGCAAGGCAAAGGCGATCATCGAGTCGCATCTCAACGATTCGGTAATCTATTTCTCCGACCACGTAAGGATCCTCAAGCACAATCCTTACTGTACGAGCGTGTCCTACCTGAAGGATCACGGAGTTTACCAATGGGTTTTCCAGGTCAACGATCCACGTGAAAATCCCATTACGGCGGTATTCTTCGTCGAACAGAACGAGGAGCATATCGATCTGAACGGTAATACTCCGGCAGGACCTCTGTCATCGGAAGAGCCTCTCCCGCCCGGAACCGTGTCCGGAAAGTGCATCAGATGGGTCAATTCGCCAAAAGTCCCCGATGTGGAGCTGAAGGAAAAGCACACCTTCGTGGGTCAGGCCAATACGCGGATCTGCCTTTACCATCTCGACGATCAGCGAACGGAAGTCCATTTCGAGACCGACATCACTCTCGACTTCGAGCTCTCTTTTCCGCTCAACATGATGCCGGAAAACATCCTCAAGTTCATGACCGAGGCGATCATGTCCAAGATCATGCAGCAGGCTACCGAAAGCATGCTTTGCCAGGTGCAGTCAGATATCTGTTGCAGCGGCGCCGAACTGACGGCATCAGGCTGCAAGATCTGACCAGAAGTCGTAATTGATCGATCCCCCGTTCGACGATAATGTTATCTGTTGCACGGGGGATTGTTTTTGATTATTATTAATACCCTAACGGGGTATGGGTATTCTTAACGACTTTCTTCCTCAAAGGTGAGGAAGAGGCAATAAACTGGGGGTGCCGTATGGAAGATGTGATCTTGAGGCTCAAAAAGGTGAACGGCCAGATACAGGGGCTGATCAGGATGATCGAAGGCGAAGAGGAGTGCGAAAAGGTTGTGACCCAGTTCCAGGCTGCCAAAGCGGCACTCGACAACACTTTTTCCCTCGTTTTGAACCGGAACCTGAAGAAGTGCCTGAGCAGGCAGGATTCTGAAAGCGTGGAAAGGATTATCAAACTCATATCAAAAAAATAAATGACGATGAAGGTAACCATAAGGTTCTTCGCCCTGCTCGTGACGGCTCTCGCCGCCGGTTCGCAGGCTGATGCGGCCACCATGAGGCTCTCGCTCGAGGATGCGCTGAAAATGGCACATGAGCGTAATACGTCGATCAAGGCTGTTCGAGCAAGAGTCGACCAGGCTGACGCCAGGATCGTGCAGAGCCGCCAGGCGTACCTGCCCAAGGTGAAGCTCTCCGAAACTTACGTGCACACCACGGATCCCGGAGCGAACCTCGTGTTCAAGCTCCAGCAGGGGATTGTGACCCAGCAGGACTTCATGCCCGACCGGTTGAACAATCCCGACGGCATCAGCGATTTCCAGACGACGCTCGAAGTGGTCCAGCCGCTCATCAACGTCGACGCCCAGATCGGCCGTTCGGTCGCCACGAGCGCAAAGAAGGCCCAGGGGTTCATGGTCGACCGCACCGTCGAGACTATCGACCTGAATGTCAAAAAGGCCTATTACGGACTCATCCTTGCGACGCGGAACCTTGCGGACATCCAGCAGTCGATCGGCGTCATGCAGGGATACAGCCGCGAGGCAGGAAAGGGGTACAGCGTCGGAATCCTGACCAAATCGGACAAGTTGTCCACCGATGTGAGGCTTTCCGAGCTCAGGGAGCAGAAGCTCATGATGCAGGACGAGATCAGGAATGCCGGCGATGCCCTCAGGACGATGCTTGGACTGCAGGCCGACGACATCGTGGTGCCGACCACCGAGCTGGCGGTCGATTCGAAGCTTCCGGCATCAGTCGCCACGGCGAGCCCGGCCGGCCGCAGCGACCTCAAGGCCCTCGACGCATACCGGGAGGTGAGCGGATACCAGCATGATATGGCCCGGGCACAGTACCTGCCGAGACTGAACGCCTTTGCCCAGAAGACATGGCACGATTCCGACCTTGTCGGCATGAACGGTTCGAGCTGGACCGTCGGCCTGAACATGCAGTGGAACCTGTTCGACGGTATGGCGACGCAGGGCAAAGTGCAGGAGTCGAAAGCCCAGGTGCTGGAAGCCAGGTACAATTACGAAGCGGCAAAAGAGCAGAGCCAGTTGGAGATCAACAAGGCACGCCGCTCCCTGTCGACATCGCTGGAGCGGATCTCCGTCGCCCGGAGGTCTCTCGAAGAGGCCAGGGTCAGCTTCGATTTCATCGGTCAGCAGTTCAAGACAGGTATGGCCATGACCTTCGAACTGCTGATGCGTGAAGGATCTTATACCTATGCCAAGCTTCGCCTGAACCAGGCCAGGTATGATTACTGCATCGCCAAAAGTGAGCTGGATTACTACAGCGGACATTGATCGAGCTTAGGGAGCATCATGGGCGGAAGCCCTGTTGAGCCCGGCATAGTGGTTGAAGCGGGGCTTGTCGTTGCGGTGACAAGTCCCCGGCTTCGTTAAGGAACAAGGATTACAACAGTCAGGAAAGACAGAGCGAAGGAGGCTCATGCAGATGAATGAAGGTATTGCCGGCAGGCTTGCAAAGCAGTTCATAAATTCGAAGATCACGCCGCTTCTCATGCTGGCCGCTCTTCTTGTCGGCGTCATGGCCACGTTCATGACTCCGAGGGAAGAGGAGCCGCAGATCGTCGTACCGATGGTCGACATCTACATCCCTTATCCGGGCGCCGGCGCCGCGGAAGTGGAGGAGCGCGTGGCCAAACCGGTCGAGCGCACCTTGACGGAAATCAAGGGGGTCAACTACGTCTATTCGACCTCGATGCCCGATTTTGCGCTGGTCACCGTCAGATACAACGTCGGTGACAATACCGAAGAGAGCATGGTCAAGCTGTGGTCCACCCTCATGAAGAACATGGACAAAATGCCCCCGGGTGTCCAGATGCCGATGATGAAGAAGGTCTCCATCGACGACGTGCCGGTGCTCAACCTGACATTCTGGAGCAAGAGCAAGAATTCTTATGAACTGCGGAGGATCGCCCTGAAAGCTGCCGACCAGATCAAGCAGACCGAAAATATCGGAGATGTCGAAATCAAGGGCGGACTGAAACGCCAGATCAGGGTGATGCTTCAGAAAGACAAGCTCCAGAAGTTCAACATCACTCCGCTGCAGATCGCAAGGCAGATCCAGAGCTCGAACACCCAGATGACAGCCGGTGATTTCAAGCAGACGGACCAGGCCATAATCGTCAAATCCGGGCGCTTCCTTGAAAGCCAGGAGGACGTCGGCAGCATCGTGGTCGGCATCTACGGCGCATCGCCGGTCTACCTGAAAGACGTGGCGCAGATAACAGACGGTCCCGAAGAGGTCAGTAACTATACCTGTTTCGGCTGGGGAGCAGCCTCCGGGGCAAAAGATTCGGCCGATTACCCGGCGGTGACCCTCACGGTCGCCAAAAGGCAGGGCACCGACGCGACGGCGCTTGCCGGCAAGGTGATTTCGAAACTCGACGGCATGAAGGGTTCTGTCATACCAGCAGACGTTACCGTAACAGAGACGAGGAACTACGGTGAAACGGCCTCGGAAAAGGTGTTCACTCTCCTCGAGCACCTGATCATGGCGGTCGTTGCCGTAACGATCGTGGTCGGATTCTTCCTCGGATGGAGGGGCGCCCTGGTGGTGTTCGCTTCTGTGCCGATCACCTTTGCGCTCACCCTGCTGGTCTACTTCCTGTTCCACTATACGCTCAACAGGGTTACGCTTTTCGCGCTTATCTTCGTGACCGGTATCGTGGTCGACGACTCGATCATCATCGCAGAGAACATCCACCGTCATTTTGCCATGAAGCGGCAACCGAGGCTTCAGGCGGCCATAACAGCCATCAACGAGGTCGGCAACCCGACCATCCTGGCCACCTTCACGGTCATTGCGGCCGTTCTGCCGATGGTGTTCGTGTCGGGCCTGATGGGTCCTTACATGAGCCCGATGCCGATCGGCGCTTCGCTGGCAATGATCTTTTCGCTGCTGGTCGCACTGATCGCAACCCCGTGGCTCTCTTACCGCCTGCTGAAGACGGACGAAGGGCACAACGAAGAGTATGACATCAAAAAGACCTTCTATTACAGGCTGTTCGACAAGACGCTTTCCCCGTTCATCGACAGCACCTTCAAGACCTGGCTTGCGTTCGGCGTCGTAGCCCTCATGCTGGGCGGTGCAATGGCCATGATTCCGCTCAAGATGGTCCAGATGAAGATGCTGCCGTTCGACAACAAGAACGAGTTCCAGGTGATGGTCGACATGCCGGAAGGCACGGCCCTGGAGAGGACTGCCCTGGTGACGAAGGAGATATCGACCTACCTCAAGACAGTGCCGGAGATCGAGAGCAGCCAGTACTATGTGGGTACCAACGCCCCGATCAATTTCAACGGCCTCGTCCGCCACTACTACCTCAGGCACGGCGACAACAAGGGCGACATCCAGGTGAACCTCGTGCACAAAGGCAAACGGAGCGCGCAGAGCCACGACATCGCCAAGCGCGTCCGCGCAGGCGTGCAGGAGATCGCGTTGAAGTACGGTGCGAACGCCAAGATCGTAGAAATTCCGCCGGGACCTCCGGTGCTGTCCACGATCGTCGCTGAGATTTACGGGCCTGACCAGGCTTCGCAGATCGCACTGGCCAAAGAGGTGAAAAAAGCCTTTGCCTCGACTCCCGGCGTTGTCGATGTGGACTGGATGGTCGAAGCCGACCAGAAGGTCTATGACCTGGTCGTCAACAAGGAGCGCGCAGCGTTCCGCGGCGTGACTGTCGAGCAGATAGCCCAGACCCTGCGTATGTCGCTCAACGGCGTCGACGTCGGCCTCGTGCACCTGCAGGGCGAAATCGAACCGGTCACCATCCAGCTCAGGCTGCCGAAGGCCGACAGGACTTCTTTAAAGGATCTTTCGGGCATTTTCGTCCAGTCGCAGGGCATGGGTACGCTGACCACAAGGCTTCGTGCCGGCCAGATGATCCCGCTCTCGGAGCTGGTGACCGTGAAGGAGAAAATCCAGGACAAAAGCATCTTCCGCAAGGATCTCCACAAGGTCGTCTATGTGACCGCCGACGTGGCGGGCGTGACTGAAAGCCCGGTCTACGCGATGCTCGAACTCGACAAGAAGATCGCACAGATCAAGCTTCCAGGCAGTGCGTCGATCAATCCGCTCTATACCTCTGTGCCGAAATCCGACGACAAGCTCGCCCTGAAATGGGACGGCGAGTGGCAGATCACCTTCGAGGTGTTCAGGGATCTGGGCACGGCGTTCGCGGTAGTGCTGGTCATCATCTACCTGCTGATCATCGGCTGGTTCCAGTCGTTCAAGACGCCGCTGATCATGATGATTTCGATTCCGCTGAGCCTGATCGGCATCATTCCGGGCCATTTCGTTCATCACGCGTTCTTTACGGCAACGAGCATGATCGGCATGATCGCCCTCGCGGGCATCATGGTCAGGAACTCGGTGCTGCTGATCGATTTCATCCAGATCCGGAGGGAAGAGGGAGTCGGTCTGAGGCAGTCGGTCATCGAGTCGGCCGCCGTGCGTACCAGGCCCATCATCCTGACCTCGGGTGCGGTGGTCATCGGTTCTGTGGTCATGCTGTTCGACCCGATTTTCCAGGGCCTCGCCATCTCCCTCATCTGGGGATCAGTGCTGTCGACTATACTGACGCTGGTGGTCGTGCCGCTGGTTTATTATCTTAGCGAGAAGAAAAGCGAGAAAAAAAAGCTTAACCCCAACGGATAAGAACGATGAAACTCATCGCCATCATAGGGGACGAAGAGACCCGGCCGCAGGTGCGCAAGATGTTCATGGAGCACCAGGTAAACCTCTTCAGCAATGTCGCCATCAGGGGATGCTCATGCGAAGCGGTCAAGGAGCCGCTCGCATGGTGGCCTTCGGACAAGGACATGAGCACCTACTCGTCCCTTTGCTTCGCTATTCTTGACGACGACAAGGCCGAAAAGATCATGAAGGAGCTCGAAGCGAGCCCCATCGCTTCCGATCCGGCCTTTCCGTCGAGGGTGTTCATGATGAACGTCGAAAAAATGCTTTAACCGGGAGCGATCATGGGTCTGCAGGTGCATCAGTTCAGGACGGGAGGGGACCGCAATTTCGGTTATCTCTGTGCCGAGGATTCTACAGGCGAGGCCTTTGCCGTCGATGTCTCCTTCTCTCCGGGTCTGGTCGCCGATTTTGCCGCGGAACGCGGCTGGACGATCGCCTATGCCTTTTCGACCCATGGCCACAGCGACCACTGCAACGGCAATGCCGAATTCGAGCGCCTGACCGGTGTCAGGGTGTTGCTGTTCGGCGACCGCTGCCCCCGTACGGGAGTCTGCGTCGGTGACGGCGCGGTTTTTCCGCTTGGCTCGACAGGGTTTTCCATCCTGCATACCCCGGGCCACACCCCGGATTCGATAAGCATACTGGCGGGTGACGCGCTCTTTACCGGAGATACGCTGTTCGTCGGAAAGGTCGGCGGCACATGGAGCGACGCTGATGCCCGGCAGGAGTTCCGTTCGTTGCATGAAAAGCTGATGAGCCTGCCGGAACCCGTCAGGGTTTTTCCAGGCCATGACTACGGGATCGCCCCCTTTTCGACGATCGGGCATGAAAAAGCCACGAATCCCTTTATTATCCAGCCGGATGTCGAGACATTCATGTCTCTGAAGAGCAACTGGGCGGCCTATAAAAAAGCGCACGGAATCAGCTGAATTTTCAGGCGGCTTCTTGCTTTTTGCCTCTTCTTTTCTTTACTTATATAATTATGCTTTCCCGCGCTTTTGCCGCATCGAAGCATACCTACCTTTCAGTATTTACATTCTGACATAGCTTCGTCGCTATTATTTCAAGCAATAGTAATGGGACAGTCTGTCCTTTTTTAAAACGAGAGGAATCGCAATGGATCAGCTTATCACCTTAAGGACCCTCCCTGTTTCCGCCCTGATGAAGAAGGATTTCCATACCATCAAGGGCAGCTCTACCGTGGCAGAAGCGCTTCAGCTGATGAAGAAGACCGGTGAGAGCGGTATCGTGGTCGAGCCGCGCAACGAGGACGACTGTTACGGTATCGTGACTGAGAAGGATATTCTCGAAAAAGTGATCGACCCGGGCGAAGATATTCACCGCGATCCCTGGAATACGCCGGTGTTCCAGATCATGAGCAAGCCGATAATCAGCGTCAATCCCAATATGCGGATCAAGTACGCGCTTCGCCTGATGAAGAGGACCAACATCAGAAGGCTTACCATCATGGACAACAACAAAGTGATCGGTATGCTCAATATGTCGGACGTCCTTCATGCCGTCGAAGAGTTGCCGGTACACGACACCCATATCGCCTTATAGCCCTCCCGGACGTTGACCTGATCTTGACTGGGGCCAGCATCATCATGACAGCACGGGCATCGTCCTGAACGGGGCAAGCCCTTTTTCCAACCAGCATTCCTGCCATGGAGCGGGTGTGCACGGATTTCCGATTGTTTATGAAACCATTTGATATCGTCATCGTCGGTGGCGGCGGTGCGGGACTCTATGCGGCCATGGAGGCCATGAAGACCAATCCCGGCCTGAACATCGCCGTGCTTTCGAAAATCTATCCGAACCGCTCCCATACCTCGGCCGCCCAGGGTGGCGCCAATGCCGCTTTGGCCAACAAGGCCAAGGACGATACTGTCGAGATGCATATTTTTGACACTATCAAGGGCAGCGATTACCTCGCCGACCAGGATGCTGTGGAGGTGCTCTGTTCGGAAGCCCCGAAGATCATCCGCGAGCTGGAGAACATGGGCACGCCATGGTCGAGGCTGGAGGACAACACCATCGCCCAGCGGCCTTTCGGCGGCGCGGGCCGTCCCCGGTGCTGCTACTGCGCCGACAAGACGGGGCATACCATCCTGCAGACACTCTACGAACAGTGCCTCCGCAAAGGGGTGTTCTTCTTTAACGAATATTTTGCACTGGACCTCTGTGTCGACGGCAGCCGTTCGCGCGGCCTTATCGCGATGAACATCAAGACCGGTAAAATCGAGGCCTTTCCGGCAAAGACGGTCATTTTCGCCACCGGCGGCTATGCAAAAATGTACTGGAACCGCTCCAGCAACGCGGCGGGCAATACCGGGGACGGGCAGGCTATCGCCTACCGCGCCGGCATTCCGCTCAAGGATATGGAGTTCGTGCAGTTCCATCCCACCGGCCTGCGCAAGAGCGGCCTCCTGGTGACCGAAGGTGCCCGCGGTGAGGGCGGATACCTCGTCAATGCGCTCGGTGAGCGCTTCATGTCGCGTTACGCTCCGGAGAAAATGGAGCTCGGTCCGCGTGACCTCGTCTCCCGTTCGCTCGAAACAGAGATACTCCAGGGTCGGGGATTCGACAGCCCCGCAGGAAAATACCTGCATCTCGACCTCAGGCATCTCGGCGAAGAACTCATCAAATCGAGGCTTCCGCAGATCAGGGAGATGTGCATGTACTTCGAAGGCGTCGATCCCATCGACGATCCGATTCCGGTCAGGCCGACGGCTCATTACTCCATGGGAGGTATCGATACCGACAATTTCGGACGCACGGTGATGGAGGGGGTTTACGCTGCCGGCGAATGCGGCTGTGTCTCGGTGCATGGCGCAAACCGGCTCGGCGGCAACTCGCTGCTCGATATCCTCGTTTTCGGCAGGATCGCCGGGAGGGCGGCCGCCGAAGAGGCAGGGAAGTTCGATCCTGCGCCTATATCGGAGGCGGAAGTGACGGCGAAGGAGCTGGAGCTCAGGAGCTTCATGCAGCCGTCCGGGCACTACGAACGCTACGGAACCCTCCGGGAGGAGCTCGGTCAGACGCTCGGCCTGAATGTCGGCATCTATCGGGAGGAAACGAAGATCCGCAAGGGCATCGAGGATCTCGCCGAGCTCAAAGAGCGTTTTTCGCATGTCAGGGTGTTCGATACGAGCGATGTGTACAACACCAACCTGCTCCAGGTTCTCGAACTCAGGAACATGCTCGACCTGGCAGAGACGGTCGCTGCCGGCGCGCTGGTCAGGGAAGAGAGCCGCGGATCGCACACGAGGACCGACTTCCCGACCCGCGACGACGCCAACTGGCACAGGCATACAACCTACACCCTCGAAGAGGGGCGCCCTAAGCTCGGATTCAAGCCGGTCGTCATGGGCAGGTACGAGCTCCAGGAACGAACCTATTAACCGAAGGACTTTCAATGAGCGATTCAACGATACAGCATCATGAGGACAGCCGGGATGTGACCTTCAGGGTTCACCGCTTCAACCCTCAGGTCGACAGCAAACCCTATTTCGACGATTACACGATCAGGCTCGAAAAAGGTATCACCGTACTCAGGGCACTCAACTACATCAAGGAGCATGTCGATGCCTCCCTGACTTTCAGGGCCTTCTGCCAGGCGGGCATCTGCGGCTCGTGCGCCATGAGGATCAACAACATGTCCAAACTCGCCTGTACCACGCAGGTTTGGGACGAACTCGAAAAATCCCGTGAGCCCAACCTCATCAAGGTCGAGCCACTCAGGAACCTTCCGCTGATCAAGGATCTGATCGTAGAGATGGACCCTCTGGTCGACAAGATGAAGGGTTATTCCAACTGGGTCGATTCGAAGATGCCCGAGGAGGAGTGGGGCAGGAAGGAGTTTCTCGTCCCCGAGGTCGAGTTCCTGAAGTACGACAAGGCAACCGACTGCATTCTCTGCGCATCGTGCGTTTCGGAATGCACCATCCTCAGGGCCAACAGGCAGTATGTTTCACCCGCCGTGCTGCTGAAATCATATCGCATGAACGTCGACAGCCGCGACTCGATGCACGAAGAGCGCCTTGCAGGGCTCGTCAAGGATCACGGCGTCTGGGATTGCACCCACTGCTACCGATGCCAGGAGACCTGCGTCAAGCATATTCCCATCATGGACGCGATTCACGGCATCAGGGAGGACGCAATCGCCGAGAGAGGGACGAAGGACACCAGCGGAGCCAGGCATGCCGATGCTTTCATGGAGGACATCGGGAAGAAGGGCAAGCTCGTGGAAGCGACCCTGCCCATCAGGACCAACGGCGTCGCCTGGACCCTGAAGAACCTGCTTCCCATGGCGTTCAAGATGGTGCTCAAGCGTCGCACGCCGCCGCCGCCGCTGATGGTGAAGTCAACCAAGGACATCGAAAAATTCCGTCAGGAGTTCAGGGAGATGAGCGGACATGTCGCGAAGGATCACGTTAAAAAATCCGGAGAATAGCGTTATGAAGCGTTACGCCTATTATCAGAGCTGCATCAACGAGTCCATGACCAAAGAGGTCGACCGCTCCATCGAACTCTGGCAGCACGATCTCGGCATTGAGATGGTCAAGCTGCATGAGAGCACCTGTTGCGGAGGAAGCAATCTCGACTACGTGAGCCCGAAACATTTTGCGCTGGTCAACGCGCGAAATATCGCTGCGGCCGAAAAGATGGGGCTCGACCTTGTCGTATCCTGCAACACCTGCCTGATGACGATCAGGAGCGCCAAGAAGAAGCTCGACGAGTCGGCAGAGCTGCTCAACGAGGTCAACGAGATACTCAGGCACGAGGGGCTGGAGTATCGTGGAACCTCCCAGGTCCGTCACCTTCTCTGGATACTCATCGACGACGTCGGCCTCGATTTCATCCGCGAGAAGGTGAAATCCCCCCTGACCAGGCTGCGTATCGCTCCGTTCTACGGATGCCACATCCTCAGGCCATCGACTGTGCTCGGCAAGGACAATCCCATGGAGCCGACATCTCTTGACCAGTTGCTCGACGCACTGGGAGGAAAGACGATCCACTACGAGCACAAGAACCGCTGCTGCGGCTTCCATACCCTGCTCGTCGCCGAGGAGGAGTCCCTCAACGTGGCTGCTGAGGCGCTGCAGGAGGCGATGGACGAAAAGGCCGACTGCATCGTCACTCCCTGTCCGCTCTGCCATACCGTTCTCGACGGATACCAGGCCAAGGCGCTGAAGAAATCCGGCAGCCGCGGCTCGATTCCCGTGTTCCACCTCTCCGAAGTGGTCGGCCTCGCGCTTGGCTACACTGATCGTCAGCTGGGTATCCGGCGCCATATCGTCACATGAGCCCGGGTACCGGCCGAATCGGCCGTCCGATGATGATGGAGTGTTTTAAAAAAGGCTAAAAAAGTGTAGCTTTGCACTTTCATTTTATTGTCCGCAAGGTATCCAGTTGTTCCACCAGGCCATGGCGGGCAGCTCTTTTCTTAAATCAAAATCATTGCAACTCCATGCTCAAAAATGATCTTTTTCTCCGGGCGTTGAAAAGGCAGCCGACCCCTCGTACCCCAATCTGGGTAATGCGCCAGGCTGGTCGTTACCTGCCGGAATACCGCGCAGTCAGGGAAAAAACCGACTTCCTGACTCTTTGCAAAACCCCGGAACTGGCTACTGAAGTCACCATTCAGCCAGTGGATCTGATGGGTGTGGACGCCGCTATCATCTTCTCGGACATCCTCGTGGTCAACGAGGCCATGGGTATGAATGTCGAGATCATCGAGACCAAAGGCATCAAGCTGACCCCGCCGATCCGTTCGCAGGCCGACATCGACAAGCTGATCGATCCCGACGTCGACGAAAAGCTCGGCTACGTGCTCGACGCTATCCGCATGACCAAGAGGGAGCTCAACAACCGCGTGCCGCTCATCGGCTTCTCCGGTGCGGCCTGGACGCTCTTCACCTATGCCGTAGAAGGCGGCGGTTCGAAGAACTATGCCTTTGCCAAGAAAATGATGTATCGTGAGCCGCAGATGGCCCACCAGCTGCTCAGCAAGATCTCCTCATGCATCAGCGCTTACCTCATCAAGCAGGTCGAAGCAGGCGCCGACGCCATCCAGATCTTCGATTCATGGGCAAGCGCATTGTCCGAGGACGACTACCGCGAGTTTGCCCTTCCCTACATCAAGCAGAACGTGGCGGCAGTGAAGGCCAAATACCCGGAGATCCCGGTCATTGTCTTCGCCAAGGACATGCACACCATCCTGTCCGACGTCGCCGACACCGAGTGCGACGCAGTAGGCCTGGGCTGGAACATCGATATCACCAAGGCACGTAAAGAGCTCAACGACCGCGTCTGCCTCCAGGGCAACATGGATCCGACGGTCCTTTACGGTACACCGGAAAAGATCAAATCCGAAGCAGCCAAGATCCTCGAGCATTTCGGCCAGCACAACGACCACTCCGGTCACGTGTTCAACCTCGGCCACGGCATCCTGCCCGACGTCGATCCTGCAAACCTGAAGTGCCTCGTCGAATTCGTCAAGGAAGAGAGCGCCAAGTACCACTAGGCCTTTCTGACAGCAATTTTACTGTCGACTCCGCTTTACCATCGTAAGGCGGAGTTTTTTTTGCCCTGTCCGACATATCCTGCAAAATCGGGGGTGGACGGCGGCTTCTGGTTTTTTACTTATATTTGGGTTTATACAAATCACAGTCAGCAATCCGGCATCAACGCAGGTATCGTTTTTCATGGCAAGGAATTGCAAATGTTCGGAAGGGAGTGGCGGCGGGACTCGCTATGAAGAGGTCGTGCTCGATACGCTCCTTTACAGCGCGCGTCTGAAAGAGACCGTCGCAAGGCAGAACAGCGACGTCATCGTAGCTATGGCGCGCATGATTGCCGACACCTTCAGGGATGGCGGCAAGCTGCTGATCTGCGGCAATGGCGGCAGTGCCGCAGATGCCCAGCATCTGGCCGCCGAGCTGACCATCAGGTACCGCAGTTCCGTGCAGCGGCCGGCTCTTCCCGCCATTGCTCTTTCCACCGACACTTCAGCCCTGACTGCAGGCGGCAACGATCTCGGCTTCGACGAAGTCTTCGCAAGGCTTGCAGAAGCTTACGGTCGCCCTGGTGACCTCATGTTCGGCCTGTCGACCAGCGGAAACAGCCCCAATGTGCTGAAAGCCCTCGAGTTTGCCCGCAGCCACGGCATGAAGACCATGGCCCTGCTCGGCGGTGACGGCGGTTCCATAAGGCAGTACGCCGACCTCTCCGTCGTCGTGCCGCATTCGGGCAGTGCAGACAGGGTCCAGGAGTGCCATATCGCCGTAGGGCACGTGATCATCGATCTTGTAGAAAAAATGATGGGGTATAGTTGACAGTTGACAGTTGACAGTGGATAGTTGATAGTGGATAATTGATAATTGATAGTTGATAGTTGAAAGTTGAAAGTTGATAATTGATAGTTGATAGTGGATAGTGGATAATTGATAATTGATAATGGAGAGGTAATGCGGGCTTGTCTGGAGTTTGTTTTTTTGTCCATAAAGTCCATAGCGTCCATAGCGTCCATAGCGTCCATTCCGTCCATCGCGTCCATCACGTCCATCACGTCCATAATTTCAGGGTTACAAACCAAACATCAAGAAATAACATGCAGATACAGCAGATTGAAGGCGCATTGGGAGCTGAAGGCATCAGGTTCGGCCTGGTCGTCTCCCGGTTCAACGATTTCATAGGCTCGAAGCTCGTCGACGGCGCGGTCGACTGCATCGTGCGTCATGGGGGATCAGCCGACCAGATCTCCGTCATCAGGTGCCCGGGCGCGTTCGAGCTGCCGTCGGTGTCCAGGAAGGCGGCCCTGTCGGGTAAATTCGATGCTATCGTAACACTCGGAGTCATCATCAGGGGCTCTACCCCCCATTTCGATGTGATCGCCGCCGAGGCGACCAAAGGAATCGCACAGGTGGGAATGGAGACCATGATTCCAGTTTCGTTCGGCGTGCTGACGACCGAGAACCTCGAACAGGCCATCGAAAGAGCCGGAACCAAAGCCGGCAACAAGGGTTTCGACGCCGCGCTGGCAGCGATCGAGATGGTCAACCTCTTCAAAAAGCTGTAAATCACATCGAGTCATTTTTGATAAAAAGAGGTTGAATTCCGAGAATG
>DATMYL010000136.1:0-4778 GCA_035560975.1 Chlorobaculum sp. | reverse complement strand
CACCTACGAGGAGGCACTGCATCCCGTAGTCAGGAAGAATTACGGGAAGTGGAAATACCATGAGATCCCCAGGCCGGGCGTGCTGAAGCACGTCGCGCAGAGCGGGGACGCCATCTGGACGGTCAGGGCCGGCACGCCTCGCCAGGATACGGTCGACATGCTGCGCCGCCTTTGCGAAGTCGCCGACAAGTACAGCGACGGCTACCTTCGCTTTACCGTCCGCAACAATGTCGAGTTCCTCACTCCGACACAGGAGAACGTGGAACCGATGATCCAGGAGCTCGAATCGATGGGCTTCCCCGTCGGCGGTACCGGCATGTGCGTCTCTTCGGTTTCCCATACCCAGGGCTGGCTGCACTGCGACATTCCGGCGACAGACGCATCGGGTGTCGTTAAATCCATGATGGACACGCTCTATAATGAGTTCAGGGACATGCAGATGCCCAACAAGGTGAGGCTCTCGACCTCATGCTGCGCGATCAACTGCGGCGGCCAGGCAGACATCGCAGTCGTCGTCAAGCACACCCGTCCTCCACGCATCAACCACGACCACCTCTCGACGATCTGCGAGCTTCCGAAAGCCGTAGCACGCTGCCCGGTGGCCGCAATCCGCCCGACCGTGGTCAACGGCAAGCGTTCGCTCATGGTGGACGAGGCCAAGTGCATCTGCTGCGGCGCCTGCTTCGGAGCCTGCCCTGCAATGGAGATCAACCATCCCGAACATTCGAAGTTCGCCATCTGGGTCGGCGGCAAGAACAGCAACGCCCGTTCAAAACCTTCGACCATGAGCATCGTGGCGCACAACCTTCCGAACAATCCGCCGCGCTGGCCGGAGGTCACCGACGTGGTCGGCCGGATCCTGACGGCATACAAGGAGGGAGGCCGTCCGTGGGAGCGAGTCGGCGAGTGGATCGCCCGAATCGGCTGGAAGCGCTTCTTCGAAGAGACAGGCCTGACCTTCGACGATAACATGATCGACAGCTATCGTCACGCCAGGACCACGTTCAACCAGTCGGCTCACGTTCGTTTTTAAGCTGAACTCCAAAGGAGAACTTCATGAATGCAGAATCAAATCCGATTCTCGATTTTGCGACGGAGTATGTCTTCCCTGGGTTCAGTGAACTGACAGGGACCGACAAGATCGTCGCCTTCGGGGACCATAGCCACAAGTGCCCCATCTACGTCCGGCAGACGCCTCCATGCACGGCCGAGTGCCCTGCCGGCGAGGATATCCGGGCGATCAACCGATTCCTGAACGGCATCGACAAGTCGGACGACCCGCTGAGATCGGCATGGGAGACGGCGGTCGACACCAATCCCTTCCCTGCCGTCATGGGCAGGATCTGCCCGCACCCGTGCGAAGGCGGCTGCAACCGCGGCCAGCATGACGAGAGCGTGGCCATCAACGCAGTCGAACAGGTGATCGGCAACTACGGCATCGAGGCCGGCCTGAAGCTTCAGGGCCCCGGCCCCGACACCGGCAAGCGGGTCGCAGTCATCGGCGGCGGTCCTGCCGGCCTCTCTGCAGCGTACCAGCTTCGCCGAAAAGGCCATGCCGTCACGATTTACGACGCCAATGAGAAGCTCGGCGGCATGGTGCTCTACGGCATCATGGGCTACCGAGTGGACCGCAGGGTGCTGGAAGCTGAAATCGCCCGCATCATCGACCTCGGGGTCGAGACGAAGATGGGCGTCCGCATCGGCAGGGATATCTCGCTTGAGCAGCTCGAGACAGATTATGACGCCGTTTTCATCGGTGTCGGAGCGCAGGCCGGTCGCGGACTGCCTGTGCCAGGTTTCGCCGGTACGCCGGGGGTGACTAACGCTATCGATTTCCTGAGGAACTACGAGGTGATGGGCGACGATCTCCCGGTCGGGAAAAAGGTGGTCGTCATCGGTGACGGCAACGTCGCCATGGACGTCGCCAGGCTCGCCTTGCGGCTCGGTTCTCAGGCGGCAGTCGTATCCGGCGTGCCTCGGGAGGAGATGGCCTGCTTTAAAGACGAATTCGACGACGCCCTTCACGAGGGTGCCGAGATGCATTACATGTCCGGAACTGTCGAGGTGCTTGGTGGTGCCGGTGGCGTGAAAGCGCTTCTTTGCTCACGGATGGAGAAGAAGCAGAAGGGCGAAGAGGGGTGGAACTCCCCGATTCCTTTCCTTCGCTACAAAAGCACCGGAGAGACCTTCGAGATCGAGGCTGACATGGTCGTCGCGGCCATCGGCCAGGCGGCAGACATGTCGGGCCTGGAGAGCATCACCGGTACCAGCCCGTGGCTCAGGGTCGACCGGAATTTCCGTATCTCCGGAAGGGAGAAGCTGTTCGGTGGTGGAGACGCAATCAAGGTCGACCTCATCACCACAGCAGTCGGCCACGGCCGCAAGGCAGCAGCATCGATCGACGCGTTCCTGAACGGCGAACCGATGCCCGAACAACCATACCGCGAGATAACCAAGGCGCAGAAGCAGGACCTGCTCTATTTCCTGCCCTCACCGCAGGCCAAACGCCAGACCATCCATCCGGAAGTGGTCGAAGGCAACCATGACGAACTGCTCGTGGCCCTCAGGCCCGAAGAGGCCAGAACCGAATCGGAGCGCTGCATGAGCTGCGGCTTCTGTTTCGACTGCAAGCAGTGCGTCTCGTTCTGTCCGCAGGAAGCGATTTCGCGCTTCCGCGACAACCCTGCAGGGGAAAAAGTCTACACCAACTATTCCAAATGCGTCGGCTGCCATCTCTGCCACCTGGTCTGTCCCTGCGGGTACATCCAGATGGGCATGGGAGACGGGCTTTGATTCCGGCAGCAGGGAACTCAACATCAAGGGGAGAGCAGCGCTATGATGGATGATATGATCCTGATGGTCGAGAAGGCTGTCGAGAGTTCGTTACACTGGCCGGAAACCGGCTGGTCGGCCACATTCGGGCCGCGAAACGTCGAGGTGTCCAACCTGAAGGCGGCTGAAGCCCTTCCGAAGACAGCCGTCTTCCGCGAAGAGGCCGTCAACTACTGGAAGCAGGCCCGCCTGATCGGCAACGACACTGCGGAAGCCGGCCGGAAGGCCCTCGAATCGCTGAAGGTCGACCGTCTCGCCGCTGCCGGCAACGCACTCTATCTCTGCCAGTACCTCGAAAAGCCATTTGAATTGCAGGCCAGGACATGGCTTCCGGTATACGAGGCCTTCAGGTCGCGTTGCGCCTGACGGTGAAAGAACCGATCCGGAACACCCCCAAGGTGGCCGGGACCAGCTGAAACAGCAACAACCTCTTATTCGCAGCCTTATGACCAGAGCGTGGGAACAGACAATCAGGGATAACAGGCAGGCAGTGCTCGACCGATGGACGGCATCGGTCATGGCGATGCTTCCGGGCGGCCTCAGCCACGTTTCGCTGGTAGCCGGGGCGATTGCCGAGGAACTTGGCGGGCTTCTGGACGCCATTGCAGACAGCTCGCTGCCGGCCTCGGAGCCGATCGTCCGCATTACCAGGATCCTTGCCGTCCAGGATATTCCTCCATCAAAGGCCCTGTCGATTCTGTTCGGGCTCAGGGGGCTGGTGGAAGGGCTTCCGCCGGAGTCCGGCGAGCTTTTCCGCGACCGCCTCGAAGAGCTGACCCTGCAGACGTTCGACAGCTACATGAAACACCGGGAGGCGATCTGCCAGCTCAAGGTCGATGAAGGACGACGGAGGATGCACATGGCGCTCAGGAGGGCCGAGGCATGAAAAAAGTGCTGCTTCCCCTCTTCATGGTGCTCGTGCTGGCCGTCATTCCCTATGTCGGCGTCACCTACGGCAAGCTCGATTACCTCTTCGCCATCATTATTCCCTATGCATCGGCCGGCATCCTGCTGCTCGGGTTCCTCTACCGGCTGGTCGACTGGCTCAGGAGGCCGGTGCCGTTCCGGATCCCGACCACCTGCGGCCAGGAAAAGTCGCTCGACTGGATCAAGGGCAACCCGATCGAAAGCCCGTCGAACCCGTTCATGGCGGCCGTCAGGGTTCTGTCTGAAGTGCTTCTTTTCCGCTCGCTGTTCCGCAATACCCAAGCCGAACTTCACGGCGGCCCGAAGCTCGCTTACGGATCGCACAAATGGCTCTGGCTCGGCGGCCTCGCGTTCCACTGGTCGCTGCTGATCATCGTAATCCGGCACGCCCGCTTCTTTTTCGACACGATGCCGGGCGCGATCGATCTCATTGAGGGTTTTGACCGTTTCCTCGACGTCACCGTACCCGCGCTCTACATGACCGACGGCGTTGCGCTTGCCGCAGTGACCTTCCTCGTGTTTCGCAGGCTTCAGGATGAAAAGATGCGACTGATCTCCCTTGGGACCGACTACTTCCCGCTCTTCCTGATTGCAGCCATCGCGATCCTCGGCGTCAGCATGCGCTACGTGACGAAGGTCGATATCATGCCGATCAAGGCTCTTGCGCTCTCCCTTGCCGGCTTCGGCCTGGACGCCCCACAGCCTATCGGAGCGATGTTCTACGTGCACCTGTTCCTGGTCTGTGTGCTGCTCTGCTACGTGCCCTTCAGCAAGCTTATGCACATGGGAGGCATCTTCCTCAGCCCGACGCGCAACCTGCCGAACAACAGCCGTGCAAAACGGCACGTCAATCCGTGGAACCCTGACATCAAATTCAGGACCTATGCCGAATATGAGGACGACTACCGCGAGAAAATGAAAAAGGCGGGCATTCCGGTCGAAAAGCAATAACCAACTATGTCCAAATACGCCCTGAAACCAGACGAGCTCAACAAGGAGTTCGAAAAGAAAAAGCCGCG
>DATMYL010000135.1:0-9881 GCA_035560975.1 Chlorobaculum sp. | reverse complement strand
GACGCCGGCATCCTGCAGCAGGGAGGCTTCCCTCAGCAACTGTTCGATCGGCTGGCTGACATAGGGGCCCCTGATTTTCGGGATCGAGCAGAACGAGCAGTGCCTGTTGCAGCCCTCCGAGATTTTCAGCCAGGCAAAATGCGGCGGAGTCAGCAGGCACCGGTCGTCGTAGAGCTCCTGGCGATACCTGGCCCCGATTGCCGCGAGCACTTCCGGCAGCTCCCGGGTGCCGAAAAAGCCGTCTATTTCCGGCATCTCCTCCTTCAACTCATTCCGGTAAAGTTCGACGAGGCATCCCATCACATAGACTTCGCGGACGATTCCCTCCTCTTTCTTGCCGATGGCGGCCAGGGTTTCGTTGATCGACTCCTCCTTGGCGTCCAGGATGAATCCGCAGGTATTGATGATGATGATGTCGGCTTCGTCAGCCTCATCGGTGAAGGTGAGGCCGCTGCCGACGGCCTGGGCCATCAGCCGTTCGCTGTCGACCGTGTTTTTCGAGCAGCCGAGGCTCAGCAGGAAGACTGCCGGTGGCCGGTCGCCGTTGTTATGCCTTGTCATTGCGCGTGAACTCCGTAAGGAATGCTTCTTTCCAGTCGGTAAATGTGCCGGCCTGGATCTGCTGGCGTGCCGTCGAGGTGAGCCAGAGATAGAACGAAATATTGTGCAGGGTGCAGAGCTTCATGCCGAGGATCTCCCCGACGTTCAGGAGGTGCCGGATGTAGGCGCGTGAGTAGTTCCTGCAGACATGGTTGTCGAACCCTTCGTCGATAGGGCTGAAGTCGTCGGCAAATCTGGCAGACCGCAGGTTCATGGTGCCCGATCGGGTATAAACCCTGCCGTTTCGACCTTCGCGCGTCGGGATCACGCAGTCGAACATGTCGATGCCCCGTTCGATTGCGTTCAGGATGTTTGCCGGAGTGCCTACGCCCATCAGGTAGCGGGGTTTCGATTCCGGAAGGAGGGTGTTCGAAAGTTCGAGCATGCGGTACATCTCTTCGGCCGGTTCGCCGACGGCCAGGCCTCCGACGGCATAACCGTCGAAGTCGAGATCGATGAGTGCCCGGCTCGAGTGCGCACGCAGATCGTCATAGGTGCCGCCCTGGGTTATGCCGAACTGAAATTGTTCATAACCGAAATGTGGCGACGTTGCCGCAAAATGGTTCCGTGCACGCTCGGCCCAGCGGATGGTCAGCTCTCCGGATTTCCGGACGTATCCTTTCTCGGCCGGCCACGGTGGGCACTCGTCGAGAGGCATCATGATGTCGCTGCCGATGATCCTCTGGGTATCGACGACGTTTTCCGGGGTGAAGTGCAGTCGTGAGCCGTCGAGGTGAGACTTGAAGGTAACTCCGTCTTCGCTGATTTTCCGCAGTTCGGACAGGGAATAGACCTGGTAGCCTCCGCTGTCGGTCAGCAGCGGCCGGTCCCAGTTCATGAACTTGTGGATGCCGCCAGCCTTGAACAGGATATCGTTGCCTGGCTTCAGGTACAGATGGTAGGTGTTGGCAAGGATGATCCTGACGTCCAGCTCTTTCAGCTCAGCCGGTTCGACCGATTTGACGCTGGCGCGCGTGCCTACCGGCATGAAGATCGGGGTCGGGATGTCACCATGGCTGGTCGAGAGCACTCCGCACCGGGCGGCTGATCGGGTATCTTTCGAGGATACTGAAAATTTCATGGTACTGCGCGGGTGACAAGGGACGTTTTGCTGTAAGATTGCGATGATTGAAGGTAGGGAACAGTACCCATAAAAAAAAACGCACATACTGCGGACAGCGCATCAGTTTTACGACTGATCACGGAAGCGGATCATAACGCCATCCGGTAAAATAATCCCGGGTTGATCTGCGGCACTGGTGTATTTTTTATATATATATACTGATGTCGTCAGCTTAAACGATGATGAATTGCCAGAGTATATCTCATGCACCCCCCTATTCATTATGTACGAAGAAGATAACGCATGGACACAAGCAGAGCCGGAATCGGTGGAGACTTCCGGTTGCTCCTGCCATAAAACGTTGACTGAAGCGTTTCCCCAGTCCATGTACTTGCTGGATTGCAATGGTCATATTGCACGGTGGAGTCCATGGTTTCGGGACAGGATCGCCGGAAAGACGAATGAGGAGATGGCTTCGATAAGCTTTATCAGCCTCGTTCATCCGGACGACCGCGAACTTGCTGCACAGAGAATGCGCAACGTATTGAAACATGGTACGGAAGAGAGTGTTGAAATCAGGATTCTGCTGAAAGGCGGACCTCTTTTCCGGTGGTTCCTTCTGACGGGAAGCCGTTACGAAAGGGATGGAGACTATTTCATAATCGGCACCGGCATCGATATCACAAGCGTGAAAAGAGCCGGACAGGCCCTGATGTTGAGCGAGCAGCGCTTCCGTTCCATCTTCGAACAGGGCGAAGCTCCTGTTTTCATCACCGATACCGGTTCGGGAATAGTCTATATGTCCCCTGCATTCGAAAAGATGTCCGGTTATTCGCTTTCGGAGAGCGAGGGGCGGCCGTTCATGAGTTTTCTGGAAGAGGATGGAGCGCAAGAGGCACTCGCTATGTTTAACGATGTAATAGCCGCTCCTTCGGTTGTCAGGATGCACGAGTTCAGGATGCGCAAAAAGGACGGATCAGTGTGTTATGTCGAATTGAAGCTTCAGCATTACCATGATACTCGTACCGACGGCTTGATAGGGCTTCTGTACGACCTCACCCAACGTAAACGGCTCGAAGCGATCACTGCTTTCCGTCTCAACCTGTTGCAGCATGCGCAACACTCCTCTGTCGAGGAACTGCTTAAAAGCGCGCTCGACGAAGCTGAAAAGCTGACCGACAGCTCCTTCGGGTTCATCCATATGATGCCGGACGGTTCCCGAACGCAGCCTCAGCGCATATGGTCCGGCCATATCCGTGAACACATTCAATCCAGGGACAGCAAGGAAGGGATCCAGCATCCGTTCGATCTGCTCTCCTTCATGAATGAGGCCATTCAGAGCAAGCACCCTGTCATTGTCAACGATTACAGTCAATTGGTCCCGCCGGATTTTCCGTCAGGCCATCCCATGCTGCGCAACAGCCTTGTCGTGCCGGTTGTCGAAGCCGGGCGGGTGGTGGCGGTTTTTCTCCTTGGAAACAAACGTTCGGATTATAAAGAAGAAGACATCCAGTGGGTCGGCACACTCGCCGACCTTGCCTGGGATATCGTCGCCAGGAAACTGGCCGAGCAGTCCGAGACCCGCGTTCAGGAGCTCCTCCTGCAGATCCAGAAAATGGAGCTCGTCGGACAGCTTGCTGGAGGCATCGCCCATGACTTCAACAACATGCTGGGGGTTATTCTCGGCAATACGGAAATAGCGCTTACGAACGATGACCTCGATGAATCGCTGCTGACCAATCTTCAGGAAATATACAAGGCTGCGGAGCGCTCTGCTGAAATGACCAGCCAGCTTCTCGCATTTGCCAGGAAGCAGACTGCCGTGCCGAAAGTACTGTATCTCGACAAAGCGATCGAGGACTCTCTTGCTCTTCTCCAGAGGATGACCGGCGGGGAGATCAACATCGACTGGAATCCCTTCGGGACAAATTGCCAGGTGCGCATCGATCCTTCGCAACTCGACCAGATCCTGATGAATCTATGCATCAATGCCCGTGATGCGATGAACGGTGTCGGAAGGATCGTCATCAAAGGAAAGCAGGTGCGTATCGATGCTTTGGCAGACGATGCCGAGACTTTCAGGATGGCCGGTGACTATGTCATGATTTCGGTTGTCGATACAGGCCACGGTATCCTGTCGGAGCATATGCCTCATATTTTTGAGCCCTTCTTTACCACCAAGGCGCTTGGCAAAGGCACCGGCCTCGGGCTTTCGACGGTATATGGTATCGTGAAGCAGAACAGGGGATTTGTCGAATTCGAAAGCAAAGAGGAGATCGGCAGCTCATTTCATGTCTATCTGCCCGTTTACAGGAGCGAGGCAGATGATGTCCTGGGCGACAATGGCTTGAAGTCGAGAGATGGGTGCTTTGCGACGATTCTTGTCGTCGAGGACGAACCGGAAATTCTCAACCTCTGCAGGCTGATGCTCGAAAAATCAGGGTTCAAGGTGTTTACGGCTTCAACTCCCGGCGAAGCGATCGTTATTGCCGAGGAAATGAGTGGCAACATCGACCTGCTCCTTACGGATGTAGTCATGCCGGGAATGAACGGCAGCGACCTGTCGGTAAAGCTTCTGACGATAAGTCCCGGGTTCAGGATCCTTTTCATGTCAGGATACACCGCAGACATCATCGCAAGTCATGGAGTGCTTGATCCTGCCGTCAATTTCATCCGTAAACCCTTCACCATCAAGGCCCTGGCAGCCAAGGTGCGTGAAGTTCTCACTATGGATTGATTCTCTCCCCGGTTGTCGTCATGACGGGGATCTCTCCTCGAATGACTCAGCGCTCTGTTCGAGCGAACTGACCCTGACGGCGACACTGAGCTTTTCCGCTGAGGTACCTTTGTAAGTGCCTCGCACCGGAGTGACGTCTCCGTAGTCCCGCCCGGTACCGATCTTTATGTAGCGCTCGTCCACAATGAGCGTTTTGTGGGTAGGATCGAATCCTGTCCATCCTCTCGCCGCCCCGCAGTAGACTTCACACCATGCATGGCTGGCTTCGTCCTGTCCTTCCGGAGTGCTCCCGCCTCCATAAAGGTAGCCGCTGACATAGCGTGCAGGAACGCCGAGCTCCCGGCAAAAGGCGAGCATTATGTGGGCGAAATCCTGGCAGACGCCTCGCCCGAGGGCCAGGACCACAGCGCTGGTGCTGTGAACGTCTGTCACGCCGGGTTCGTACCGGAACGTACTGTTGATGTTGCTGCAGATCTCCAAAGCCTGCTGATATGGGTCTTCGATGTTCTTGAACTGCCCTGCAAGCGATTGTATCGACGCATCGAAATGGACATATCGGCTTTCCGCCGAGAAGTCCATCAGGTAGATCGGATCCTCTTCAAACGATCCGAAGGCTGGTGATGCTACGGTTTCAACGACTGAGGTCGCCACGATCTGAACTCGTTTGTGGCTCTGAAGGAGGTTGAAATGATGCACCTTGTTACCGTAGAAGTCGGTGTAATCGAAGATCGGCGCAGGCGGATTGACCTGAAGGCTGAAGTTAGCGCATCGCTGGGAGCTGACGCTGCTGGCCGGATGCAGCCGGACTTCGGTCGCCGTTTCATAGATCGGTTCTTCGTACTCGAAAATCGTCGAATGTTCAACCTTGAGTATCATAAAGCTTGGTTTTTCCCGGTTAAGGTAACGACAGTGGGTTTACTGCTGCTGCTGTTGCTGTGACTGGCTCCAGTTGGCCCGGCCCCCTGCGACGCCGGTAAAGGGAAGCGCCTCGGAAACGTCGAGCGGTTCGATTTTCGGCGTGTGATAGGCAAAATAGAGCAGATGGAGCTGTTCTCCTATTCTGATCAACCCTTGTTCGATCTCTTCGAGGAATTCGTGGACTTCCTTCTGGAAAATGTCTTCGACGGTGGTGTAGCTCAGCTCGGCATCCATTTTGCCGATCAGGCGGTCGACGTTGTTGACGTAGCGGTGGAGCGAACTTCCGGAGATCCTCCACAGGGCCTCCTGCGCCGCACAGATCGAAAAGGTGATGCTGCGTGGGAATGTTCGGTCCAGAATCAGGAAGCGCAGGATGTTGTCCGGATCGATTTTCGAAAGATAGACCTTCCTGAACGCCTCCAGGGCGCTGCAGCTTTTCAGCACGGCCATCCACTGGATGATGTCTACCGAGTCCTTCACGAGATCGAGGTGCTGGCCTCGTTTCGGCATCAGCATATGGTATTTGACGTCGATGAGTCTGGCTGCGTTGTCGGCCCGCTCGAGGTACTTGCCGATCTGTACGAAATCCCACCCTTCGTTGCGTGAGAACGTGTTGTCGGTGATGCCCTGAAACAGGTGCGAAGCGTTCTTGATCTCCTTGTAGAAGCTGTACGGATCGGTATGTACCTGCTGCGGCGAGACGCTCTGCAGGAAATGATAGAGGTTGTTGAGCTGCTCCCACATTTCGCTCGAAATGCTCTCGATGATGCTTCTGGCGTTTTCACGAGCCATGCTGATCGAAGAGAGGATCGAGCTGCTGTTCTGACGGTTGAACACCAGGTAATCGGTCACGGTGTGGACGTTGTACTCCTGGTAGTGCGCATTGAACTGCTCAGGGTTGGACATGACCATGATCAACGGCCTCCAGTAGTTTGGATGGTCTACGGAGGTGATGCTGTTCAGGTCGAGCATCAGGTTGAAATTCACGTCGAGGAACCTGGCGGTACTCTCGGCCCTTTCGAAATATCTGCTCATCCAGAAGAGCGATTCGGCGACACGGCTCAGCATTGGTATTCGTTTCGTTAATGGTTCAGATATCGATAACCCAGGTATCCTTGCTTCCCCCGCCCTGCGAAGAGTTGACCACCAGCGACCCCCGCTTCAGGGCCACCCTGGTCAGGCCGCCAGGTACGATGACCGGCGACTTGCCGTACAGGACGTAAGGCCGGAGGTCGATATGGCAAGCCCCGATCTCCGTATCGTTGAAAAAGCTCGGATGGCGTGAAAGGGAGATGGTCGGCTGTGCGATATAGTTTCGTGGGTTCGCCACGATCTTTTCGGCAAACTTCTCGCGCTCCGCGGCAGTCGATTCGGGGCCGACCAGCATGCCGTAGCCGCCAGACTCGTTAGCTGCCTTGACGACGAGCGAGTCGAGGTTTGCGAGGATGTGTTTGAGGTGCTTCGGGTTGCTTGCCAGCCAGGTCTCGACGTTGTCGAGGATCGGTTCTTCGCCGAGATAGTATCTGATGATGTCAGGCACGAAACTGTAGATCACCTTGTCGTCAGCCACGCCGGTGCCGATGGCGTTGGCCAGGGTGACGTTGCCCTTCCTGTAGGCGTTGATCAGCCCCGCTACGCCGAGCTTCGAGTCGGGTCTGAATACGAGCGGATCGATGAAATCATCGTCGACACGCCGGTAGATCACATCGACACGCTGCAGGCCCCGCGTCGTCCTGGTGTATACCTTGTTGTTGTTGACCACCAGATCGCGTCCCTCGGTCAACTGTACGCCCATCTGCTGGGCGAGGAAGCTGTGCTCGAAGTAGGCCGAATTGTAGATGCCCGGTGTGAGTACGACCACCTTCGGATCGGGTTTCGGCGACGGGCTGATCTCCTGCAGCGTACGGAGGAGCTGTTGCGGGTAGCTGTCCACCGGCCGGACCTTGTATTGGTCGAAAAGCACAGGGAAGGCCTTTTTCATGGCCTGACGGTTCTGCAGCATGTAGGAGACGCCGCTGGGAGTACGGAGGTTGTCTTCGAGCACGAGATAACGCCCCTCGGCATCGCGGATGAGATCGCTTCCGGTGACGTGGATGTAAACTCCGAGAGGAGGCCTGACACCGACGAACTCTCGACTGAAATGCTTGCTTCCGAGTACCAGGTCGGCAGGAACGACCTTGTCTTTAAGGATTTTCTGGCCCTGGTAGATATCGGACAGGAACTCGTTGAGCGCGGTGATGCGCTGGATCAGGCCTCGTTCGATGCTCTCCCATTCAGGAGCTGGGATGATTCTCGGGATCAGATCGAAGGGGAAGATGCGCTCGATACCCTCGTCCACTCCGTAAACGGTAAAGGTGATGCCCTGGTTCCGGAAGAAGATGTTCACCAGCTCGCGTCTTGCCCGTATATCCTCGGGCGACAGCTGGGTGAACCTCCGCATCATTTTTTCATAATGAACTCTCGGCGTGCCATCCCGCGAGATAACCTCGTCAAAAAACCTGTCGGGGAGAGCGTCATAGTTGTCGAACAGTCGGGTCATGGCGGGAAATGGTATTGCTGATGTAATGTCGTCATACTCATAATTATAACTTAAAAAAATTCGGTGAAATAAAAAAGTTGCCTAAAAATATTATACAATATTGTAGGATGCTAAATCGCTGAAAGGATGTGTATTTGCGCGGTCACCGGGTTGCCAATGCGTAGAAACTGATTTTTCCTTCGGTCACGAGTCGCAGCGTGCCCGATCTGACGAGCGAAACCAGAATGCGGCGGGCTTCTTCCACGGGAATGCCGGCTCCTTCGGCGAACTGATCCGCAGTAATGAGCTCATGAGCCGTCAGGTAGTCGAGAAGACGGCGTTCACGCTCTGTGAATGAAATTCTGATCGGAGCTTTCGACGAAATCATGAGCGCGATCCTGTCTTCGGTGGCTGTCTTGTTATGGCTGCCTTCGCGGATGAAGACGCGTCGTTCCAGCGTTCTTTTGCCGCTCTCCTGGCAGATGACCTGCTCGATGTGAAAATGAGGTCTGTCAGAGCTTTCAGGGATGTCGACCAGAAGCACCATGCGACGTTTGTACTCCTCGACACTTACTTCGACTTGCAGTCGGGGTTCGATGTGATGCCTCAGGGCTTCATCAATCACCTGAAGGGTCTCCTTTTCGCTCTGTATGCCGACTATCCGGCTGTCATCGTCCACCCCGATAAGGATCACCCCGCCCGACGTGTTGGCGAACGCCACGATAGACCTGGCGATTTTAGGGGCGGAATGGATGAGGCGTTTGAACTCGACGTTCAGACCCTCTCCCTGTTCGACGAGGTCGAGCAGCGAAGGTATCGAAGATCTGGGCCGGATGTGAGGCATGGAACTTCCTGGTCGAGTTTAATGACCTGCTGATGCAATAAGATAACCTTAAGCATGAATAGCTCTGAAAGCAAACCGATTCTGTCCTTGTAAAGCCGATGGCGCCGATTGCAGGAAAGTAAGAAGAGGAGCGGCACGAATTGAGTCAGGAACAGGTATATGATACAGTTATGTACTTCCCCTTGCGCAGAAGACCATGATGTGTTTTCAACTTATAAAAGGAGAGGAACCATGAAAAAACAGATCTTGCTGGCATTCGGAATTTCGGGTTTGTTCCTTTTTTATCCTCAACCAGAAGTCAGGGCGGGTGTTCCGTTAGCCATGGGTGTGAGGGGCGGCCCGGATGTCTCACTTGAAATCAGGCCGGATTTCATCTATCTGGATGACTACGGGTTTGCGGTATCCTATGGAGGGCCTTATGATGTCCTCTACTACGGGGATTACTATTTCGTCTATCGTAACGGATACTGGTACAGGTCTCGCGATTACAGGGGGCCGTGGGGGCGAATGAGGCGTGACGAGCTTCCTCCTTCGATAGGCCGGCACAGTTGGGACGATATCCACCGGCGTCGTGATATCGAGTATCGTAATCATGACAGGGGGTTCTGGGACAACAGGTTCAGGATGGATCGCGATCAGTGGCGTAATCGTGATGGCCAGCGCGGCCAGGAAGGACGGAGGGCACCGGATGAGCGGCGGCGGGCACCGGATGAACGACGGGCACCCGAAGAGCGGCGAGGTTCTGAAGGTCGGCCTGGTCCTGGCGGCGATTCCGAACGTGACCGTTGGGAAAGAAAATAAGCACGAATGAAGAGGTTGTCTCAAAAGAAAATCAGGAACGCCAAAACACTGGGAACGCCGAGCTCCAGCTCGGCAATTCATAAGCGAGCTCTGGATTATTCAAAGAAAGGGTAAAAATTATGTCTGGTAGCGTTGATGCAGAGTCTTTTTGATTATCCATGATAATGCCAAGCTGGAGCTTGGCGTTCCCGGCAATGCAATGAATCGGCATCATCTTGACTTTTGAGACAGCCTCCTCCGTTGTTTCGATTTGAAATGAGGTGACTATCCTTCTGAGACAGCCTCCAACTGGAATGTAAGATGTCTGAATGTCCGTCGGGCTAAACCCCGCCTGAATATGTGAGGCTGAATCCTGGGGGAACTGGAATGTAAGAGTTTAGAATGTCCGTCGTCCCGACCA
>DATMYL010000134.1:0-40227 GCA_035560975.1 Chlorobaculum sp. | reverse complement strand
GGCTGTCTCAATAGTCAAGATAAGGCAGCTTTTCTGGATTGCCGAGTCGGAGGCGGCGAGTTCCAGTTCGTCTCTTGAGGCGCAAGGCAAGAGTTCCAAACCTGCATTGCGGTGGTGGATTTATAGCAGAACAATGCCAAGATGGAGCTTGGCGCCCCCAGGGGGGAGGCTCTAAGATTAATATATTTACAGCGACGGCTTGCAGCTGTTTTGTGAGAACGCTTATCAGCGACGGCCGGCTTTCAGGAGTTTGCGCTTCTCTTCTGCGGTCAGCGACTCATATCCCCTGCTTGAAATTTTATCGAGAATCGCATCGATTTCAGCCTCGCTCGCATCCTCATTTTTAGTGCCGCCCTGCCAGAGCGTCGGTCCGCTTTTCTTTCGACCGGAACCTAAACTCTTGCGGAACCACTGGCTGATCGACCATTCATTGCGTTTGACAATGATGTAGATAAATCCGACAAGCATCCCGCCGAGGTGGGCGAAGTGGGCTATGTTGCTGCCGCTGCCCATGCCCCTGCTGCCAAGACCGGAGATGAACTCGATCAGGGCATAGCCGGCGACGAAATATTTCGCCTTCACAGGGAACAGGAAGTAGAGGAAAATGTAGCGTTCGGGAAACATCATGCCGAACGCGAGCAGAACGCCGTAGATGGCCCCGGAAGCTCCGACGGTGGGATAGGGGTCACCGACGGTCGCAAGGAGGTTTATCGCGGCTGCACCGATGCCGCAGACGAGGTAATAGGTGGTGAAATGCTTCGTACCCCAGTAGTTTTCGATTTCGGCGCCGAAAATCCAGAGGGCGAACATATTGAAGAACAGGTGTGTCATGCCCCCGTGCATGAACATATAGGTGAAGGGCTGCCAGAAATGGAAGGAGTAGCCCTCAGGATTCAGGGACGCAACAGGCCATAACGCTCCGAGCGCAGTCAGCATCTGGCCGATTGGCGTGTTCTGGAACAGAAACACCACCACATTGGCGATGATGATTGTCTTGATTGCCGGAGGCATCACCTGGAAGCCTCCGGGCATGAATGGTTGGTCGTTACGGCTCATTCAGAGTGGTTTGTCTTTGGCGTCGCTTACTGGCGCAACGTATGGTGACTTAATGCAATGCCGATCTTAATCGTTCAGTGCTGCGATACCCGGCAGTTCCTTGCCTTCGAGGAACTCGAGGCTCGCGCCACCGCCGGTCGAGACGTGTGTTACCTTGTCAGAGAGCCCTGCTTTTGCGATCGCAGCAGCGGAATCTCCGCCGCCGATGATCGTTACAGCTCCTGTTGCGGTCGTATCGGCAAGCGCCTGAGCCATGGCAAAAGTGCCTGCGGCAAACTGATCGATTTCGAAAACGCCCATGGGGCCGTTCCAGAGGACGGTCTTGGCTGCAAGGATCTCCCTTGTGAAAGTCCTGATGGTCTCAGGCCCGATGTCGAGGCCGATCAGTCCGTCGGAAATGGCGGTCACCGGTTCGACATGCGAGGCCGCATCAGCAGTGATCTCTCTTGCTACGACGACATCTTCAGGGAGGATCAGCCTTACGCCCATCTGTTTGGCTTTCTCGATAAGGGAAAGGGCGAGTTCCAGCTTCTCGTTTTCGACGAGCGAATTACCGACAGCCATGCCCTGTGCCTTGAAGAAGGTGAAGACCATCGCTCCGCCGACCAGTACGGTATCAACCTTGCTGAAAAGGTTGTCCAGCACGTCGATCTTGCCTGAAATTTTCGATCCGCCGAGAATGGCTACGAACGGGCGCTGAGGATTGTTGAGCGCGGTGCCGAGGTATCGCAGTTCTTTCTCGATCAGGTAGCCGGCAACCGATGTCTGAACGTAGTGGGTGATGCCTTCGGTGGAGGCATGCGCCCGGTGAGCGGTGCCGAATGCGTCGTTGACATAGACTTCCCCAAGTGATGCGAGCTCCTTGGCAAAATCCGGATCGTTCGCCTCTTCCTGGGCGTGGAAACGAAGATTTTCGAGCATTAGTACCTCGCCGTCCTGGAGGGCAAGGGCCTGCTGCATGACTTCGTTGCCGATGCAATCTTTTGCCATGGTTACCGGGCTATCGATAAGCTCAGCAAGGCGTTTGGCGATAGGAGCAAGGGAGAATTCAGGGTTGACCTTGCCTTTTGGTCTGCCGAGGTGCGACATCAGGATCAACCGTCCGCCCTCTTCGATTACCTTCCGGATCGAAGGCAGGGCCTCCACGATCCTTTTTTCGTCGGTGATTTTTCTGTCCTGATCGAGCGGAACGTTGAAATCCACACGCATCAAGACCCTTTTTCCCTGTAACGATATGTCAGACAACGTCTTTTTCTGCATTTCCCTTGTGAGTTGG
Organism: Chlorobaculum sp.; assembly: GCA_035560975.1. Taxonomy (GTDB): domain Bacteria; phylum Bacteroidota; class Chlorobiia; order Chlorobiales; family Chlorobiaceae; genus Chlorobaculum. The sequence continues at coordinate 37,895 of DATMYL010000134.1, read as the reverse complement.
TTGGTTAAGTCTAAAAAAATCGACCTGACTGAATATACATAATCTCCGGTATCTCAAATAAAGAGGTCGACGTTCATCTGAGATCATGTTGTAAAGGAGCCTTCCGCTTATCCCTGTCGTGCGGCACGGTATCGACGGATGTTTTCTGCATGCCCTGCAAGCGTCGAGGAGAATGCATGTCCGCCCTTGCCCGTAGCGACGAAATAGATGAAGCTGGTTTTTGCCGGGTTCAGGACGGCCCGGATCGATGCAGGCCCGGGGTTGCATATCGGGCCGGGAGGGAGGCCTTCATGGCGATAGGTGTTGTAAGGAGAGTCGATTTCGAGGTCTTTGAAATAGAGGTGCCGCGAATCGCCGGGAATAGCATACTGAACGGTCGGATCTGCCTGCAGTCGCATGTTCTTTTTCAGGCGGTTCAGGTAAACGCTGGCAATGACCGGTTTTTCCTCATCGATCGGAGTCTCCGCCTCGACGATCGATGCCAGCGTCAGCAACTGGCGTTCGTTCATTCCGGCTTTCGATGCAGCCTGTTTCAGGCTGTCCGAGTAAAAGGCCCTGAACTGTCCGGTCAGGAAGGCGATCACCTCCGTGGGGGTGCTTGCCCAGGGGAAATTGTAGGTGCCCGGAAAGAGATAGCCTTCGGTACTTTCTCCTTTAATGCCGAGTGAAACGAGAAATTTCGGGTCCCTGGATGCCGCCATGAAGGCCGTCGAATCAATATCGAGGTTCGCGGCGATGATTCCTGCGAGCTTTCTCTGTTCGATCCCGTTCGGTATCATGAGTTGCACTTCGTCCTGGGGGCTGGAGTGCAGATGCTGCAGCAGGCTGAAGGTGGAGAGGTTCAGGGGGACGCTGTATCTGCCAGGTTTGATTTTGTGCAGTTCAGGGAAAATCGTCCCTGTGACCAGGAGCGGCCATCGGAACCGGATCACCTTCGCGTCCTGAAGCTTGTCCACGATTTGCCTGAATCCGGTGCCGCGATGGATGTTGATCGTTGCCGGGGCGCCCTCCGTCCGGACGGAGTTGATTCCGGGCAGGAAAAGGATTGCTATCGCGAGTGTCGCGACGGCAGAAAGGATTACCCTTGCCGTTGCTGAACGCACAAAAGAGAGGGATCGGGGCATCGGGGACCGGATCTGTTATCGGGAGGTAAGGCTTTGCTGTTCGCCTTTGCATTCATGCTGGATCAGGCGGGATTCATTCAGTATGCAGTGGTAGATCCGCTCGAGAGCCTGTCCCACCATAGGTGATTCCGTCTGGCTGAGCACATTGTTGAGCACCTCTTTCTCACGCTCCGGCTGGAGGACGGTTTCCCCGATCCTTGTTTTTACGGCGCTGATGTTGCCGGCGAAGAGCAGGCGCTGACAAAGGAGGGAGGCAAGCTGTCTGTCGATGGAATCGATTTTTCCTCGCCATTCTTCAAGTTCACGCCAGTGGTCGTTATTGTTTGCACTGCTGTCGGACATGATAAGTCGTCTGTTAAGGGGATCCGTAATTAACTCTCTCAAGAGGAGCTCTAATTATATGGTCACTGTTTTAAATCTATTGTGCGCTTGGGACAGCATCTTCGGCCGCTGCTCGAAATCCTCATGGGACCCCGCGTTGAAAAGCAGGGGAAGTGAAGAATAAGATTTGAGTGCCCGTCTGGTTAACTCTTTTCTGAGGTTATGCAGCTGTTTCGCGTCATCCGCCTCATACTTGAACCGCTTACGGTAATAAAAATAAAATTGCCTTTTAATAATAAGAAATTGTCCGAAGAAATTGTCGGAGTTTGTGCCGCTCATTTCTTCTTGTCGAAGAGCTGGAGCCAGCGCTCGACCTCGGCATCACTGATTTGCTGCGTTCCGTTTTTCATCGAGCTTTCGGCGGTGCGTCGGTTTCCCTGCCGGACTTTCCCGGTGTCAAGGATTCCCATGCTTTCCAGCTCTTCGATGAACGCTTCGGAACTTTTCCATTGTCCGCCCCATGCGATGACATAACGGCGGATTTCGAGATCTGAACTGACGACGCTTACCAGATCGGCGCGGGAGCCTATCGATTTGACATGATCGACGATCCAGCGGTCTGCAGTCCTGGACGAGCCGCTGAATATCACTTCGATGGCCCCGCCGACCGAAAGGGGTTTCGGGCCCGCCCCGCCGTCATAGACTAAAGTAACATGCCTGCGGGTCTTCCGCCGGTATGCCGAAAGCAAAAGCTCGATCCGCTCCCTCAGGGCCGCCATCGATTCTCCGCTGCCGGGATTCCAGAGCTTGTGTATGAGGTTGTACCCGTCAACGACGGTCTCCCGGCAAATTGCTGCCATCGTCAGTCTGCATTTTATTACTTCGGAATCTCATCCCGAAGGGGAGTCTACTATTTTTTTTGAACTTCCGATTGTATACATTTAATGTGGGGAAAAGTGGGACAAAATGGGGTGTTTATGCCCGGATTTATCGGAAGAGAACAACATACTATCGACGAGAAAGGGCGGCTTCTGATTCCGGCCCGGTTCCGGCGAAAAGTCCTTCTGCAGAGGGATGAGACCAGTGCGGGCTCACCGGTGCGGGAGCAGGTTCTCTACGTGCTTAAAGCCGATGACGGTTCGCTCGAGCTTTACGAGCCCTCGGTCTGGGGCGAGAAAGAGCGGCAACTGCTGAAACTTTCCGATTTCAATCCTGAAGAGCGCCTCCTGACCACAATGATCTATGCACGGCTCGACCAGACTGAGCTGGATCGATCCGGCAGGATCGCCCTTTCCCGCGAGATGCTGGAGCATGCCGGAATCGACAGGGAGGCCGTCATCATCGGCGCCAATGCGAAGATGATCGTCTGGGATCCTTTACGGCTTGAGCAGCTTCTGAGCGAAAATTCGGGCAGGTTTGCCCAGCTTGCCGGACGATATGTCTGAGGCCGCGGATATCCATAGTTACCATGAGCCGGTCCTGGCCGAAGAGTCGACGTCGCTTCTGGTAACCCGTCCGGGAATTTACGTCGACGGCACGCTTGGCGGCGGAGGTCATTCGTTGCTGTTGCTCAGGATGCTCAGCTCGCTTGAAGGAAGGTCTCTTCTTGTCGGCATCGACCAGGACAGCCATGCACTTGAAGCGGCGGCTGCAAAGCTCGAGGCGTATGGCGACATGAGTACCCTGGTCAGGGGAAACTTCAGCACGGTTCGGGAGATCGTGACGTCGGTCGGCAAAGGAATCGGACAGGGGCTTCCGGTTATGGGGCTGCTCCTCGATCTGGGGGTTTCATCGTTTCAGATCGATACCCCGGGCCGGGGTTTCAGCTATCTCAGGGACGGACCGCTCGACATGAGGATGGATCCGGACGGGCCGGTCACGGCGGCCGATATCGTCAACGAATACGATGAGCGGTCGTTGACGCGACTTTTCCTCCGTTATGGCGAAGAGCCGCTCGGCGGAAGGATCGCAAGGACCCTGGTCACGTCGAGGGCCGGAGCGCCGATCCTGACGACCGGCGAACTTGCCGAAGTGGTCAGGCGGGCTTGCCCGAGAAAAGACCTCGCCATCAAGACGTTGTCAAGAATTTACCAGGCATTGCGCATCGAAGTAAACGACGAGCTTGGCGTGCTGGAACGAGCGCTCGAAGAGGGATTTTCAGTGCTTTCTCCAGGCGGCCGGTTTGCCGTGATCAGCTATCATTCACTCGAGGACAGGATCGTGAAGCGCTTTTTTGCAGCCAGGGCAACGGCAGACTGGGGCCCGAAAGGACTGGCGATCAGGGATCCGCTTGCGCCGGCAGAGGCGCTCCTCGTGACGAAAAAACCGGTATTGGCCAAAGAGGAGGAGATCAGGCGCAATCCAAGGTCGAGAAGCGCCCGTCTCAGAGTCGTCGAAAAACTGTAGAAAGAGGAGGTGGACCGTGAGTCCCATGAAATCTGTCGGAAGTTCGTTTGCCGGTCTGGTAGGAAAGACGGGGAAGCTTTTCAGGCAGCAAGACCGAAGCGCCGTCGTCGGCTATGAGCTTGCAGGCGTTGAGGTTCTTGGCCAGCAGCCTTACGGCCGATTCGAGCCGGAACCGGAGTATTCCGCACCGTCAAGAACGTCAAGTGCTTCAGGAGAGGTATTCGATATCGCGGCGATTTTGCGCCTCAGGACTTTTTTGTACCTTATCGCCGCCACCGCGCTTCTTCTGTTTCAGATTTACAACACGCTTGCGATCAAGGAGCTTTCGAAGCGCAATGAGCAGCTTCGCGAGCAGCTCCGGATAAGCACCAGCATCAGTACCGCCCAGGTGCTGAAAGCAAGCGAGCTTCAGAGCATCCATAACATTTCAGGGTATGCACAGGCGCTCGGCCTCAACTCGTCGGCAGTTCCGCCGGTCGACCTTGAACCTTGACGAACGGATAACCCCAGCGATGATTTCATGAACGAAGATCCCTCAATAGAATACGCCGGGGGCACCAGCGAGAGGGAATTCGGCCAGCGGCTGGGCATTATGATGTTGCTCATGGCGGTGTTTTTCGTCGCCATCGTCCTGAAGCTGCTCGGCATCCAGGTTTTTGATGTCAAGAAGTACCGGGCAAAGGCGAGTCGCCAGTATGAGATCGTTGTAACCGAAAAAGCCCGCAGGGGAAGGATTTTCGACAGGAACGGCCGTCAGCTCGCCGAAAGTATCGAGAGCATCTCTTTTTATGCCGATCCGCTTCACGTGCAGGACCCTGATGAAGTCGCCCAAAACTTTGCTGCCACTTTCGGAAGGAGCAAACGTTATTACCTCGATCTGCTCAAACGCGAAAAACGGTTCGTCTGGCTGGAACGGAACATTCCTGTGGCCAAGGCCGCCGGACTGATGACCGAGAAGTTCAAGGGCGTCGGCTTCCGTCGTGAGCAGCAGCGCTACTACCTGAACATCGCGTCCCAGATCATCGGCTTTACCGATCGCGATGACCGGGGCATCAGCGGCCTGGAGAAGCAACTGGACGGCGAGCTTCGAGGCCGTGACGGCATTCGGATTTTCCAGCGCTCGGCGACAGGCGAGAGCTATCCGGCTCCTGATGCCGAGCAGATCGAACCGCTGAGCGGAAACGATGTCGAGTTGACTATCGATGCCGATGTCCAGGGGATCGTGGAGGATGAGATCATGCAGGCGGTCATGAACTTCAAGGCAACGGCTGCAGCGGGAATCGTCATGGACGTGAGGAGCGGAGAGATTATCGCCATGGCCAACTATCCCTCCTTCGACATGAACCGGCGGAGTACGGTGACCAGCGACCAGATGCGAAACCGGGCGGTGACCGATATGTTCGAGCCAGGCTCGACGTTCAAGATCGTTATGGCTTCCGGAGCTACAGAAGTTCTGAACTGGAAGGCATCGCAGATGGTTGACGGCCACCAAGGATCGTTACCGGTCTACGACCGTGTGATCACCGACCATGAGCCGCTCGGGATGATTACTTTCAAGGAGGCGATCATGCAGTCGAGCAATATCATAGCGGCGACAACAGCCATGAAGGAGGGCCCTGAAACTTTCTACAGGTATGCCAGCGCGCTCGGTTTCGGAAAGAAGACCGGGGTCGGGCTTATCGGCGAGTCGAGCGGCATTCTCAAGGATATCCCGAAATGGGACAGGACGACGCTTCCCTGGATGGGGTACGGATATCAGGTCATGGCGACACCGCTTCAGGTGCTTCAGGCGTATGCGACGATCGCAAACGACGGTCTCCGCATGAAACCGTTCATCATCAAGCGCTTCATCGACCGTGACGGCCGTCCCCGCAAGGCTACCGAACCCCAGAAGGTGGTTCAGGCAGTAAAACCGGAAACGGCCCGCTATATGGCGAAGGAGTATTTCAGGGCGGTCGTCGAGAAAGGTACCGGTGTTTCCGCGGCCGTCGAGGGCATCGAGGTTGCCGGCAAGACCGGTACGGCGCAGAAGTTCACCGGCAGTTATCACGGGAAGCGCTCCTATCTGTCGACATTCGTCGGATTTTTTCCAGCCGATAACCCGCAGTATGCCGTGATTATCGTTGTCGATGAGCCCCAGACGGCTTATTATGCGGCAGCGGTTGCAGCGCCGGTCTTTTCGAGGGTTTGCGGCCGGTCGGTGGCCTGCTCACGGGAAATGCAGAGCCGGTTGAACATGAAATCGGCAGAAAAGGCAAATCTCGACCGGATAACGACGGTCGTCGTTCCTGAGCTGAAGGGGCTCAAGATTCGGGAAGCGTCGCGGCTGCTTGAATGGAATGGACTGCAGATGGTGCATACGGGTGACGCGGACGGGGTTGTCACATCGCAGAGCGTTGCGCCCGGAACGAAGGTACAGAAAGAGACAAAGGTAAGCGTGAGCCTTGCAAGGAAGCCTCAATGAGAGTGAACGATGAAAACGAATGCGGAGCGGCCGATGGCGCTGCTCGATGAAATCATTGCCGGTATCGGCGGGGTGCTGGGAGGCCGGGGGGACGGCTGCGTTAATTCAGTCACCTGCGTGACCTGCGATTCGCGGGAGGTTGTCCCGGGGGCGCTGTTCGTTGCCGTGCGAGGGTTCAAGACCGACGGTCATCGCCATATCGACGGAGCGATCGATGCCGGCGCTGTCGCAGTTGTTTGCGAAGAGTATCCTTCACTCTGCAGGTCTTCCGTGCGGTACATTCTCGTGAGGGATGCCCGCAAGGCCCTTGCCGATGCGTCGAGGATCTTTTTCGGCAACGCATCGGACCAACTGATGATCATCGGCGTGACCGGCACCAACGGCAAAACCACGACCTCCCGGCTCATCACATCGATGCTCAACGCGGCGGGAGTTCCGGCAGGATACATCGGGACGGGACTTTGCCGGATCGGCAGCCGCGACATCGCGCTGGAGCGGACCACTCCAGAGGCATCAGGCCTGCACGGCCTGTTCCGCCAGATGCTCGATGCCGGATGCAGGGCGGCGGTCATGGAGGTTTCGTCCCATGCTCTGGTGCTCGACAGGGTGCACGGCATCAGGTTCCGCGCAGGAGTTTTCACGAACCTCACTCCAGAGCATCTCGACTTTCACGAGAGCATGGAGCAGTACGCCGAAGCCAAGCGCATGCTTTTCGATCAACTGACCGATGACGGATTCGGAGTGTTCAACTTCGACGATCCCCAGGCGGCACTCATGGCCGGAAAGCTCCCCGCGGACAGGGTATTCTGCTGTTCTGCCGGAGATGAAGCCGGAGCCTGTGAGCCCGACCGTCGTTTTGTGGCGGAAATTTCCGGAATGACGGTCGAAGGAAGCCTTGCGATGGTCTCTTTCCGCGGCGAGAAGCTGCCGATGAAGGTTTCCCTGCCGGGTGCTTTCAATGTCATGAATATGCTTGAAGCGTTTGCCGTAGGAATCGGGCTCGGTATCGATCCCGAAGCGGCCCTCAGGGGGCTTGCCGGAGCGGACGCCGTCGATGGCCGGATGGAGCGGATATGGAGTCCCGACCGGAGCAGGTGTGCAGTCGTCGATTACGCACATACGCCCGACGCCCTCCAGAAGGCGCTCGAAACGTTGCGCGACATCACCCCTTCGGGCTCGAACCTCGTCGTGGTTTTCGGTTGCGGAGGGAACCGCGACAGGCAGAAACGGCCGGAGATGGGAAGAATCGCCGTCGAATTGGCCGACAGGGTCATCCTGACATCCGACAACCCAAGGGACGAGGATCCCGAATCGATCCTCAACGAGATCGAAGCCGGGATGACAGGGCACGACCATCTCAGGATTGCAGACCGGGCAGAAGCCATCCGGCAAGCTGTCGCCGGTCTCGAACAGGGTGATATCCTGCTCGTAGCAGGAAAGGGACATGAACAATATCAGGAGGTCGGGGGCAGGAAACTGCATTTCTCCGACCGGGAGACACTCGCCGCCTGCCTTGAAAACCGGCAGTCGGCAACGGAAGTCAAGGAGCAGTTATGAAAGGTGCGCTGACATACAGCGATTTGAATCGGGCAGGACGGATCGTTGCAGGGGATGTCGATGAGCGATATCAGCTCATGGATCCGGTCGTCGTGATCGATTCGCGTCAGGCGGTCGAAGGTGCGGTTTTCGTCGCCCTTCCCGGTGAGCGGACCGACGGTCATCGTTACATCGGCGAGGTCTTTTCCAGCGGGGCCTCATGGGCCGTTGTGTCCAGGGAGTGGTTCGACGCGAACGGCGGGCCGTTCAGCGATGCCGGGCGCAGGTTCCTTGTGGCTGACGATCCTGTGGCAGCACTGCAGCAACTGGCCTCTTCCTATCGCGAAAGATTCGATATACCGGTCATAGGCGTCGGCGGAAGCAACGGGAAGACCACTACCAAGGAGATGATCGCCGCCGTCCTTTCGACGGGATTTTCGACGCACATGAGCCGTGGAAACCTCAACAACCATCTCGGTGTGCCGCTGACCCTCCTGCAGATGCGTCACGATACGGAAATGGCTGTCGTCGAAATGGGCATCAACCATCCCGGCGAGATGGAGCTCCTCGTTTCGATCGCCAGGCCGACCCACGGCCTCCTGACCAACATAGGCCATGAGCACCTCGAATTTTTCGGCAGCCTCGACGGCGTTGCCGAAGCCGAGGCTGAATTGTACCGTTATCTCGACCGCACCGGAGGTATGGCTTTCGTCAACGTCGATGACCGTCGTCTCAATGCGGCCGGCGCGGGGCTTTCACGAAAAGTCTGTTACGGCACGACCCAGGCGCCGCTCGTCGCATGGTGGACCGAAGGGGTCACGACGGACAGGGTCGGCCGGATTTCGTTCACGCTCTGTTCGGTCACGGGCCGTCAGCCGGTGTCGATGAACTTCATCGGTCGCCACAACGTGGTGAACGCCGTGGCCGCCGCAGCCGTCGGGAGCCATTTCGAGCTCGGTCCGGAAAAGATCGCCAAGGGGCTCGGATCGCTGATGCCGGCAAAAGGGTGGAAGCGGATGGAACTTCTGGAAGGGGGAGGCATCGTGGTGTTGAACGATACCTACAACGCCAACCCTGACTCCGTGCGATTCGCCCTCGATACGCTGGCAGGCCTGGAGTGCACCGGCAGGAAGATAGCCGTGCTCGGCGACATGCTCGAACTCGGCGACACTTCGACGTTTGAACATGAAAATATCGGCAGGTATATTCGGCAGGTGCCTGTCGACGCATGCTGCACCTATGGACAGATGGCCGGGATCATATGCACGCAGGGCGGTGACCGCTGCCTCGGGCATTTCGAGCGGATGGACGACCTGAACGGGTTTCTCGCAGGATATGTCAGGCCGGGCGATGCGGTGCTCTTCAAGGGGTCACGGGGCATGAGGCTCGAACTGGCCGCCGAAACGCTCATGAAGCAGAAAACACAAGGATAACCTGAAGGATGCTTTACTACCTCCTCAAGTACATAAACGAACTGTTCAATCCGCCCGGAATGGGCGTCATAGAGTACCTGACTTTCCGGGCGAGCGCGGCTGCCATTACGGCACTGCTGATCACCCTGCTCGCCGGTCCGGGATTCATCCGGTTTCTCAAGTCGAGGTTCATCGAGCCGATCAAGGAGGAGGCTCCGCCGGAGCACCGCAAGAAAAAGGATGTGCCCACGATGGGCGGCCTGCTGATCATTTTTGCGGTCGAGGTTTCAACGCTGCTCTGGGCCAGGTTTGAGGACCCCCATGTCTGGCTGATCATGCTCGCCATGTTCTGGATGGGACTCATCGGATTCATCGACGATTACCGCAAGGTCGTGATGAAGATCAAGGGAGGCCTTGCCGGTAAATACAAGCTCATCGGCCAGATAATACTCGGCCTGATCATCGGGGTTTATACATGGCACGACCCGGCCTTTTCAGTCCTGCTTTCCAAGACGACGGTACCCTTTTTCAAGAAGATCACCCTCGATTACGGGGTTTTCTACATCCCGGTCGTGATCTTCATCATTACGGCGGTTTCCAATGCCGTCAACCTGACTGACGGACTCGACGGGCTCGCTGCCGGAAACTCGGCAATCGTGGTGTTCGCGCTGGGAGGCTTCGCCTATCTTGCCGGCAATGCGGTGTATGCGGGCTACCTGAGCATTCCGTTCATCTCCGGCGCGGGCGATATCACCATCGTCTGCATGGCCATCGTCATGGCATGCGTAGGATTTCTCTGGTTCAACTCGAACCCGGCCGAGATTTTCATGGGCGATACCGGATCGCTGGCTATCGGCAGCGCCATCGCCGTCATTGCGCTCATGATCAAGCAGGAGTTGCTGCTGCCGATCCTGGCGGGAGTCTTCTTTGTGGAGACCCTTTCAGTATCCGTGCAGGTCGCCTGGTTCAAGTACACCAAGATGCGGTTTGGGGAGGGGCGGAGGATTTTTCTCATGGCGCCGCTCCACCACCATTTCCAGTTGAAGGGATGGGCCGAACAGAAAATCGTGATCAGGTTCTGGATCGTGACCATCCTGCTGTTCCTTACAAGCTTAATGACCCTGAAACTTAGATAACGTGAATCCGGAAGTACTGTATGGGAAATCGGTGTCGGTCCTCGGCGCCGGAAAAAGCGGGCTCGCTGCGGCGGAGCTGCTCGTAAAAGTTGGCGCACGCCCTTTCGTGAGCGAGTTCGGAGCGATCGTCCCTGAAGCGCAGGATTTTCTCCGGACGCTCGGAGTTCCCTTCGAGCAGGGGGGCCATTCCGGTCGGGTGCACGACGCCGAGTTCTGCATCGTGAGTCCCGGAATTCCCCAGACCGCGCAGGTGCTTCACGACATGGATGAAAGTTCCCTCCCTGTGTTCAGCGAGATCGAGCTGGCTTCGTGGTTCTGCACTGCACGGATCATCGGAATCACCGGCACGGACGGCAAGACGACGACTGCCACGCTCATCCATCGCATCTGCGAGGCGGACGGGCTGCGCTGCGGATACAAGGCTTTCAGCGTCGGCAATATCGGGGTGCCTTTCTCGTCGAAGGTCCTCGAGATGGGGCCGAAGGATATCGCCGTGCTCGAACTCAGCAGCTACCAGCTCGAGCGGAGCTACTCATTCAGGCCGGACATCGCTGTGCTTACCAACATCACTCCCGACCACATGGACCGGTACGGGGGCGACATCGATGAGTATGCACGCACAAAGTTCCGGATCCATTCCGCACAGGGCGAAGGGGAGACGCTGATCTACAATCACGACGACCCGATGCTCCGAAACCATTTCGATCGCCATAAGCCATGGCCATTCAGGGTCGTACGGTTCGGGTTGAAAGCGGGTACTCTCGAGAACGGGACGGACGATTTCGTATCGGTGGAAGACGGGGCGATAGTCGCACGAACTGATGGCGCGCAGGAGGAGATCATCCTGGTCGAATCTTTCATGAAGCCGAGCTTCCGGGGAGACCACAACCTCTATAACGCGCTTGCCTCAGTTGCGGCGGCCCGTTCGGCAGGTATTCCGGCAGCAGTGATCGGCAGGAGCCTCGAGGAGTTCAACGGAGTCGAGCATCGGCAGGAGTTTGCCGGTTCAGCCTGTGGACTCGACTGGATCAACGATTCGAAGGCGACGAACGTCAATGCCATGCGACAGGCGATAAAGGCGACCCCGGGGGGGATGGTGCTGATCGCCGGAGGCCGCGACAAGGGCAATGACTACACTCCCCTTTTCGACTTGGTCAGGGAGAAGGTCGATTGTATCGTAGCCATCGGTGAGTCCCGCCAGAAGATCGTGGATTCGTTCAGGGGGATCGTCAGGGTCCATCCGGCCGAATCGCTCAGGGAGGCGGTCACTCTTGCCGCCCGGGCCGGGGCGCCCGGCAGTAGCGTGCTGTTTTCCCCCGCATGTTCGAGCTTCGATATGTTCAGCAACTTCGAGGATCGGGGCATGCAATTCAAGCAACTTGTCCGGGAATTGGCATCATGCTGAACTTCGACTTCACTACTCTCACAGGTTCGTCCGTCGAACCGGAGGAGATGGATCTTGGCCCACAGAGCCTGGGGGAAAGCGTCGCAGGAAAACTCCTCCTGCTGATCGTCGCTTTCCTGATGTGCATCGGGATCGTCGTGGTTTACAGCAGCGGGGCAGGCTGGGCGGAAGAGAAGTTTTCCGACCAGCAGTATTTTCTCTGGCGACAGCTGAGCTTCGCCGTGGCCGGCATGGTGCTCATCGTGGTCGTTGGCAACATGGACTACCATTTTTTCAGGAAGATCAGCAAGATGCTGCTGTTCGTCAGCATGGGGCTCCTTGCTTCACTTCTTGTGCTCAAGCTCGTTCACATCATTCACGGCGCAGCCCGCTGGCTCGGTATCGGCCCGCTGAAGTTCCAGGCCTCAGATCTGGCCAAATATGCGATCATTTTCCATTTCGCCCGGTTGCTCGGTGAAAAGCGTTCATACATAAAGGATCTGCAGACCGGCTACTACCCGATGCTGATCCTCCTTATGACCGTGGTCACGCTGGTCGCTCTCGAGCCTAACTTCAGCACTGCGACGCTCATCGCGCTTATCGGCTTCACGATGATGTTCATCGGCGGCATCAGCGTCAAGCACCTTCTTGCTACAAGTTTGCTTCTGATCCCGATTGCGGCGGTGTTCGCCATCGCAGCCCCCTACCGCGTCGCTCGCCTCGTCGCGTTCGGCGGCGGAGAAAAGCAACTGAGCTACCAGGTTCGCCAGGCTCTGCTGGGTCTCGGCAACGGAGGCCTGTTCGGTCTCGGCATCGGTGCCAGCAAGCAGCGGGAACTCTATCTGCCGCTTTCATACAACGATTTCGTCTTTGTCGTCATCGGCGAAGAGTATGGGTTTATCGGCGCCCTGGTGATCCTGACTCTGTTCGCAGGCTTTTTCATCTGCGGCATCATCATTTCAAAGCATGCCCCCGACATATTCGGGAGGTACGTCGCTGCCGGAATCACGATTGCGATCACGCTGTTTGCTTTCATCAACATCGCTGTGGCGAGCCATCTTCTGCCGACCACCGGTGTGGCCCTGCCCTTCATCAGTTACGGAGGCACGGCGCTCCTGTTCAACTCGCTCGGCGTCGGCATCCTGATCAGCATCTCCCGCTACAAGAAAAAGGCTGAAGCGTTGGCAAGGGCGCAGGCACTTCTCGAATCGAAAGGGAGCGGGCAATGAACGTGCTTTTCGCAGGAGGGGGAACCGGCGGCCACCTTTATCCCGGTATCGCCATGGCAGCCGAGCTGCAGAAAGCGGATCCCGGGGTCTCGGTTTCATTCGCCGGCACGGCACGCGGCATCGAGTCCACCGAGGTGCCCCGGCTCGGTTACCGGCTGCACCTCCTTCCCGCCAGGGGGTTGAAGCGTGGTCGGTCTGTTCGCGACATCCTGGCCAATGTCGGAGTGCTGGCTGATTTCGCATCGGCCATCGTCCAGGCGTCGGCGATCATCCGTCGTGAGAATCCCGACGTGGTCGTCGGAACCGGAGGGTACGTCAGCGCTCCGGTACTGCTGGCCGCGCAGCTGATGGGCCGCAAAACCCTTATTCAGGAGCAGAACGCTTTTCCCGGTGTGACGACCAGGCTTCTGGCGCGCATGGCCACCGAGGTTCACCTCTCTTTTGCGGAGAGCCTGAGATTTTTCAAACGGACCTCGTCGTTGTTCGTTACCGGAAACCCGGCAAGGGAGTTTGCCCCGGAGGATCAGCGTGAGTGCCGCAGCCGTTTCGGACTCGAAAGCGATCTTCCCACGCTGCTGGTGTTCGGGGGAAGCCTCGGCGCTCGCTCGATCAACAATGCCATGCTCCGGTTCTGCGACCGCTTGTCCGGCAAAGTCAACCTGATCTGGCAGACAGGACGGCAGGATATCGACCGGGTCCGTGAGAAGGTATCTACTTCCGGCACGATGTGGATCGCCCCCTATATCGAGCAGATGGGGCCGGCATATGCGGCCGCCGACCTTGTGGTCTGCAGGGCTGGGGCTTCGACGCTCGCCGAACTTACCAACCTCGGTAAACCGTCGGTACTGATACCCTATCCCCATGCTGCCGCCGACCATCAGCGGCATAATGCACTTGCCATGGTCAAAGCCGGGGCTTCGGTCATGATCGAGGACGACAGGCTTGGGGATGAGGAGTCGTTTGCGACCATCCTTGCCCTCGTCGAAAACAGGGATGCGCTCAGGAGCATGGGCGAGTCGGGCAGGAGCCAGGGCCATCCCGGAGCCGCAGCAGAACTGGCGGCAAGAATCATCGCGCTATCAAAAAAGTAAGGAGAGCCCTTCAATGGAACTGGGAAGTACGAGGAACGTCCATATCGTCGGCATAGGCGGTGCAGGCATGAGCGCCATTGCAGAACTGCTGCTGAAATCGGGGTTTTCGGTCAGCGGATCGGACCTTTCGTCCGGTGAGGTGATCGAAAAGCTTAGAGAGCTCGGCGCGGTCGTTCATCAGGGCCATCAGGCGGAGCATGTCGGCAAGAGCGATGTTGTCGTCTACTCCTCGGCGGTTCGCCCTGAAAGCAATGTCGAGATCCAGGCTGCCGAAAAGCTCGGTATCCCGGTGATCAAGCGGGACGAGATGCTCGGGGAGCTGATGCGCTATAAATCCGGGATCTGCGTTTCGGGGACCCATGGCAAAACGACGACCACGGCCATGATCGCCACCATGCTGCTCGATGCCGGGGAGTCTCCGACCGTGATGATCGGCGGCGTCTCGGATTTCCTGAAAGGCAGCACGGTGGTCGGCGAAGGCAAGTACATGGTCATCGAGGCTGACGAGTACGACCGGGCATTCCTGAAGCTGACTCCGACCATTGCCGTCGTCAACAGCCTCGAATCCGAGCACATGGACACCTATGGAACCATGGACGGGCTGCGGGACAGCTTTGCACAATTCGCCAACAAGGTCCCGTTTTACGGACGGGTCATCTGTTGCGTGGACTGGCCTGAAATCAGGCGGCTCATTCCGCGACTGAACCGCAGGTACACCACCTTCGGCATCGATGAGCCCGCGGACGTCATGGCTTCCGATATCGAGCTTAACGAGGCGGGATCCATATTTACGGTTCGTGCCTTCGGCGAGACCCATACCGGCGTACGGCTCAGCGTTCCCGGACGGCACAATGTGCTCAATGCCCTGGCCGCGTTTTCGACCGGACTGGAGATCGGTCTTCAACCTGCCCGGATCATTGCCGGCCTGGCGCGTTACAGCGGTATGCGCCGCCGCTTCCAGATCAGGTACAAGGGCCCGGACGGAATGCTCGTCATCGATGACTACGCCCACCATCCGTCTGAGGTCAAGGCTACGGTCAGGGCTGCCAGGGAGGGGTGGAAAGAGCATCGGATCGTCGCGGTCTTCCAGCCGCACCTGTTTTCGAGAACCGCAGAGTTTGCCGACGAATTCGGTTGGGCGCTCTCCAGGGCAGACATGGTTTATGTGGCAGGGATCTATCCGTCGAGGGAGCTTGCATCCGATTTCCCGGGGGTCACCGGTGAGCTGGTCGCAGAAGCTGTCAGGCGGGCCGGAGCGAAAAACGTCGTTTTCGCACAAGCCAGGGAGGAGCTGCTCACCCTCCTTCGGGAGCAGGCCTCGCCGGGCACGCTGATCCTGTTCATGGGAGCAGGGGATATCACCCAGACGGCGACGCAGTTTGCCGGGTTCTGCAGCGAGGCATTCGGGAACGCAAGCCAGGACGCGCCATGATTTCAACCCAGGATCTCATACGCCTGATCAGGGGGCCGGTGGCCGTAGCGGAACCGCTGGCGCCCTATACCGGGATCCGGATCGGAGGTACGGCGGACTTTTTCGTCAAGCCGAAAGACCGTTCGGACCTCTCCAGGGCTTTCGGGTTTTTCAAGGGACTGGGGTTTCCGTTTTTCATACTCGGCAGAGGCCATAGCCTTCTGGTGAGCGACAAGGGGTTCCGGGGGGCGGTTATCGCGACCCATTTTCTCGACCGCATTGCCATCGACGGCGACATCGTCGAAGCTGATGCAGGGGTTCCTGTCCCGATGCTGCTCGAGCGCTCCCTGCAGGCCTCGCTTGGGGGGATGGAGCAGCTCGAAAGCCTTCCCGGCACCGTCGGAGGGGCTTTGCGGAGGAATGCCGGGATCGCTGGACGCCGGATTCTCGATCATGTAGAGTGGGTGGATATCCTGAGGAACGGCCGTGTAAAGCGGCTGAAGAACCGGGAGTTGTCGACAGCAGACCAGGCCCAGGTGGTCGAAGCGGATGTGATTCTTGGTGCGGGGTTCCGGATGAAGAAGCTTTCAGCGAAAGAGAAGCAGTCCGCGAGGAAGGCGTTGGAAGTAGCCCGCATAGACAGGGCCTCAGAACAGGCCAGGCCTGCGGCTGCGACAGGAAGGGTGTTCAGGATTCCAGGGGATGCAACGGACGCTCACGGGACGTCGGCCGGCAATCTGATCGAAGCTTGTGGTTTCAGGGGCAAACGCCTTGGAGGGGCTTCGATTTCGGAGGTCGATGCCAACACGATCGTCAATGACGGATGTGCCACGTCAGGCGATGTACTCGAATTGGCCAGACTGGCCAGAGAAGAGGTTCACTCTCGTTTCGGGGTGGCTCTTGAGCTCGATCTGACTCTTGTAGGCTATTAACAAGAACAGTAACGATGAAACGTTCAGAGCATCATCATAAAAAAGGGCATGGCGGTCAGTTCGATGAACAGCTTCCTGAGTTCGGAACCGAGCCGTCCCTGACCGGCAAAGGATCTCCGAAAGGAAAGGCGCGCCGTATCCTTGGCTCGACTCCGGTAATCACGGTGGCGGTAGTGATGCTGTTAGCGTCTATCGCGGCCCTCTCATGGTATGCGGAACAGTGGAAAAAAAAGGTGACGGTAAGCCGGGTAGTGGTCAGCGGGACGACCCTTATTTCCGCGAAAAAGATTGAAGGACGTCTTCAGATGTTCAAAGGCAGGATCCTGGACGAGGTCCGGATCGGAGAGATCAGCAAGGCGCTCGCCTCTGAGCCCTATATCAGGGAGATGCAGGCAAGCAAAGAGCTGAACGGAATACTGAGGGTCAGGATACGGGAGCGTCTTCCGGCGGCGCTTGCCTTCAACGGAGATGTGCGCCAAATCATCGATACCGAAGGCGTGCTTCTTCCCGACGAGGGAATATCCGGCCGGTTTCATCGCCTCACGCCGGTTTATGGCTTAAGCGCCAACACCTATGCCGCGAACGGGACGAACCGGTTGAAAGCCGACGAACAGCGACTGCTCGCAGATATTCTCAAGGCGTTTGACGAGTCCTCACACGCAGGGCTGCTGCTCTCTGAAATCCATTTTTCACCGAACAATCAGTCATGGTTTGCCGTCTCCGGTTCTCCCATCCGATTTATTATCGGCAATGACGGCAACTTCAAGGAAAAATTGAAAAAATTCGAGATATTCTGGCAAAAGGTTGTTGCAAAAAAGGGTATTGATTGTTATGAGTCGGTCGACCTTCGTTTTCGGGAAAGAGTGTTTGCAAGAGAGCCGGAGAGTCCGGTAGAGCCCGCAGCACAATCCGCAGGGGGAGCGACGCCGGCAGGCAGTGAAATCCCCGATGAACATCATTGAACATTAAACATCTCATGCTGAAAAGCAATATTGTAATCGGGCTCGATATAGGTACTACCAAGGTTTGTGTCGTTGTCGCCGAAAAGGATGACGTTGGTAAGCTCAACGTCCTTGGAAAGGGGCGCTCCAATTCAGAGGGGCTCCAGCGGGCGACTGTCGTCAATATCAATAAAACCGTCGATGCAATCAGGAAGGCCGTGGCTGATGCCGAACGGGAATCGTCGATCAGGATCAAGGGCGTAAACGTCGGTATTTCCGGCGCCCACGTCCACTGTATCTACAGCAATTCGGAAATCAGCGTCAACCAGTCGGGAATCGTCAACGATTCGGACGTCAGGCGTTTCCTCGAAAAGGCCAAGACCAACATACGGTATCTCGATATCGACCATGAAATCATCCATGTCATCCCCCAGGAGTTCATAGTCGATGACCAGGAGGGGGTGCTCGACCCGATAGGTATGGCCGGCACGACGATGCGGGGCAGCGCCTATATCGTCGTCGGGCTTCGCACCAAGATCCGCAACATCAAGCAGTGTATCGAGAAAGCAGGGCTCGAGGTAAGTGCCATGACTTTCGAACCGGTGGCTTCAGGCCTGGCCGTCATGAAGGACAGCGAGAAAAAGAGCGGTGTGGTGGTGATCGATATCGGCGGAGGCACGACCGAAGTTGCCATCTACATCGACGGCGCCATCAGGTATTCAGAGGTGATCAAGGTCGCGGCCAACGACGTGACCCATGATGTCGCCTATGGAGTCAAGGCGCTCAACGACGTTGCCGAAGAGGTCAAGATCCGTTATGGATGCGCCTATGCCAGGGCTCTTGACCAGGACGAAGAGATCCTGATCGACGGCATCGAAGGGCGACCCCGGAAGTCCTTCCAGAGAAGCTCCCTGACCGTGATCATCGAAGCGCGCATGATGGAGATCTTCGAACTTGCCCGCGACATCATCAAACGTTCAGGGTACTACGAGTACCTCAATGCCGGCGCGATCATCACCGGCGGAGGCTCACTTCTCCCAGGCACCGAAGAGCTCGTCCGGGACATCCTCGGTCTCGATGTCCGCACAGGGTACCCCGAAGGCGTGTCCGGCGGGATCAAGGAGGCGATCAACAACCCGATGTACGCAACCGTCATGGGTCTTGTCGCGCACTCACTGCAGAACAACCTCTATCAGGATTACGGCCTGGTAGCGCCGTCAGTCCCCGCGTCGGCGCCGGAACCGGTTTCCGAACCAGCTTCTGTGTCAGTCGCAGATCAGGCTTCCGAAACACCACAGGCAGGGAAAAAACTGGTCGACCGTCTGAAGAAGTTCTGGGACCAGTTATAGAATAACGATACGATAAACAGGGGAAAGAGATCATGGCATTTGAACTGGATGCGGGCCTTTTCGACAGCGATCAGGGGCATGGGGTTAATATAAAGATTGTAGGAGTCGGCGGTTGCGGCGGCAATGCCGTGAACAACATGATCGACAGGAAGATCAGCGGCACCGAATTCGTCGTTTTCAATACGGACCGTCAGGCGCTTCTGAATTCGAAAGCCCCGATACGGGTGCAGATCGGCAAGAAGGCGACCAACGGGCTTGGGGCAGGTGCTGATCCTGCAAAAGGGCGCCAGGCTGCCGAAGATGACCGGGAGATCATTGCGACCCAGCTCCGCGGGGCCGACCTGGTTTTCATAGCCGCAGGCATGGGCAAGGGGACAGGTACCGGCGCAGCTCCGGTCGTCGCATCGATTGCCAGGAACATGGGCATTCTCACCATCGGGGTCATCACCAGGCCGTTCAGCTTCGAGGGCCAGATCAAGGCCCGAATCGCCGATGGAGGTATCGCCGAACTGAGAAAGTACATCGATACGCTCATTCTTGTCGAAAACGAAAAGATCCTGAGCATCGCGGAAGAGGGGGTAAGCGCCACCGAGGCATACAACATGGCCAACGATGTGCTCTTCAGGGCGGTTAAGGGAATTGCCGATATCATCACCCGTCACGGCCACGTCAATGTCGATTTCGCCGATGTACGCAGCATCATGCAGGGTGCGGGCGACGCAGTCATGGGATCTGCTGCAGCCGCCGGGGAGCGCCGGGCGCTGAAAGCCGCGTCCGACGCAATCAGCAGTCCTCTGATGGACGGAATATCGGTCCGGGGCGCTAAAGGCGTGCTGGTGAACATCACGGGAGAAGTCACCATGCGGGACATGTCCGACGCGATGAACTATATCGAGGAGCAGGTCGGCGGCGAAGCGAAAATCATCAACGGTTATGTCGATGAGCCTCAGGTATCAGGAGAGATCCGAGTAACGGTCATCGTAACCGGTTTCAAGAGGAAGGAGCCTGGTGATGAGCCCCGCATCGCCCCACAGACTGAAGCAAAGGATGCCAGAACGCCAAAACAGGCCCCGATTCCCGGATTCGTACGCCCTCTTCAGCCGGCCGGATTTCCAGAGCAGGTCGTCGAGGACCTGAGGATCCCTGCCTATATCAGGAAAAGTCTATCCATAAACGAGCCGTTCGATATCGCACGTACCGAAGGTGCAGGGGGGCGGTCGAGTGTCGGCCCGAAGCCTCCGTCGACTGATTCGGACAGCGACGAGCAGATCCAGAAGGGACAGACGGATACCCCGGCTTATCTGCGCAGGAAGAATAACGGGCCGTTGTCTTAAGTATTTACATTAAAGGATGGTTGTCCCCCAGCCCGCATTTTCCTCCCTAACGCTCATTGAAAGCTTCAGCCGGAAATCGCGACAACCCTGAGAAAAGATGCATCATCGTTTCCGGGCCACCATTGAACCTTCAATCAGTTCAAAACAGAGTATTTTATGACTTATCGGATGATATCGGCCGAAGAAGCCGTCATGGCAATCAAATCCGGGAACAGGGTATTCCTGCACACTGCGGCGGCAACGCCGAGGAGGCTGATCGATGCGATGGTCGGTCGGGCATCCCAATTGCGGAATGTCGAGATCGTCAGCCTCCATACGGAAGGCGAAGCGCCCTATGTCAGGCCTGAATTCCAGCAGAGCTTCAGGCTCAACGCATTCTTCGTCGGCAAAAACGTGCGTTCGGCAGTGCAGTGCGGTGACGCCGACGCCATTCCCATCTTCCTCAGCGATGTCCCTTCGATGTTCTACGACAACATCATGCCTCTCGACGTCGCCCTCGTGCATGTATCCCCTCCGGACCGCCACGGTTACTGCTCCCTCGGCGTATCGATCGATGCGTCGAGAGCGGCCGTTCATACCGCTAAACACGTTATCGCCCAGGTGAACCCGAACATGCCCAGAACGCATGGCGAAGGTCTTCTGCATGTCAGCAAGATCGATTCGCTGGTCGAGGTCGACGATCCCCTGCCCGAAGTGCCTCGTCACGAGCTGAGCGAAGTGGAGCGGCAGATTGGCCAGCATGTCGCCTCGATCGTTGAGGATGGAGCTACCCTGCAGATGGGCATCGGTGCCATTCCGGACGCAACTCTGGCGGCCCTGACCGGACACAGGGATCTGGGCATCCATTCCGAGATGTTCTCGGACGGTGTGGTCGAACTGGTCGAAAAAGGGGTCATTACAGGCAAATACAAGCAGACTCATAACGAGATCATCGTGGCCAGTTTCCTCATGGGCACCAGAAAACTCTACGATTTCGTCGACGACAACCCACAGATCGAAATGATGGGCTCAGACTATGTCAACGATACGAGGGAGATCAGGAAAAACCCCAAGGTTACGGCCATCAACAGCGCAATCGAGATCGACATGACCGGCCAGGTCTGTGCCGACTCCATCGGCATAAAGCACTTTTCCGGCGTCGGCGGCCAGATGGACTTCATCCGCGGGGCAGCCCTGTCGCCCGGCGGGAAGCCGATCATCGCGCTGCCTTCCACCACGGGACGGGGCGAGTCGCGCATTGTCCCGCAGCTCAAGCCCGGAGCCGGCGTCGTGACGACGAGGGCGCATGTCCAGTATGTCGTGACCGAGTACGGAATCGTCAACCTGCACGGCAAAAACCTTCGCCAGCGTGCTGAAGAGCTTGCAACGATCGCCCATCCCGATTTCCGCGAGGAGATCCTTCGCAGGGCGCACGACCTTTACGGCCGCAAAAGCTACTGCGAGGCCTGACCGTACCAGGCGAAACAGAAAACAAAAAGGCTGTCTCAAAATCAAGATGAGGCAGCCTTTTTCATTGGTATAGCCGGGAGTTCGGCATTCCCGTGACAGGGGGACTCGCCGGTGAGTCATCCTTTCCCGATAAATCCCTTATGTCTATTAACTTCTTTTGGTCCCTTTGGACTTTTCTTGTCATGTTTCAGAAACAGAAAAGGCTGCCATGAAGCAGCCTTTTTCTCGTTACCGGTACTGTTTATTATGCCGGTTTCACAGCCTGGACGAGCAACTGCTCATATTTCCTCACCATGGTGACATCCGTGAATCCGAGGGATTCGAGGATCTCCTTGTATCTGGCCTGCTCCTTGAATCCCAGCACAGAGAACGGCATGCCGGCGCCGAGGATGTAATGGCTCAGATAGTCGAAGTTAGGGCTTTCCGCATCGTCGATGATCATGTCGAGGATGAGCAGGCGGCCGCCTGGCTTGAGGGCG
The DNA here is from genome assembly GCA_035560975.1 of Chlorobaculum sp. Lineage (GTDB taxonomy): Bacteria > Bacteroidota > Chlorobiia > Chlorobiales > Chlorobiaceae > Chlorobaculum. The sequence continues at coordinate 15,897 of DATMYL010000134.1, read as the reverse complement.
TCGAAGGCCTTCTTGCACATGATGGTGGAGAGCTGCTCGTTTGCAGAGTAGAGAATCCTGCAGAACATGACCGCATCGGTTTCCGGGTATGACTCTTTGTAGATGTCTACAGCGATACCCCTCAGGCGACCGGCAACCCCTTTTTCAACGGCATTTTCATTGACGAGATCAATGGCGCCAGGCAGGTTCAGGATCGTCGAGTCCAGCTCGGGATACTTCTTGAGAAGGGCTGCAGAGATGTCGCCGATGCCGCCGCCGACATCGACCAGGGATTTGACGCCGTCGAGTTTTGCCTCTTCGAGAAGCAGCTTGATGGCGAAATGGGCGTTGCTGCGGTGAATCTCCTCGAAATAGAGGTTGTCCTCACGGGTGACCGGAGGATAGGGGACCTGGCCCTTGAAATTCTTTTTGCCACGGATGGCATCAGCCAGACCCATATAGAAATCATCAGCCAGGAAGGTCATTGCTTTTGCAACGGGGGCCTGATGAAGGTTGGAATCTTTCGCTTCAGGAGAGAACATGAAATCAGCAAAAGGCGTCAGTGACCATTTCCCGTCGTTCTGTTTCGTGACGCCCATTTGGCGAAGCGTTTCGAGAAGCATGTCGAGACGGGGCTGAACGGAACCCGTTTCAGTGGCGAGCGTGCCGGAATCCTTGGGGCCGTCGGTCATATGACGGAAAAGGTCGAGTTCGATGGCTGCCTTCATGCTGCTGAACTCGACAAGGCCCTTGAAAATCAGCTCGTTTGCCCGATCGTAATACGTCAGGAGGTCATTGTTGCTCATTGTTGATAAAAGTCTTTATTAAATTATGACAGATGTGCCCCTGAAACGTGTGTCCCGGCGCACGTTACTACGTCTGACCAATTTATTCCAAAAAGATGTACCAATCAACAGTGAGGTAAACAAATCATCTATCCGGGCCACGTGATTCGGCGTTGAAAAATCATGATGATCCGGGCAACGAAAGGAGGCGCTCCATGTTGTCAAGTCTGTCAAAACTTTCTCCGCAGCAGCTCGAAGAGATCCGGTCGCTCGAGCAGAAGCTCGGAAAGACCCTGCTCGCATTTTCCAGTTACGACGTCGTTTCAGAAGACCTATCAGGCGATGAGCTTGCCCTTCTCACGGCCCTTGAGGAAAAACTCGGCACTATGCTCGTAGCTGTCAGGGAGCTCAGCCAGAAGCCCTGACCCCGATGAGGCTGAGCATCCGCCCGGTAGATCCCTGGTCGCGACGATAGGAGAAAAACTGCTCATGATCCTTCCATGAGCAGTATGCCGAGCATTCAATCTGCGGTTCCGGTATCCCGGCCGCGATCAGTTGATCCCTGTTCGCTGCGGAGAGGTCGAGCATGTGCTTGTCGTTTCCCGAAGGGGACGGACTGAGGTAACGTTCGTCGAATTGACGGGCGACAGCATCCCCGATCTCGTAATGATCCGCCGAAATGCCGGTGCCGACCCAGGCGAGGCAATCTTCAGGGCGGGTGCCGAAGGCGTCCTCCATGGCTTTAACGGTTTTTTCCGCGATGCGCCCGACGGTTCCCTGCCATCCGGCATGGGCAGCTCCGGATGCCCGGTTTTTGCGGTCATGGATCAGCACCGGGTAACAGTCGGCAGTGAGAATCCCGATATAGATGTCCTCTGTGTCGGTGATAAGGGCGTCGTACCCGCTGACATGTCCCGGTCGGACGATTCTGCAGATGCTCGTTCCATGCACCTGTTCGGAAATAATAATGTTTTCAGTGCCGATGCCCAGATGCTCGCCGAGACGGAAGAAATTATCCTGGATGTGTTCGCTTCGGTCTTCGGTGCGCGGTCCGAGGTTGAGCGAATCCCATGGAGGGGAGCTCGCTCCGCCGGATCGCGTGGTCTGAAGACTGATGAGGCCGGGAATGCCGCTGAAAATTGCCGGAAAGAGAGGAGAAATTCCGCTACGGATACTCATGAGGGATTTCAGTTGTCGATTTTTATGACCAGAGCATTGGATGCCGCCCAGAATCTGACGGGATCGGTTATGACCAGGGTGCAGGATGCTGCGGGTTGACGGGGTCGATCAGGAGCGGCAGCATTGTCATCCTGAAAGATATAGGCGTTGCGGTCATGGAGTGTCATGAGCACGACGTTTCGGGCTGAAGCGGGGATCATGATCCTGCTCGTTTTCAGCTTGTCGATCCGTGTGAATTTCTTCAAAGGCATTTGGCCGCTCAGCCTGACAGAGCTGCCGAAAAGTCGGCTGATGCTGCCGTTTTTCTCGATGATCTTCCATTGCCGCAGGCTGTCTGTCCGTGCGGCAATGAAGTAAACTGATCGCAGGCTGTCGTGAAGGGTGGCAATCGTGTTGCCGGAACGTTCCAGACCGCTTCTGAGGCGTTCGATTTCCATTTGTCTGGACTCGAGGGTATTCGGCATGTCCGATAGGTTTTGTTCCAGTTCCCTGACATCCTTTCGGCTTTCGCCGAGTTGTTTTTCAAGGGCGACGATACGGGTGCGATTTTCATTCAGCACCGAATCGATCAGGGCGATATTCCTGATAATCCGGTTTTGAATACGCCTGTTTTCGGCAACGTTGGTGACGGTTTCAACCTGATGGTTCGCAATGGTTACGATACCCTGCTTCTGGTTGAGCCGTTCAAGCTTCGTATTGATCGCCTTCAGGGTGTCTGCCGTATCCTCCACGCTACGCTGACTGCCGGAGTGCCGTAATCCGCAGGACGACAGCGTCATGAGGGCAATGATGCACATAATTCTCATTGGTATAGGGATCGTCGCCTGTGACTGACCGGAGGGGATGATTTAAAATACTCGATTTTATCAAACAGATGCAAGATGTAACAGTTCGACTGTCATTACGGCTTATCGTAGTGACACCGGCTGATCAGAAGACATTGAAATGCGCCTGTATTCCTGGTCAGGATTTCAGGAATACCTGTCACATTCGAGAGATGTCGGTTCCGTTAGGGCACTGTACCGGATACTTGCTACAGAGAACTATGGAGGGCTTTGCTGTCTGGACATGCCGGAAACCCGAAAAGAGCCCGTCCCATATGGTCAGGATGATGAGGCCTTGTTTGATTTGAACATGCATAACCATGAAAAAGGGCCACCTTTTCGGGTAGCCCTTTTCAGATGCTGACTGCTCTGTTTAAAACAGCCTCTTTTACCTGAAGGCAGAGTATGTCCGACTTCCTTCGCCCTGCGCAGGATCAGCTGAAGAACGAGGTGCAACGATCCGGTTTGATTCTGCTCCCGTCCGTGGCTCAGCAGTGGTTGAGGCGCCTTGAGTGCCAGACCGTTTCAGCTTGCCGTCGACCGCCATGAGCGGGCAGATGTCCATTCCTGGAGCAAATGGCCGCCACTGATTTTTCAGCTGCGCAGCATGGCGTTTATGCGACTCCGTTAACCTTGATTATTGCATCAGGATATTCTTCCCGGAGTGCCTCGTAAATATCCTCAGGATCATCTTCACCAAACGATTCGACATCGATCGGGAACCCGACTTTCCGGGAATCTTCAATGACGTTGCCCTCTGGGCCGATGATCTTGATGTGCCAGCCTTCCTTATCGTCTTCTTTGTTATACCTGGCGTTGATCTTGATCTTTTCCATGAATATCTCCCCTGAAAAAAGCGTCTACAACCGGGCAGGGCCATCGACGCAAATTCTGTAGCTGAAGTCTGCCCTCTTCGCTTGACAATTATGTCAGGTAAAAATACACGATTTACAACGGCTCAACCAACACTATCGAACAAACAGCGTTATAAGTGCGATTTGATTTAATGTTATACTACCGCAAAATCACTGATAAACTTCCGGATATGCTTTATATCCGGCATGTTGAGAGCACGTCATATCATCTTATTTTTTAATCCGGCCCCTCCGTTCCCGGCAAACTATTCGTTTTCACCCGGACCTTGAATGAACGATGACACGTGCTCCCCAGCGAGGGCTGCGTCCACTGGCGGGAGGAAACGCGCAGATCAGCGTTGCGAAACGCTCATTGAGATACGGGAGCCGTGAAATGATCCCGATGAGCTTGCCCGGCCGAGGGAGGCATCCGGGGGCAGCGCCCGTCACTCCGCATTGATGCTTGGCTCCATAAATGCGTATATTATCCACAGGCCGCTGAACGCTGAAACAAAAGCCCCCATACGGTCGGCTTTTCTTGAATCTGCAGCGTCCGGAACTGGAACATCTTCTTAATGAGGCTTGTTCATAAAGTGTTATTATAAAATCGTATATCAATCAACTTCGGCTTATGAAAATTCTCGTGATCGGTGGAGCGGGATACATCGGCAGCCATGTGACTCGTGAGTTCCTCGATCGTGGTTATCAGGTAACGGTGTTCGATAACCTTTCGACCGGACGGGAAGAGAATCTGTTTGACGATGCTGCTTTTGTTCGAGGCGATATCCTCAACGCCCAGCAGCTTGCCGGGGTCATGAATTTAGGGTTTGACGGGTGCGTACACCTGGCTGCCCTGAAAGCGGCAGGGGACTCCATGCTGAATCCGGAGGTCTACTCCGTCAATAATATCTCCGGCACGATTGCCGTGATCAACCAGGCGGTTGCCAGCGGCATCCGGTGCCTGATTTTTTCTTCGTCGGCAGCCATTTTCGGCAATCCGGCCTATTTGCCGATAGACGAGGAGCATCCAAAGGATCCCGAAAACTATTACGGGTTCACCAAGCTCGAAATCGAGCGGATCCTGGATTGGTATGACAAGCTCAAAGGGCTTCGGTCCGCTTCGGTCAGGTATTTCAACGCAGCCGGATTCGATGTCAGGGGGCGCATCAAGGGGCTTGAGCGGAATCCGGGGAACCTGCTGCCCATCGTCATGGAGGCGGCTCTCGGCGTCAGGTCTGAGCTTTCGGTTTTCGGCGATGACTATCCGACCAGGGACGGAACATGCATAAGGGATTACGTCCACGTCAGCGACCTCGCGGCCGCCCATGTAGCCTCTTTCGAATATGTCATGAAACACGACAGAAGCCTTTCGGTCAATCTCGGCAGCGAAGTCGGGGTTACCGTGCTTGAAATGATCGAGGCCGCCCGACGCATCACCAGCCGGCCCATTCCTGCCCGGATAGGCCCGAGGAGAGCGGGAGACCCCCCCTGCCTCTACGCCACATCTGCAAAGGCAAGGGAGCTACTGGGATGGGTCCCCCGATACAGCAGCCTCGATACCCTGATCGAATCGACATGGAATGTTTACCGGGAGGTATTCGACGCAACCGGAGGTGTATGATGAGCTGATGAGGCACGAGATGGGCAGCGATCCCCGGACGTTGAACATCATAAAGGAGATGACCATGTTAGATAATGATGATAAAAAAGATAACTTCGCTGACCAGTTTGGTCGTTCGACGAGGGCGGTTTCCGATTATCTCGGAATCGGCCTGCAGATCGCGGTAAGCTTCGCATTTTTCGTCTTTCTCGGATACTGGGGGGATTCAAAGCTGGGCACATCGCCGCTTCTGCTGCTTGCTGGAGTCCTGGTCGGGATGTTCGGAATGGGCCTGGTTCTCTTTAATACCGTAAAGAAGGCGAACCGGAAAAGCGACAGCAAACCATAGATTGTAATTGAAATCACGAAAAGAGCAGAGAGATATGAAGCCTGTGTTTGATTTTCTACTAAAGTTATTTATCTTGTCCCTCGTTTTATGGGGGGTTATCTACTGGGGATATAACAGATTTCCGATCGATCTCGCTTCCGTTTTCACGGCATGGCTTATGGTCGCCCTTAATACCCTTGTCGGCTATCTGTTCTTTGAGTATGCGTTCGACAAGGAATCACGGATATTCACTCTGGTCGTTTTCGGTGGCGTGGCACTCAGACTTCTGGTCATTATGGCCGTTGTGCTCGTCATCAATCTGCTCCACATGGTCAAGTCGATTGATTTTGTGGTGTCGTTCATTTCCTTTTACTGCATTTATCTGGTCGTCGAGATTCTCGGCTATCAAAAGAAGAATCAACTGAAGAAAAACGCTGCAAGAAACGGATGATCGTTATGCGAGTTAAAGCGATTTCAAGAATTCTGGCACTGGTTGTGCCTGTCCTTCTGAGCCTGAACAGCCTGTCATTCGCTGTTACAAGCCAGAGCGAGGCCCCGGTCCGGGAGACTGCAACCGTAGCGGCTCCGGTCGCGCCGGCAACCGTTGCTGCACCAGCCGCCGCTGTGCCCGCCGAAGTTAATGCTGAACCAGCCGCAGAGGGCGAGGAGAAGCCCGGCGACTTGATCATGCACCATATCCTCGACAACAGCACGTACTCGTTCGAGCCGTTCGGAAAGGTTCAACTGCCCCATATCGTTGTGGGCGGCTACGACATTTCGATCACCAAGCACGTCGTGATGATCTGGCTCGCTTCAGCCCTTCTGCTCATTGTTGCAGGCATCGCTGGTGCCAGCTTCAAAAATATGTCCGCCAAACAGGCGCCCAAGGGTCTGGCCAATGTCATAGAGTCGCTTGTCGATTTCATCAGCAATGACGTCGCCAAGCCGAACATCGGGCACGGTTACGAGAAGTATCTGCCTTACCTGCTGTCGGTGTTTTTCTTCATCCTATTCTGTAACCTGCTCGGCCTTATTCCATACGGCGCAACGGCGACAGGCAACATCAATGTTACCCTAACCCTGGCCGCATTCACCTTTGTGATCACCCAGGTATCGGCTTTCAAGGCTCATGGCGTCAAGGGTTATCTTCAGCACCTCACGGCAGGCACGCACTGGTCCCTCTGGATCATCATGGTCCCGATCGAGGTCCTTGGCCAGTTCACCAAGCCGTTCGCTCTGACCATACGACTTTTCGCGAACATGACTGCAGGACATATCATCATACTCAGTCTGTTTTTCATCGCATTCATCCTGAAGAGCTACGTCGTGGCAGTGGCTGTATCGATTCCGTTCGCGATCTTCATCTACCTGCTCGAGTTGTTCGTGGCTTTCCTGCAGGCGTTCGTGTTCACCATGCTGTCAGCACTGTTCATTGGGCTTGCTACCTCTCATGAGGGTGGAGAGGAACATGCAGTCGAAGGCGCTCATCATTGATATTGGCGGCTGAGGCTGATGTTTTGAAAAAGAAATCGTATCTTTAAGTTTGCTATTATCTATTTTTCAGAACCGCTACAAAAGGTAGCATTCACTTTATACAAACAATAAACGGAGGCAATTCAAAGATGGAAGGTTTGGGTTATTTAGGTGCGGGCATCGGCGCCGGTCTGGCAGCTATCGGTGCGGGTATTGGTATCGGAAACGCCGCTGCTTCCGCAGCAGAAGGCACTGCCCGTCAGCCTGAAGCTACGTCGGACATCCGTACCACGATGATCATTGCAGCGGCTCTTATCGAGGGTGTTGCTCTGTTCGGTGAGGTTATCTGCGTTCTTCTTGCCTTGAAGTAATGCATTTTGCCATAGCTTAATCCGTCTGCAGTATCTGTCGGAAACTGCAGACGGTTTTTTATCAAACTGTTAAAGGACTGCGTTCATGCTTACGTCAGGGATCATTCTGCTCGAAGGCGGGCTTCTCAATCCGAATCCGGGTCTCATATTCTGGACGGCTCTTACCTTTTTGATCGTTCTTCTTATTCTCAGGAAGATCGCATGGGGACCGATCGTTTCGATGCTTGAGGAGAGGTCGAAAGGCATCCAGTCGGCAATTGACCGTGCCCACTCCGCAAAGGATGAGGCCGAGTCGATCCTGAAGAAAAACAGGGAATTGCTGGCCAAGGCGGATTCTGAAGCAGAGAAAATCATCAGGGAAGGTCGGGAATTTGCCGATAAGGTCCGTGCCGAACTTACTGAAAAGGCACAGGTTGAATCTCAGAAAATGATCGCCTCCGCCAAAGATGAAATTGAACAGGAAAAGCGCCGGGCGCTCGATGTGCTCAGAAACGAAGTCGCCGATATGGCGGTGAAAGGCGCCGAGAAAATTTTAAGGGCCACTCTCGATGCTGAAAAGCAGAAAGCTGTGGTCAACGACATGATCAGGGAAATGTCTGCTACACGTAACTGATAAAACTCCGGAACTATGTCAAGTGCAATTGCAAGCCGTCGATACGCATCGGCATTGCTCGATGTGGCAGTAGATGGTAATTTTCTGGAGAGGGTTACTGAAGATCTGCAGAAAATAGATGAAGTGCTTAGCCAGAGCCGTGAGTTGCTCCACGCCCTCAGAAGTCCCCTCATCAATGGCGACAAGAAGTCGCGGCTTCTTGAGGAGATATTCAGGAATGAGATTGGTGAAAAGACAATGCTCTTCATCAAACTGCTTGCACACAAGAAACGTGCAGGTGTTCTGCCTGGAGTCATAAACGAGTTCACTACCTTGCTCGACGAGAAGAACGGGGTCATCAACGCCGACGTTAAAAGCGCGATCAAGCTCAGCGACGATCAGGCCAGGGATCTCGTCAATGGCCTGTCTGTCCGGACTGGGAAAAAGATTCGTGCAAAAATTTCGCTTGATGAAGCACTGATCGGTGGAGTTACCGTCAAAATCGGAGATACGATTCTGGACGGCAGCGTGAGCCATCAGCTTCAGCTTCTCAGGAAAACGCTTGTAGGCGAATCGGCCTGAGTCCAGCCACTGAATATTTACTTATAAAAGCCTGCGCAGATGCAGGCTTTTTTTTTGTGTTACTGAAAAGGTTTATATTGTGCCCGTCGTTGAAAATTTGTAACATTTCAATGATGTCCTCCGGGGGCTTTAGCTCAGTTGGTAGAGCGTCTCGTTCGCAATGAGAAGGTCAGGGGTTCGACTCCCCTAAGCTCCACATATCGCTCACAATCGCCCAGAGCCTGAATGAGATGATTGTGTATGGGAACCTGTCCTGTGACGACTTCAGGTGGCTGTTGGCTGGAAATCGACATCGATGTCGATGCTGAATCCACCATGGTCGCCGGAGGGTAAATCAGTGACGATCAGCCGCTCCTGGCGACGTTGCTTACCTGCCGGGAGTTCTATACCAGTCTTTACATGCATTCTTCTGTCCGGGGTGTTCTGTCGCTGGTCAGACGTCAGCATGGTTTTAGCAGATCTTTTATCCACACGGTTTAATGGAGTGTCTATGTTTCAATCGGTCATGAGAAAACCAGTGCTTTCGTTTGTGCCCGGTCTGATATGCCTCGTACTGTTACTATCTTCCTGCTCATCGTCAAAGTCAGTCTCCAGTACGCCAACGACCATTCCTTCAGAGCAGCGCTACCGCGACGCCAAGGAACTGATTGCCAGGAAGAAATACGATAATGCGATACTCCGGCTCGAACCGATGATGTTCTCCACCAGGGCGACCGAACTTGAGGACGACGTGCTGCATTCACTTGGTGATGCATATTTCTTTTCGAAGCAATACCTGCTTTCGGCCGATATTTATCGCCGCCTGCTGCAGCAGACGCCGAATTCTCCCTATGCGAAAGATGCGCAGTATCAGCTTGCCAGATCCTACGAAAAGCTATCTCCTATGTTTGAGCTTGACCAGGAGTATACGTTCAAGGCCATCACTGAATTCCAGAATTATCTTGACCAGTATCCCTCCGAGGAATCGGCACAGGTTGCGAGCGATGTCGAAACCTACAGGGAACTGCTGAAAGTAAACCCGTCCAACGCCTCATATAAGGCGAAATACGAAGCAGCTATGGCTGAGCTGTCTCATCAGTCACCGGCCCGTTACAGCAGTACGGCGATACCGGTGCTCAGGGAGAAGCTTGCTCATAACCGGTTCTCGATAGCCCAGCAGTATGCAAAGCTCAAAAAGTACCGCTCCGCGGTTATTTTCTACGATCAGGTCATCGGACAGTTTGCCGACACCAAATGGCTCGAGCCGGCATGGATTGGAAAAATCGACATGGCAGTAAAAAGGCATAAATGGTTCGAGGCGCGTCAGGCGATAGAGCAATTCCAGCAGCAGTTTCCTGACAAAGGCAAAAAGGTGGAAGGGGCTTACAAAAAGGTTCTGGAAAACTTTTCAAACACTCGCAACAGCTCGAAATAGTGCGACTCGGGGTATTCGGGGGTACCTTCGACCCCCCGCATAACGGTCATCTCGCACTGTGTCTCTACGCAAGGGAGATGCTTGTCCTGGACCTGCTGATCATTTCAGTATCCAAAAACCCGTTTAAATCGGCATCGGATGCGCCGGACGAAGACCGGGCAACGATGGCCAAACTACTTGCCGCAGAAATAAACTCTACAGGTTCCATTGTCGAAGTAAGCGGATGGGAACTCGACCAGCCGGGCGCGTCATACACCATCGATCTTCTTCGCCACGTCGGATCTCTCTATCCGGGTGACGAGCTGGTTCTTCTCGTCGGAGAGGACAGTTACAGGGATATGGGGCGTTGGAAATCCTCAGCCGATATTCCCTCTCTGTGCACGATCGCTGTTTTTGGGAGACCCGGTTTCAACGCCGCCGGTGCGGCTTCCGGAAGTGTTCTTCCGCAAGCTGAGCACTTCGTTTTCGATATACCTGTTTCAGCCACGTCAGTCAGGAATCTGGTTGCCGGCGGGCAGCCGATACACCATCTTGTACCACCGACGATAGAGGCATACATTGCCTCACGAGGTTTATACCGCTGAACCCAAGCCCTTTCGTTTAATCTTTACATCGAATCCGGAGCAGATATGCCGAGGATCGTGAATCCGTTGCGCAAAACCTGACGTACGCAGAGGGAGAGTTCGAGCCGTGCCGTGCGGATTGCCGGATCGGCCTTCAGGATATGGCACTCCTGGTAGAATCGGTGGTACAGTTCGGCGACGTTGTGCAGGTACTCGACCATTTTCTGGGGTTCAAGGAACCGCAGGCAGGACTGGATGACGTCTGGATAATCGAGCAGCGTAGAGGCAAGCTCGATTTCGACCGCACTGTCCAGAATGTCGAGCCCCTCTCCAGTCGATGTTTCAGGATCGAAACCGATCTCCTTCCCGGCCATCCTCATCAGGCTGCAGATCCTGGCATGGGCATACTGAAGGTAAAAGACGGGATTGTCCTTGGACTGTTTTTTCGCAAGATCGATATCGAAATTGAGATGTGAGTCCTTGCTTCGCATGATGAAGAACAGGCGGGTTGCATCAGCCCCGACTTCGTCGATCAGGTCGTCCAGCAGATCGGCGTTGCCTTTTCTGGTAGACATCTTGATGGTCTGGCCGCCTACAGTCGTCGTGACGAACTGGTTGATGGCCACCCTGATCCTTCCTGTATCGTATCCGAGGATCTTCAGTGCCTCGTTTACGTCAGGATATTCGTCGATATGGTCGGCGCCGAAAACGTTCACCATCAGCGAAAAGCCGCGGTTGAACTTGGTGACATGGTAGGCGATGTCCGGAAGCCTGTAACTCGGGTCCCCGGAGGACTTGATGAGCACCTTGTCCTTTTCCTGCCCGAGCTTCGTGGTCAGGAACCATGTGGCGTTATCGTAAACAGAAATGAACCCTTTGGCGTCAAGGGCCTCGATGACCGCCTGGTTGGGTGATATCCCCCCCTCTTCGGCCTTGTAAAGCGTGTGCTCGTTGAAGAATGAGTCATGAGTGATCGAAAGCCGGGCAAGGGTTTTCCGGATAGAGTCGAAGATGATGCCTTCGGCGGTCTCCTTGAACACGCTGAGCCCCTCTGCAGCAGAAAGCGAATCGCCATGCTCGATGAAAAGAGTCTCGGCGATATCGCGGATATAGTCGCCCTGATAATGGGATTCAGGGAACTCGACCGTCCTGCCGCACCGTTCGAGGTAGCGGTACCGGACCGATTCGGCCAGGATCTGCATCTGTCGGCCTGCATCGTTGAAGTAGTACTCCCGAGTGACCTCGTAGCCCTGTGTTTCGAACAGGTTTGCGATACAGTCGCCGAGTACGCCTCCGCGTCCTCTCCCGACCGTCAGCGGGCCTGTCGGATTTGCGCTGACATATTCCACGATTGCGCGTTGAGCCTTGCCGGCGGGATTGCTGCCGAACGATTCGCCCTTTGTCAGGACATCACGGGCCGAGCGCATGATGAACGCTGGTTCAAGGTGGAAATTGATGAACCCTGGCCCAGCCACATCGGTCTTTGCCACCGTACCGTCAGGAAAGGTGAGATGGCCGATGAGTTCACCTGCGAGCTCCCTCGGATTCCGTCTGAGGCCCTTGGCAAGCAGGAATGCGATATTGGTCGAAAAGTCTCCGAATTTTTTATCGGTCGGTTTTTCGATCTGGATCTCTATGTCGGTCTCTATGCCTGCAGAACGCAAAGCGCCCTGGATGAACGGAAGGAAAAAAGCTCGCATCGGTTTCCCGTTATGAGATTGTTTTGACGCTGACGGACAGAGCATGCAGCTCCTCGGGACGGAGTCCGTCAAAATCGTCGATGATTCTGATGACGTTGTCGAAATCCGCAAAAGCCTCGGGCCGGTTCGTCGTCGTGACAGCTACACAACTCATGCCCGCGGCGGCGGCAGCTTCGACTCCCGGCAGTGCATCTTCGAAAACGATGCAGGAAGAGGGTTCGGCGCCGAGCAGCTCGGCGGCCTTGAGGAACGTTTCCGGATGAGGCTTGCCCCTGCTGACCTGATGGGCGCCGACGACGGCCTGGAAACGGGACTCCATTCCGATAAGGGAAAGGACATAGGAGATGTTTTTCGGACCAGCACCAGTGCCAATTCCGAGTCTGATGTCGTGATAGGCTGCGCTGTCGAGGAATGTCGCAAGACCCGGCATTGGCAGGATGGCATCTCTGTTCATTACCCGGTAGAGGATGTCCTTCAGTTCGGTGAGACGATCGGCCTCATCGACTGAAATCGACGGATCAAGGAAGTAGCGCAGCACATCGAGCCCCTTCATCCCGGCGGTTTCGACCAGGTAGCGGTCGGGGTCGAGCCCCTGCAGTCCGTAATCGCTGAACAGGTCCACCCACGACTGGGCGTGCATCTTCATGTTATCGACCAGGACTCCGTCCATGTCGAAAATGAATGCCTTGGTGCTGTTGCCCGAAGGGCTTTCCAGAAGGCTCATAATACTGACTCCCCGAGATGCATGGCTTGCCTTACTTCGTTCATGGTTGCCCGTGCGATGCGGCGGGCCCTGGTTTCGCCTTCGTGCAGGATTTCGCGGACCATATCGGGACGCTCCTCGTAATACCGCCGTTTCTCCAGCATGGGTGCGAGCTCTTCCGAAATGTTCGCAGAGCACAATTTCTTGCAGTCAACGCAACCAAGGGAACCTGAACGGCAGCCCTGCTCGACCATTGCTATTTCGTCAGGCTTCGAGAATTTCTGGTGATAGCTGTATACCAGGCACACTTCAGGTCGTCCCGGATCGTTTCTTCTGACTTTAAGCGTGTCGGTCACGGCGTTGCGCATCTTTGCCCAGGTCTCCTCCGGACTGTCGCTAAGGAGGATCGTATTGCCGAGCGACTTGGACATCTTGGCTTTCCCGTCGAGGCCGACGAGGCGCGAGAACTTCGTAATTTTCGGCGCGGGTTCCGGGAAGACCTCGCCAATGATAGGGTGGGAATAGTGGCTGTTGAACTTCCTGGCGATCTCCCTTGTGATCTCCACGTGGGGAATCTGGTCTTCGCCGACCGGTACGACATTGCCCTTGTAGAGGAGGATGTCGGCAGCCTGCAGCACCGGGTAGCCAAGGTGCCCGTATACCATCGTCTCCATGTTCAGGTCGCGGACCTGCTCTTTCAGGGTCGGGTTGCGCTCGAGACGTGCGGTCGTGATCAGCATGGCAAAGATCAGGAACAGCTCGGCGTGCTCCTTGACCTGAGATTGACGGAATACCGGGCTTTTCTCCGGATCGACGCCTGCAGCCAGCCAGTCGACGAGCATGTCGATGGTGTTCTCGTAAATGCTTCCGGTGTCGAGGGATGTGGTGAGATTGTGGTAATCGGCAATCAGGAAGCAGGTCTCGTAAGCGCGACTACCGTCAGGCTGAAGGAGGTTCTGCTGCTCGATCCAGTTTTCAAGTGCACCCGTATAATGGCCGATATGCAGCTTTCCGGTCGGCCGCATTCCGCTTAAAATTCTTTGTGTCGACATGTTGTCGTTATTCTTGCTCCTGTCGTGAAAACACCGGCTGGGCGGTGTTCTTCGGGCTATCGTTTATTTGCCTAAGAAGTTATAACAGTTGGCACAAAGATAAAAGCTTTGTTTTTGTTTTTTGTTTTCAGAGCGCTATATTGGACGACTTGTTTTTCATTGCGTTAGTCAATAAAAACAGACCCATTTAGGAGAGTAAGTCCTATACAACATTCTCTTGCCCAACCATGTCAGGTCCGGAAGGAAGCAGCATCCGGCAATGTGAGTGTGTGATATAGTCAGCTTGCTCTCCTTTTTTTATTTGAAAAAATAACGGCACAGGAGTCACCTATGGACAAAGCGACGAAAAAAGCGGAATTTCTGAAGGAGCCGATCCGGCACATCGAGATCAAGAAACATAACGTCGTGCCGATGGTCGACCAGATGGCCGACATGGCGTTCCAGGCACGGAACCTGGCCCGTGCCGCATCGATTGTCGACCTCATGCAGAAGGACAAGGAGTGCGCCGTCATCCTTACCCTTGCCGGCTCGCTGATCAGCGCCGGACTCAAGCAGGTCATCATCGACATGATCGACAACCATATGGTCGACGCCATCGTCTCGACCGGCGCCAACATCGTCGATCAGGACTTTTTCGAAGCCCTCGGCTTCAAACATTACAAAGGCAGCCAGTTCGCCGACGACTCCGAACTCAGGGAACTGAGCATCGACCGCATCTACGATACCTACATCGACGAGGACGACCTTCGCATCTGCGACGACACCACGGCCATCATCGCAAACTCGATGCAGCCAGGCGCCTACTCCTCACGCGAGTTCATCGTCGAGATGGGCCGCTACATCGAAGAGAAGGGCCACGATAAAAATTCGATCGTCTACAAGGCCTACGAGAAGGGCGTGCCGATCTTCTGCCCGGCATTTTCCGATTGCTCGGCCGGTTTCGGCCTTGTTCACCACCAATGGCATAACCCCGACAACCATGTCTCGATCGACTCAGTCAAGGACTTCCGCGAGCTGACGAAAATCAAGATCGAGAACGACCGGACCGGCATCTTCATGATCGGCGGGGGCGTGCCCAAGAACTTTACGCAGGATATCGTGGTTGCAGCTGAGGTGCTCGGATACGAGGATGTTTCGATGCACACCTATGCCGTGCAGATCACGGTGGCTGACGAGCGCGACGGCGCCCTGTCCGGTTCGACACTGAAAGAGGCCAGTTCATGGGGCAAGGTTGATACGGTTTACGAACAGATGGTCTACGCCGAAGCGACGCTCGCTTTCCCGCTGATCGCCGGCTATGCTTATCACAAGAGGAACTGGGAAGGAAGGAAGGCCAGGAACTTCAATGCCATGCTTGACAGCAAAACAGTCAACGCCTGAGGAGGCAACATGAAATTTTTCATCGATACAGCCAGCCTGGATGAGATCCGTGCCGCCGACGATCTCGGCGTGCTTGACGGCGTTACGACAAACCCGTCACTGATTGCAAAGATTGTCAGCGATCCGGCCAATTTCACCTACACCGACTTCAAGGAGCACATCGCCAAAATCTGCGCCATTGTCGATGGTCCCGTCAGTGCGGAGGTGACAACCCTCAAGTCGGAAGAGATGATCGCCCAGGGTGAGGATCTTGCCGCAATCCACGACAACGTGGTCGTCAAGTGCCCGCTCACGGTCGACGGCCTCAAGGCCATCAAGCATCTCTCAAGCCAGGGGATCAAGACCAACGCGACCCTCGTATTCACGCTCAACCAGGCGCTTCTTGCCGCAAAAGCCGGTGCCGACTACGTCAGCCCCTTCGTCGGCCGCCTCGACGACATCAGCACCGACGGCATGGGCGTGGTAGAGCAGATCGTCACCATGTACGACAACTACGGCTACCTGACCGAAGTGATCGT
>DATMYL010000133.1:0-4767 GCA_035560975.1 Chlorobaculum sp. | reverse complement strand
CGGAAAGGAGAGCGGCGAAATCATCGCGACCCTCGCAGGGAATGGCATCAGCGTAAGCGATCCGTCCATGACCATCCGCCAGATCGCCAAGGCGAACCAGAAAAAGGAGATGGAGGTGCTCGGGCTGGTGTTCAGATGAGCAGCAGCTATCCAGTACGTTTAAAGCCGGGCATCGTCCCGGCTTTTTTTATATCGGTTTAACGGGGAGGTATCACGGGGCATGATTTCCAGAGTAGGGAATCCTGCATGGGAATGAGGTGGTCAAGTCTGTGTTCCCCCTGAGCATGCGCCGTTGGGGCGCTCCCCCATGGCACCGCAAGCGCCATGGCATACAGGTGCAGGATGATGAGGTTCAACAGCGCGTTTTGCCTTGTTTTTTATTGCGGTAACGTTTTTTTTCGGCCGGTTGCAGTTTCGGCTCTCCGGCACTATTCCATATATTAAGAACAGCGTGCACTCTTGATATGCGGTTATTTTCAGGGCATTTGCAACCCCATAACCCCTTGGCTCATAAATCATGGAAACACCTCCTGAAGTAAATCCGGCACTTCAGCCGGAGATCGATGACCTCAATGCGCAAATCTCGGAAGCCGAATCTGAAATCGCGCTGAACGAAGAAATAATGATAGGTTATTATGCGGAAATGGTGGAGAGCCTCGATTATCCGCCCACCATGGACCTTCCGAAATACACGAAAGAGGAGGTCGCATGGGCAAAGAAATTTCGGAAAAGCTGTTCCTCTGAACAGGAAGTCTACGATATGCCGCCGCCCGGCGGAGGATCGCTCGACCTCTCACGGCCGATGCTTGGCGCACTGTTCAGTGCAGGGCTCAAGATCGGGGAGCTGAAAGACCGCATCAAGGAACTCCGAGAGAAGATCGAACAGCTGCTCGGAATATCGGCTTCTGCGGGTGAGTGAGCTTTCCCTGATTGAGTTGCTATCCTCACTGTGAAAGGCATACATGTAAGCGATCGGTCCATAAACAGCCGACAGATCGCCAAAGCGAACCAGAAGAAGGAGATGGAGGCGCTTGGGTTGGTGTTCAGATGAGCAGCAGCTATCCAGCACGTTTAAAGCCGGGCATCGTCCCGGCTTGTTTTATGTGAGGCAGAAATAAAACCACAAGGATTCCTTTCCCGTGGCGTTGAATGGCCATTTTCCGTTATGTTCCGGCAAAATCGGGAAAAATATCTATACTTTGTTCATACGATCTATAAACAAACCTCGAACCGTTGAAAACCCGTCACACCATAATAGAAGGCGACAGCAGGCAGATGAATCTGCTGCCGGACAGTTCGGTGCACCTTGTCATTACCTCTCCACCCTATTGGCAACTCAAGGACTACGGGACGGAAAACCAGATCGGGTTTCACGACAGCTATGAGAGTTACATCAACAATTTGAACCTTGTCTGGAACGAGTGTGAAAGGGTTCTTCACCCAGGTTGCCGGCTTTGCATCAATATCGGCGACCAGTTCGCCCGTTCAGTGTACTACGGTCGGTACAAGGTTATCCCGATCCGGACGGAGATCATCAAGTTCTGCGAGACTGTCGGTTTCGACTATATGGGCGCGGTGATCTGGCAGAAGGTGACGACAACCAACACCACCGGAGGCGCTTCCATCATGGGAAGTTTTCCTTATCCGCGCAACGGCATTCTCAAGCTCGATTATGAGTTCATTCTCCTGTTCAAAAAACAGGGCGATGCTCCGAAACCGGTAAAAGAGCAGAAAGAACGCTCTGCCATGAGCACTGAAGAGTGGAATACCTATTTTTCAGGTCATTGGAACTTTGCCGGAGCAAAGCAGGATGGCCACATCGCCATGTTTCCGGAAGAGCTACCGCATCGCCTGATCAAGATGTTCGCATTCAGTGGTGAAACCGTGCTTGACCCATTCATGGGCAGCGGGACGACTAGTCTTGCGGCAAAAAACCTTGGCAGGAGCTCGGTCGGCTATGAAATCAATCCTGAGTTTATCGGGATAGCAAGAGAAAAACTCCATTCCAACCAGACGGACTTTGCCGGAACGGAGTATGTTTTTCAGCACGATGTCCTGAAGGGTGATATTGTCGGCATGATAGAGCGCCTTCCCTATCGTTTTCAGGACCCCCACAAACTCGATAAGAAAATCGATCCGCGAAAGTTGACGTTCGGTTCAAGAGTAGAAAAGGGTAGCGGAGCAAAACAGGAAGAGACGTTTATCGTCAGGGAGATTCTCAGCCCCGAGATGGTCAGGTTGTCCAACGGCCTGACGGTGAGGCTTATCGGAGTGAAGGAAGACCCTTTTACGCGTGAAAAAGCTGTCGGATATCTCGTTGACAAGATCAAGGGAAAACGGACTTTCATGAAGTACGACAGCATGAAATACGATGAAAGCAACAACCTGCTCTGTTACCTCTATCTGGAAAACAAGACGTTTATCAACGCGCATCTGATCAGGAGCGGTTTAGTCGGGATCGACAGCAGCTACGATTACAAATACAGGGGCAAGTTTCTAACTTTTTCCGAACAAGTCAATGGCTAAAGAGTGGATCCTGAACAGCGCGATGAACCGCTTTCAGTTGAATTTTAAAAGGAATGTCGGGCCAACCTCTGAATCCATCAGGAAATGTGCTCCAAAAACGCTCGATGAGTGGCGTGAGTACTATTTTTTGCATGTCAAGCCTGAGACGCATATTGTAGAACTAGGAAAGAGGCTTTATGTGAAAATAACGGAGGTCATCCAGGCAGAAGTTTCTGGCGTGACGGAAGAGGACTGCATAAACTATATGAAGCAGCTTGTGATCGACCGCACGTTTGACGGTTACATGACGGAAATCCAGACCGTTTACGGGCAGCTTGAGTATATTCTTGGGCTGAAAATCGAACCGGCTCCGGATGCATGGGATCGTTTGTTCAATGTCGATTTTTTCATCAAGGTCGGAGAGAAGTTCATTGGACTTCAGATAAAGCCGATCACGTTCGGCGGTGGCAGCGCGCAACTGCCGGAGATTTTCAAGGAAAAAGGGTTGCAGGAAGCGACGCACAGGACGTTCACCAAGAAATTCGGCGGGCAGGTTTTTTACGTTTACTCCGTTAAAAACGCAGGGAAGAAAGAGATTTACAATACGGAGGTTATCGAACAGATCAGGGCTGAATTAATCCACCTTGGTGGAGGAGGGTAGCTCAGATCGAATCCATGCATTCTGTTTCAATTCTTGAACCTTTCCCGATTGTGGTGCCATAAGAATTCAACGTCGGGTAAAAATCGAGAGGGCAAGAGGATTTCCTTACCGTCGTACTGCAGGAAGTAATCGCGAACCGCAAGGCCTTTCTTCTGTTGCTTGAGCAGGGTGGAAATCTTCACTTTGTAGTCGGGAGTGATGGTCAATAGGCCTGATTCGAAGGCTTTGTCGTGAAGGGCGTTCATGGCCAAGCCGTTTCTCGGGTTGAGCCGATTTTTCTCGTCAATGCTCCACGGTTTGATGTGGCCGGCCACAAGCAGTTCGCTGTTCTGGAGCCCGGTAATGCAACAGGTATTGTTGTACGAAGCAAGAATCATAGTTCTGAAGAACGCTTGATTCACCCGTGTTTTCACTATCCGTTCCCTCGTTCGCCCTTCCTTGGGAAGTTCATCTTCATCGATCTGGTTGAGTTTCTCTACGGTCGAGTGTTCAATCGACGCTCTGAGTTTTTCGCTTTCGAATGGAAGTCGGTCCCAATCCTGATAAAATTCGTTCCAGATCTCCCTGTCGAGCTTGCTGGCGTTTGAAGCTCCCTTGATGCCGCGAGCCTGCAGGCTCGGGTCGAGGCTTGCGAAGTTGACGAGCTTGTAGGCAATCGAACCGGGAGTCCGTCCGATCAGTGACGCAAGCGTGACTACCTCGGGATTTTTCGCATGCAGGCGGCCGAACGGCAACTTGCAATAAAGGTTGATCGCAAGGATCAATTCGTCACGCGTCCACAGTTTCTGGCCTGCTTTCATTGTTTGATGTCCCTCGTAAGCTCAATTGAAGTGATTTTTTCCATATTGTTTTCGCATTTCGCGGCAGGAATTCCCGATAGTTATACTTGCGCCGTACCATGATCGTTTCATGATCGATGTGCTTGAATACGGGAAAGATGATCCAGCGGGTCGAAGGCCTTCCAGCCCTGAACCGCACTTGTTTGTACTGCCGCCAGGAACTGGCCTATTGTTCGGGCTGGGTTTGCCGAATGCTCGTTTTCAATCTCTTCGATCGTTAGCTGTTCCGGATTGCTGAACTCGACTGAGCCCTGGCGTTTGAAATTGCTCCCATCGCGGTTAAGGTAGTTGAACCTGACGAGTTTGAGCATGGAGCGACGGGTCGATTAATGGGTTGACGCCGGTATTACTGAAGTATAGCGATTGGCTGGGGGCCCGGCAAGTAGGTTGGTTGCGATCGGGGCGACGAAATATGTATAGCAGACAGATCTTATTTGGTGCTTATAAGCTGAAATCCGGGTTTCCGGGGTTGATTTTCGGGATATAAAGCAAAACCCCCCGGCTTCACGTACGAAGCCGGGGGGTTTAACTGTTTTTTGCTGCCGAAACGGTTACTTTCTCAGGTACTGGAAGCTCGGGTTCGGGCGGCCGACGTAGCAGCTGCGGGTGAAGCCGTATTTCTTGATGATGGCGAAGGCCGCTCTGGCCTCGGCTTCCTTGCCGCCGAAATCGAATACCCAGTGGCTGCCGTCCACAATTTTCCAGCTTCCGCCGATGTTTTTGACTTCGATGGTGTTCGGGTTGAAGGCGACGCAGTCCTCT
>DATMYL010000132.1:0-6062 GCA_035560975.1 Chlorobaculum sp. | reverse complement strand
AAATTGTCCGAATGTTGTGAATGCGATTATCGAAATTTCAAAAGACAGCAAGACCAAGTACGAGCTGGACAAGAAGACCGGCATGCTGAAGCTTGACAGGGTTCTTTTCTCGTCGATGCTTTATCCCGAGAACTATGGTTTTATTCCCAAGACACTCGGCGAAGATCATGATCCGCTCGATATCGTCGTGATTTCACAGTGCCAGATTGTGCCGATGTGCGTTGTCCAGGCAAGGGTGATCGGCGTCATGCGCATGATCGACCACGGCGAGGGCGACGACAAGATCATCGCCGTTGCAGAAGACGACATGAGCGTCAGCGGCATCAACGATATCACTGACCTCGGCAAGCATTTCAAGTCGGAACTTCAGCACTTCTTCGAAGAGTACAAGGCTCTGGAAGAGAAGACGGTTCTTGTCGAGGACTTCATGGACGCCAAGATTGCGAAAGAGATCGTCCTCGAATCGATCGCCAGGTACAAAGAGGTTTACGCTTAAGAATCTGCAGGTCGGCATCGCGTAGTATATATTTGCATGGGCGGCATGGTTTTTTCACCATGCCGCTTTTTTTTGTCCCCCATCTCTTTTTCCATCCCTGCTGATTGATGAACTTTCCAGAAGCGCCCGACAAAGAGCGTGCTTTCGGATCGCTTCAGCGACGGCAAACGTTTCAGTCTAACCTAAATTGCGACCGGCCATGGAATGGCGTAACGAAAAAGACAGCATGGGTGAGGTCCGCGTTCCGGCCGACCGTTACTGGGGCGCGCAGACGCAGCGCTCGATCGAAAACTTCAGGATTGGACCGGCCGGCAGCATGCCCATTGGAGTGATCCATGCCTTCGGCTACCAGAAAAAGGCGTCGGCCATGGCCAATGCGGCCCTCGGGGTGCTTTCGGAAGAGAAGATGAAGGCTATCGTCAGGGTTTGCGACGAAATCGTGGACGGACGACTCGATGACCATTTTCCCCTGGTGGTCTGGCAGACCGGTTCCGGCACCCAGACCAACATGAATGTCAACGAAGTGATCGCAGGAAGGACTCGGGCGATTTCGGGTGGCTCGGCGATCGTGCTGCATCCTAACGACGATGTCAACCGATCGCAATCGTCCAACGATACTTTTCCGACCGCCATGCACATTTCCGCCCGTATGGTGCTCGGGAAGTCGACGCTGCCTGCCCTGAATGAGCTGCATCGCGTCTTTCTCGAACGCTCCGAGCGCTTCATGGACGTGATCAAGGCTGGACGCACGCACTGGATGGATGCCGTACCGATGACTTTCGGTCAGGAGCTTTCAGGCTATGCAGCACAGATCGAGGGGGCGATCGGGGCCGTCGAACGGACGCTGCCGCGCCTCGAACGCCTCGCGCTCGGGGGCACAGCCGTCGGAACCGGCCTCAACGCACCTCCCGGATATGCTGAAAAGAGTGCTGCGATCATCGCTGAACTGACAGGATTGCCTTTCGTTACCGCTCCGAACAAATTCGAGGCGCTGGCCGCCCACGATGCGCTGCTTGAATCACACGGAGCGCTACGAATGGCTGCCGTGAGCCTGATGAAAATTGCTGCCGATCTGAGGGCAATGGCTTCCGGTCCCCGATGCGGGCTCGGGGAGATTACCATTCCGCAGAACGAGCCGGGATCTTCCATCATGCCGGGCAAAGTCAATCCCACACAGGCCGAAGCGCTGGCGATGGTCTGTTCCCGCGTGATCGGCAACGACGTGACACTCTCGGTCGCCGGTTCAGGTGCTCCTTTCGAGCTGAATGTCTTCAAACCGGTCATGATTTCGGTATTTCTCGAATCGGCTGGACTGCTGGGCGACGCATGTCGTTCTTTTTCCCGCCTCTGCGTATCGGGGGTCGAACCGGTAAGGGAGGTGATGGAAATGAACGCCGGAATGAGCGCCATGCTGGTTACGGCATTGGCACCTCATATCGGATACGATCGGGCGGCGAGAATAGCCAGGAGATCGATTGACGAAGGAGTGTCGATCCGCGAAGCGGCTCTCGCTTCAGGGTGGCTGACTTCAACTGAATTCGATGCATGGGCAGACCCCAGAGGCATGGCAGGAGTGCCGGAAAATCCCTGATTCCGGCTTTTTACAGGGCTTGTTAAAATAAAGCGCTTAAAAGCCCTATGGATGTTGAGAAGTGTGCGTTTTTACTCGATCAGGCGTAACGGCCTTAATAGATGGGGGCGTTCCCATTCCCTCCCGCATTGAGCGGTAAAGTACGGTAAGGTATTGATAAAAAACAATATAGTATGGATCATCCCTGTAAGCTGCACTAATGAAGGCATCCGTAAATCCGCGCCGGACGGTATGTGCGTCATTTGTGGACAGAATGTTGATAACTTGTTGAAGAACTCCGGAAGTCCGGATTCACGCGGGTTCAGAGGTGAAAAATCGATGAAATATCAGAAAAGTGATATATTGGCCGAAGCGCTATAAACGTCGCAAGCAATCATCGCAATAGAACATCAGGATTCCATGATCCTTCTCCCTCCCGAAGAGCTGAAATCAAGAGCCTCGAGAATAAAGCTTGTCCTCTCCGATAATGACGGGGTTTTTACAGACAACGGCGTCTACTATTCAGAAAAAGGCGAGGAGTTCAAGCGATTTTCCATCAGGGACGGCATGGGGGTCGAGCGGCTCCGGGCTCATGGAATAGAGACCGGGATAATCACTGGCGAGGTTTCTCCGAGCCTTGTCAGGAGAGCCCAGAAGCTTCGAATCGAAAGTCTTTACCTCGGGGTGAGCGACAAGCTCTCACGGCTTGATGATGTATTGCGTGATACGGGTCTTTCTGTCAGTGAAATCGCCTACATCGGTGACGATGTGAACGATCTCGGCATAATGGGCGCGATAGCTCCCGGCGGCATCGTGGGGTGCCCCGGGGACGGAATGCACTTCGTCGAACCTTACCTTCATTATCGTTGCGTCGCTGACGGCGGAAGAGGGGCGTTCAGGGAATATGCCGAGTGGCTGATCGCCCTGAGGGCTTCGTAAACCGGAAAAGTTTTGTAATCCAGTATCCATAACCAGAGGTATGTGATCTTCCATGCAGGAAACATACTCTCCCTTATCTGACTGAGTATTATTTATGGCTGAAGTTAAAATCGGAAATTCCATGGGTGGGGATGGCCATCCCGTCTATGTTATCGCAGAAATCGGGATCAACCACAACGGCTCTCTCGAAGTGGCAAAAAAGCTGATCGAAGGTGCCGCACAGGCCGGATGCGATGCAGTCAAATTCCAGAAACGCACTCCCGAACTCTGCGTCCCGATGGACCAGCGTCTGATCGAGCGCGACACCCCATGGGGCCGTATGACCTATATGGACTACCGTTACAAGGTCGAGTTCGGCTATGACGATTATGCGGAAATCGACGCATATTGCCGCGAGAAGGGCATCGCATGGTTCGCGTCCTGCTGGGACGAAGAGGCGGTCGATTTCATGGAGCAGTTCAATCCGCCCTGCTACAAGGCGGCCTCAGCTTCGCTGACCGATCTTTCTTTGCTCCAGAAAACCAAAGCTACCGGCAGGCCGCTGATCATCTCGACCGGCATGTCCACCATGGAGGAGGTCGATGCGGCCGTGGAGGCGCTCGGACGGGACAACCTCATGATAGCCCATACAAACTCTACCTATCCCTGCCCGGTCGACCAGCTCAATCTCAGGATGATCAACACCCTGAAGCAGATGTATCCAACCGTCCCGATCGGTTATTCCGGCCATGAAGTGGGTCTTGCCACGACATGGGCTGCTGTGGCGCTCGGCGCGGTTTTCGTCGAGAGGCACGTGACTCTCGATCGTGCGATGTGGGGCTCCGATCAGGCGGCTTCGGTCGAGATTTCCGGCATGTCGAGGCTCGTATCGAACATCAGGGACATCGAAAAGGCTCTCGGCGACGGTGTCAAGCGGGTATACGAGGGAGAAGCAGCGGCGAGGAAAAAACTTCGCAGGGTCTGATACTTCCCGGATATGAGTACAGGGCGCCCTCCGGGGCGCCTTTTTCGTCAGGTGTATAGGCGTTTCAGCCAGGGCCCTCTTGATATATTTGCCGGTCTCGATTAAATTTACCCCGATTTTGAATTTCCGCGTCGCTATCCGGATAAGCCGCGAGGGCGATGCTTTTCAACCAGTTAACCAGATGACTGCAATGAGCGAAAGAACAACTCCCGCAGTGAAGGAATTCGAATACAAGGCAGAGATGAAACAGCTTCTGGACCTGATCGTCCACTCTCTGTACACCCATCCCGAAATTTTTCTGCGCGAACTGATTTCCAATGCCTCCGACGCCCTCGGCAAGGCAAGGTTCAGGATGCTCTCTTCAGAAGAGGGCCTCGACAGGGTAGGTGACCTCAACATCACGATCACCGTCGATCCTGAACAGCGCACCTTTGTAATCGAGGATACCGGTATCGGCATGAGCGAAGAAGAGCTGATCGCCAACCTCGGCACGGTAGCAAAATCCGGTACGCTCGGCTTCATGGAAGCGCTCAAGGCGCAGCAGGACGGACCGCGGATGGACGCCAACCTGATCGGTCAGTTCGGCGTGGGCTTTTATTCGGTGTTCATGGTGACCGACGAGGTCACCGTCGAGACCCGCAGCGCTGAAAGCGGCTCTGAAGCCTGGAGATGGCGCTCATCCGGCCAGGGAACATACACCATCGAACCAATGGAACGCGAAAGCCGCGGCACGAAGATCTCCTTCACGCTCAAGGAGGAGTTCAAGGAGTTTGCCGAAGAGTACCGGCTTGAGCAGATCGTCAAAAAGTACTCCAACTTCGTCGATTACCCGATCCTGCTCGCCGGCCGTCAGGTCAACAGCATAAGCGCCCTCTGGCAGCGCTCGAAAAGCGAGCTGAAAGATGAGGAAGTGAACGAGTTCTACAAGTTCATATCGAACGACTACAAGGAGCCCCTCGATTACCTCCATGTCTCGATAGAGGGGGCAGTCAGTTTCAAGGCGTTGCTGTTTATTCCCGCCGAAGCCCCTATGGAACTGCTCTACCAGCAGGGAGCGCTCGAAAAGCACGGCCCTCAGCTTTATGTGAAGAAGGTTCTCATTCAGCATGAGTGCCGCGATCTCCTCCCGGAATACCTGCGATTCGTCAGCGGCGTTGTCGATACCGAGGACCTCTCCCTGAACGTTTCACGCGAGATGGTACAATCCAGCCCGGTAATGTCAAAGATCAGGCAGATCCTTACCGGCAAAATCCTCGGGTGGTTCGATACCCTTGCCAGGGAGCAGCCGGAGAAGTTCAAGCAGTTCTACAAAGCGTTCGGTCCGATCATCAAGATGGGCCTTAACACCGATTACTCGAACCGCGACAAACTGATCGACCTGCTCCGTTTCGAAACGACCAAAACCGCTGAAGGGGAGTATGCCACCCTCAGGCAGTATGTCGACCGCATGGCCGAAGGGCAGACCGAAATCTATTACCATGCCGGCAACAGCCGCAGCCAGATGCTTGCTCATCCAAACCTCGAGTACTTCGTGAAGCGTGACATCGAGGTGCTGCTTCTGCTCGATCCGGTCGATGTGTTCGTCATCCCGTCAATCTTCGAGTACGACAAGAAGCCTCTTAAATCGATAGAAAAAGCTGAGATCGATGCCGGCACGCTGGAGCCGGAAGGGGAGCGCCTTGCTGCTGAAGGAACCGTTGGCGTCATATCGCTTTTCAAGGAGGTTCTCGGCGATAGGGTTGCCGATGTGGTCGAATCCAAACGACTTGTCAGTTCACCGGTGACGCTCGTGAGCGGCAAGGATGCCCCCGACAGCCAGTTCGAGAAGGTCATGAAAATGATGCAGCAGGACATGCCTTCGTCGAAGAAAATCCTCGAAGTCAATACTTCGCATCCGATTATCAGGAACCTTGCCGGAAAGCAGGCCGTCGGCCTCTCCGGAGACTCTGTCGTCCGCGCAGCCGTGGTGCAGCTTTTTGAGGGTGCGCTTCTGCTCGAAGGGGATCTCGAATCGATCTCAGAGTATGTGTCGAGGATGAACGAACTGGTTGAGGCAGCGACAAAGCCAGGCAACTGAAGAGAACTTTAGATTG
>DATMYL010000131.1:0-3534 GCA_035560975.1 Chlorobaculum sp. | reverse complement strand
TGGCATTGCCCTGATCGAGGGCAACCACGGCCTGCACGACGGCATGGACATCGGCGGGGCCGACAGCAGCGCCGGTCTGGCATCGCTCCTTTCGACCCCGGTGCTGCTGGTCGTCGACAGCCGCAGGATGAACCGGGGAGTGGCTGCCCAGGTGCTCGGCCTGCAGGCGATGCCTCCGAAGGTACGGATCGCGGGCGTGATCCTCAACCATGTCGCAAGCTCCCGGCAGGAAGGCAAGCAGAGGCTTGCAATCGAAACCTTCTGCGACGTTCCTGTGCTCGGCTCGATCCCTGAGGACGAATCGCTGGCGCTTCCGGAACGGCATCTCGGCCTGGTCACGGTCGGGGAGGCTACTGACGCAGAGGCCTTCGTCAGGGCAGCCGCAGAACAGGTGGAAAAGCATTGCGACGTCACCGCTATCCGGGCGCTCTTCGACGAGGCCGCTCCCCTTGACGTGCCGGAATATGAGCGTCCGTCACAGCCTGCACCCGCAAGGGCGAGGATCGGCGTGTTCCGCGATGCAGCCTTCTGCTTCTACTATCCCGACAATTTCGACGCCCTGCGCTCGAAAGGTGCCGAGCTCGTCTTCATCGACACCTTCGAGGCTACTGCCCTGCCCGATGTGCAGGGGCTCTACATCGGCGGAGGGTTCCCGGAATCGTTTTTCAGTGATCTGAGCGGCAACACCGGGCTCCTCAGGGATGTCCGTGAAAAGATCGACGCAGGCATGCCGGTCTGGGCCGAATGCGGCGGATTAATCTATCTCTGCAGCAGTGCAGAATGGGGCGAACGGCGCTGGCCACTGGCCGGGGTTCTTCCTGTCGATATCAATTATCAGCATCGTCCTGCAGGATGCGGCTACCTCGAACTCGAAAGCCGTGCAGAATCCGTATGGTTTGGCCATGGAGAGCGGGTCAGGGCGCACGAATTCCACTATTCGAAGCCCGCGGCAGAGGTCGACCTGGGTTGTCAGTTCGATGTCTCGAGGGGATTCGGGCTGACAGGAAAGAAAGACGGTCTCCTGTACCGAAACCTTTTCGCATCCTATGCCCATTTTCATGCAGCAGCCAATCCGGGCTGGGCTGACCGGTTCGTTTCGCTCGCTTCGGAATTCGGCTTGACAGGCGGCTTGACCAGGCCATGACCGAAGCTCTCCCGCACCTGGATTTCGCCTGAAAATGCTTGATTAATAGATGATATTTTTTTAACTATATAACTATGCGATTGAATTGTTCTGCACTCATATTTGTGCCGCGTCCTTCTTTTACGATATTCCATTACAACTGAAGGGTTTAACCCTATCTCCAGCAGGACTGTCTGTTTTGATTTTTTGAAGGAGTTACGAGCGAGGCAGTATCAGGCCTTTTCCATAAATCTTCCCGGAAGTATGAAAAAATGTCTGCAGGTGTTGATAAATCGCAATGAAAGTATTAACTATATAACCATATAGTGATATTGGCGGACGGATCGGAATATTCCCGCAAGCCGTGAGCGCCGGTATTCAAATTCAAACATCATACCTAACCAAAGGAGATCAGCATGGCAATCGAAGTAAAAGGCATGAGCTACGAGACCGATGAGAACGGCTACCTTGTCAACCTCGAAGAGTGGAACGAGGATGTGGCAATGAAGCTTGCCGAAGGCGAGGACATCACCATGGGAGAAGCACATTGGGATCTCGTCAAGTTCCTCAGGAACTACTATGCCGAGTACCAGATCGCACCGGCCGTTAAAGTCCTGACCAAGGCGGTTGCCAGCGAGCGCAATATGGACAAGAAAGAGGCTTCGGAGTTCCTTTACGGCCTTTTCCCCAAAGGCCCGGCACTTCAGGCATGCAAGATCGCCGGCCTTCCGAAACCTACCGGCTGCGTTTAAGTCTACCCATTAAGAACCGGCCGGCTTCAGCCGGCCCCCAATGTATCGAGAACCAAAGGAGGCAACATGGATGGTGCTAACGACAGCGCTGCGAACGGCGCATGTCAGTGCAACGGGTGCGGATCAGACGGCAACGGAGCGTTCCTGAACCCGACGCCGATGCTCGACCAGCTGGAGAGCGGCCCATGGCCGAGTTTCATCTCCGGATTCAAGGAGATGGCTGAACGAACGAAAAAGCCGATGTTGCGCGGCGTGCTCGACCAGCTCGAATACTCCTACAATACGAAGATGGGGTACTGGAAGGGCGGGCTGGTCACCGTGGATGGATATGGCGCAGGAATCATCACGCGCTACTCCATGATCAAGGACAAGTTTCCTGAAGCGGCCGAATTCCACACCATGAGGATTCAGCCGGCGCCGGGCCTTCATTACAATACCGCGATGCTTCGCGAACTCTGCGATATCTGGGAAAAGCACGGCAGCGGCATCATCGCCCTGCACGGCCAGACCGGCGACATCATGCTCCAGGGCATCGAGCAGGACAAGGTCCAGGAGTGTTTCGACGAACTGAACCAGGCGGGCTGGGATCTCGGCGGTGCCGGTGCCGGCATGCGAACAGGGGTCTCCTGCATCGGTCCGGGGCGCTGTGAGAACGCCTGCTACGACAACCTCAAAATGCACCTGAAGGCGCTGCAGCATTTTGTCGGACAGGTCCACCGTCCCGAATGGAACTACAAGCTCAAGTTCAAGTTTTCGGGATGCCCGAACGACTGCACCAACGCGATCATGCGTTCCGACCTTGCCGTGATCGGCACATGGAAGGACGCGATCCAGGTCGACCGCGACGAGGTCAGGGCGTGGATCGAAGAGCGCGGGGTGGACGCACTGGTCAACAACGTGATCAACCACTGCCCGACCAAGGCGATTTCGCTCAGGGACGGCGACATGGTCATCGAGACCCGCGATTGCGTCCGCTGCATGCACTGCCTCAACGCCATGCCGAAAGCGCTCTCCCCCGGAAAAGAGCGGGGCATATCGCTGCTCATGGGCGGCAAGAACACGCTCAAGGTCGGTGTCAACATGGGCTCCCTTATCGTACCCTTCATGAAGATGGAGGACGACGAAGATATTGAAGCGTTCCTCGAACTGATCGAAGAGATCATCGACTGGTGGGACGACGCAGGGCTCGACCACGAGCGCATCGGCGAGACCATCGAGCGTGTCGGCCTGAAACAGTTCCTCGACGGCGCAGGCATAGAGTACGACATCAACCAGGTGTCGCGTCCGCGAGACAACCCGTACTTCAAGGCAAAATATTGATGGGAGGATCGATTAACACGCGGCTGATTTCGAGGAGCTGATCTTCGGATGACACCCGACCGTTAATTGATCAACCCTGATTTCCCGGAATATTCACCACCGTGCAGGCGCCAAGGGCGGCGCCGGTACGCCTCAACCTACAGGAAACAGCATGAGCAGTCAGGAAAGAACCTGGAAGACCATAGAGTCCGGACCCCACACCTACGAGGAGGCACTGCATCCCGTAGTCAGGAAGAATTACGGGAAGTGGAAATACCATGAGATCCCCAGGCCGGGCGTGCTGAAGCACGTCGCGCAGAGCGGGGACGCCATCTGGACGGTCAGGGCCGGCACGCCTCG
>DATMYL010000130.1:0-6888 GCA_035560975.1 Chlorobaculum sp. | reverse complement strand
GAACTGCGCTCAGCGCTGGATTATGTCGGGGAGATTACGGGGAAGGTGGTAAACGAGGAGATACTCAATACGATTTTCTCGCGGTTTTGTATTGGTAAGTAACAGTAAATGGAATGGTTATGAGGAATCCATCCTTTGTCGCCAGATAATGGAGGCATCTAAATCTTATGATCGGTATTTGTTACGTATCGGATATGCATAGAAAAGTGGGAAAAAGTATGCATGTTGGTGTTAACATGCATAGAGATATAGGGTTTGTTATGCAGGTAAACACTCGAAGGTTCGAATGAATACTATCCTTGCTCCGCTACCGCCGTTGCGTCGCGAACTGCTGGAAACCACATCCATTCTGAAGAAAGTCGCATCGGCTCATCGATATCTGGCTGAACTGAAAGGGGTTTCAAGTTCGATCCCGAATGAGGGGATTCTTATCAACACCCTGTCTCTTCAAGAAGCGAAGGATAGTTCAGCAATTGAAAGCATCATCACTACCCATGATGAACTATTCAAGGACGAATTGTTTCCAGAATTTGCATTCAGTGCTGCAGCAAAGGAGGTCAGGAATTACGTTTCGGCCCTTCGGACAGGATTTGAAAAAGTTGCCAAGACCCGCCTGCTAACAGTCAACACGATCCTGAACATTCATGTGGAGCTGGAAAAAAATCAATCTGGATTTCGCAAACTGCCAGGTACTGAACTGAAAAACGAGCAAAGTGGGGAAACTGTCTATACCCCTCCACAGGATTATGATTCCATCGTTCGATTGATGAGTAACCTCGAATTGTTCATCAATGATGATAAAGTGTTGGATATTGATCCGCTGATAAAGATGGCGATCATCCATTACCAGTTTGAAAGTATCCATCCATTCTACGATGGCAATGGTCGTTCCGGGCGTATAATCAATGTTCTTTATCTGGTGCTGAAGGGGCTTTTGGATATTCCGGTGCTTTATCTCAGTCGATACATCATTCGTAACAAGCAGGATTATTACAGGTTACTTCAGGATGTACGTGATAAGGATGCCTGGGAGGAATGGATTCTCTACATTTTAACTGGTATTGAACAGACCTCACGACAAACGATTCTCATGGTGCAGGAAATCAAGGATGCAGTCATGAGCTACAAACATCGGATCAGGGCTGACTACAAGTTCTATAGCCAGGATCTGATCAACAATCTGTTTTTTCACCCCTATACCAAAATAGAATTTGTCGAGCATGATCTGAAGGTAAGCCGTTTGACTGCGACCAAATATCTCGATACTCTTGCAAAGGATGGCTTCCTGAAAAAAGAGAAGATCGGTCGTTCCAATTACTACATCAACATTGCATTGTTCGGTATTCTGACGAAGGATGATGTCAGATTCTAAAATAAAATCCTGATTTTGATTGGCTCAGTTTCGGTTATCGAGCAACGTCCCCAAGTCCTCCCTAAGGTTCTGACCTGCGGATGGTAGCCCCTGCGACAGTGAAGCGCTTTGTCATACCATATTTAAGTCGAGTAAAATACCCTAAATAGGCGATTGATGCGGCGCGAGGGAATGGTGAACTTTAAAGTGTAGTATCGATGACACTTTTAAACAAATCCGGAGTCCTTCTATGCTCAAAAAGCGCTTTGCCTTGGCAGGGGCATTCCTGCTGTCAATCGCCTCGCCGCTTGGAGGGCCGTCAGCCGTATCGGCTGCCGCGCCATCCAAGATCGTGGTCGCCGACGCCAAAACCACCCATCATCTCAATCTTTACGTAGCCGAAGAACTGGGGATTTTCAAAAAGTACAATCTGGATGTACAGATTACGCCGGTTGTTGACCTTGCCGCCGCAAGGGATCATGTCGTTTCCGGACAGGCAGATGTGTTCTGGTCATGCCCAACGGTCGCCATTGCTGCCATTGCAAACGGTGCGCCCATCAAGATCATTTCGCAGGTAAAGAAGCCTTGCACCTCGGTGCTTGTGGTGCCTCAAGGTTCTCCAATTAAAACGTATGCCGACCTTAAAGGTAAAAACATAGCAGGGATCTCCCCGACATGCGAATCGGTTATCGCACTTACCGTTGTTGCAAGGGATAATGGCGGGGATTTCAACATCCAGAAACTTGCCGGTGGCCCGGCCCTTGCCGCCCTTGAAGCCAGACAGGTCGACGGCGCAATCCTGGAAGAGCCCCAGGCAAGTATCGCTGAACTGAAAGGCTACAAAGTACTCTTCAGAGGTGTTGCCGATAACATTCCCTGCCGGACCATCAACGCAAGCAATGCGGCTCTTGCGAGAGATGCCAAGAACCTTAAATCATTCATCAAGGCAATTGCCGAAGCCAACGCGATCATCCTGAAAGATCCGATAGCCCCGAAAATCGTCGAGATCGCAAACAAGTATACCGGAGCACCTGTTGATGCCATCAAATACGGCAATAACCGCCTGAAATTCCGCACCCAGATTGACAGGCCCGGACTCTTTGCGCTTGGCAACGAGTTGATCAAGCTGAATAACATCAAGGAAAACCCGGGGGACCGTCTTTACGCACAGGAGTTTCGCGGCCTGACCTGGTAAGCGATTCAAAGTTTTGAACGTAACGTATGCCCTGGCAGCACCGAGTTCCTGCCAGGGCGCTTTGTTGTAAGAAAAAAGACGTTTATCCCTTCCGTAATGAACCTACGCCAAACGAGACTCCGGGACCTGCTCGCCACCATCGTGTTGCTATTGTCACTTCTTGTGGCTGTTACGTTTGTTTTGAGACAGGAGCAATCGACAACGGACACGAGAAGTCATCGTACTGTCGGCCATGATGGAAGCCCCTTGCTTGCATTCCTCTATGCCGCTATTCAACTGCCGGAAGGGCAGCAAGTCATCGAAGCACGGAAGTTCGGTTCTTCTGCAGATGTCGGGTATGCTCTTCTTTCTGGAAGTATCGATACGGGTTTCATACAACCGGAAAAACTTGTGGAACTCTCCAGGCTGAAAGGTTTTGAAAAGC
The DNA here is from genome assembly GCA_035560975.1 of Chlorobaculum sp. GTDB lineage: Bacteria > Bacteroidota > Chlorobiia > Chlorobiales > Chlorobiaceae > Chlorobaculum. Next base: position 3,918 of record DATMYL010000130.1, on the reverse strand, counting down.
TTCAGGTGCTGGGCAAGGTAACGTTTCCGTACGGGGCCACGCTGATCACAAAAAAGGGATCGACGTTTCGATTGAACGAGATCAACGGCCGTTCGATTGCCGCTCCCGTCGACAATACCCGGCTTTTGAACGAATTCATCAATGATGTCAAGAAATACTCGATCGACCTAGGTAAGGTTGATTTCGTGCTGCTTTCGCAGGATGCCATCATTCCTGCTCTTGAATCGGGGAAAATCGATGGAGCTGTCATCAAGGGATCCCGGGCCGTCATCGCGCAGCAGGCCGGGCACAATATCCTGTATCAGAAATGGGACATGCAACCCGGAAACGAGTGCTGCCCGCCGGTAATCGACCAGCTTGAATATGTCCTGCTCGGCAGGAAGGATGCCGCTGCAAGTAATGCAGAGCTGACAGCGGTTCTCGTCAAGTCATCGCATTTTGCAGGTACTGTACTCAGGACAGCGGTATCAAAGGCAGTCCATATGTCTGAAAACATACTGTTGGAACTGCCGCTTTCCTCGTTCGAACCAACTGACAATGATCTCATGGCGGTTCTATTGGCCCACTCCGGGTCTGCCCATCGGGTGAAGAATGCCTCATCGAACATCAGTGATGGCTCACCTCGCCATATTCATGATGCTTCTTGCAATCACGGTGAGGCCGGCATAAAGCCTTCAGGTTTTTTCGCGTGTTCCCGTGATGCTGTCAGCAGTTTTTTTCGGGCGTTGTTCACACGCTGAGCCCAATACCGTCCCTATGAAACCATTACCAATAACCTCTGCCTGTCAATGATACACGACCAGCCAAATTATGGATTGAGAGGGTTCAGCCGCCTGACAAGCGAATCAGGCCTTTTTTTGAGAAATTCTTTCGGCTCGCTCTTTTCAAGAGAGTTTCTCAAGGTACTGATTCCACTTCTGGTGCTTTGGGAACTGCTTCCCCGCTTGGAGGCAGTTCCGCGCACACTGGTTCCGACGCTTACTGATGTCGCTGCCGCCTTCTGGGATCTGGTGGCCAACAAGAAATTTCTGGTGCACATCGCCTACAGCGTCGGGAAATTCCTTGCCGGTCTGTCAATCGCCATCATCTGCGCCATCCCCATAGGCATCCTGATGGGCTGGAACATGGCCATACGGAAGCACAGCCTGCCCTTGTTCCAGCTGTTGTCGCCCATACCGCCTCCGGCATGGGTGCCCCTGACGATCATCCTTTTCGGTATCGGACTTCCCATGCAGATTTTCCTGATTTTCCTGGGGGCGTTCTACCCGATCCTCTTCAATACCTATCAGGCGATCAAGGATACCGATCCCCGTTATCTCTCATCGGCAAGGGTCTTTGGCGCGAGCGAACTGACCCTGATTTTCAGGGTTTACATCTGGCATGCCCTTGGGGCCATAATTATGAGCGTGAAGACCGGCGTGGCTATCAGCCTGGTCATGCTGGTAATTGCTGAAATGTATGGAGGACGAAGCGGAATCGGCTATCTGCTCGTCGAGGCAAAGGATTTTTTCCAGATTCCCGCTATGGTCGTCTGCATGCTTGTACTGGGCGTGATTGGATGGTTTTCAATTGAAATCTTGAAATTCGCAGAGTTTAAACTGGCGATATGGAAGGTGGGTGCCTAAAATGATAGAAGCGAAACGCATAAGCAAGTTCTTCTCCGTCATCAACAAGGACGGCGTAGCAGAGGGGATGACCGCCTGCCTGTCGGTCTCGTTGTCGATCGAGGCGGGAAAAATCATTACCCTGCTTGGCCCATCGGGATGCGGGAAATCGACGTTCCTGGAGATCCTTGCCGGTCTTCAGGCTCCGACCGAGGGGGAGGTTTACATAGACGGGGTCAGGGTGCTTGAACCGCTTCCATCCACACGCTCAGAGATCGAGGAGTACAGGAAAAAATACCGTTTCCTATCTCCGCTGGCCAACGACCTTTTCCGGGACAGGCCTAAGCACGACATTGCCATGATATTCCAGGATTATGCCGTGTTTCCCTGGATGACTGCGCTGCAGAACATCACGTTTACCCTAAAGCTGCGAGGCCTGCCCCGGGGCGAGCGTGACGCCCAAGCGGGTTATTACCTCAACAAGGTCGGCCTCGGGTCTTTCGCCAACAAGTACCCGTCGCAGCTTTCGGGCGGGATGAGGCAGCGGCTGGCCCTCGCTCGAGCCCTTTCGGTAGAGCCGAAGGTGATCCTGATGGATGAGCCCTTCGCAGCCGTCGACCTGTTGACGAGGGAGCGGTTGCAGGAGGACCTCCTGAAACTTTGGGAATCCTCAGGTGTGACCATCGTCATGGTCACGCACGACGTTTCGGAGGCGACCTACCTGTCGGATGAGGTCATTATTTTCTCGCCATCGCCGGGCACCATAAGGAACCGTTTCACGATCGATGTACCAAGACCCAGAAGGCGTGATGATCCTGAACTGGCCGAGATACAGCAGCGCATAGGCAAACTGCTGAAATACGATCTGGACAATGAAACCGAGTATACCATTTGACGCAATAACGAACCAGAAAACCAAGTCAACATGTCAGGACTGCACAACTTCAGGGGAATGGTTTATGACGATATCACCACGGCTATCGGTCATACGCCCATCATTCGCCTTAAGAAAATCTCAGATGGATTGCCGGGTATCATTCTCGGCAAGGTCGAATCTTTCAACCCTCTGAACAGCGTGAAATGTCGAATCGGCATCGCAATGATAGAGGATGCGGAGCGATCAGGAAAGTTGAAGCCGGGAGGAACGATCATTGAACCGACGTCAGGCAATACAGGAATTGGCCTGGCCTTTGCCTCAGCTGCCAGAAACTACCGACTGATCCTTACCATGCCGGAGACCATGTCCATTGAGAGGCGCAAACTTATCAAAATGCTAGGTGCCGAACTTGTCCTTACCCCCGGAACGGAAGGCATGAACGGCGCAGTAAAAAAAGCCAGAGAGTTGCAGCACCAGATCCCCGGAAGCTTCATCCCCCTGCAGTTCGAAAACCCGGCGAACCCGCAGGTGCATCGGGTAAGCACCGCTGAAGAGATATGGGCAGACACCGAGGGCAGGATCGACTTCCTTGTGGCGGGTGTAGGTACTGGCGGAACCATCACGGGAGTTGCTGAAACCATCAAACCCCGCAAGCCGGGATTCAAGGCGATTGCCGTAGAGCCAGATGCGTCACCGGTACTATCTGGTGGCCGCCCCGGACCTCACCGGATACAAGGCATAGGGGCCGGATTTGTTCCCAAGGTGCTGAACCGATCAATTATTGATGAGATTGTCCGGGTAACGAACGAAGATGCCCTCGAAACGGCAAAAGCGATCAGCAGGAAAGAGGGCATCCTTGCAGGAATCTCTTCGGGAGCCGCGGTCTGGGCGGCCATACGGGTCGCGTCCCGGGAAGAGAATCGGGGCAAGATCATTGTCGCAATGCTTCCGGATTCGGGGGAGCGATATCTCTCCACACAGCTTTCGGACACAGACAGGATATGATCCGGAACGGATGCTTCTGCTTGATAAAATATGAACCCGTGTGGATTGGGTTTGATGCGTTCCGTTTGGAGAACGTTCCGGGGGAACTCGTGCCGTGAGTAAGGGATGAGAGGTTATCCCGTTTGCAAGGCTTACCGGAGGAGGTTGTTGTCGATCTCTCCAAAGGTTGCGATATCGCCGTCGGGCACCCCCTCATCAGTGAAGAGCGTTTTCCATACGGCGACCGCCCTGCTTGGCCAGGAGCGCGCCATCGTCAGCCACATGCCCGGCACGACACGCGACTACATCGAAGAGTGCTTCATCTACGACAAAACCATGTTCCGCCTGACCGACACGGCAGGCCTGCGCGAAACCGGCGAAGAGATCGAACACGAAGGCATCCGCCGCAGCCGGATGAAAATGGCCGAAGCCGACCTGATCCTCTACCTCTTC
>DATMYL010000129.1:0-10388 GCA_035560975.1 Chlorobaculum sp. | reverse complement strand
AAGATGAGGCGGCCTTTATTAAGCACGTCCCAATTCCATAGCCTCATGGCTGCTCTTTCGTGCTTTCCGTCATGAGCGTCCACTAAGCCATCTTAGGAGGAGACTGTCTCATAAGTCAAGATGATGCCGGTTCATTGCATTGCCGGGAGCGCCAAGCTCCAGCTTGGCATTATCATGGATAATCAAAAAGACTCTGCATCAACGCGACCAGACATCTTTTTTACCCTTTCTTTGAATAATCCGGAGCTTGCTTATGAATTGCCGAGCAGGAGCTCGGCGTTCCCAGGGTTTTGGCGTTCCTGATTTTTCTTTTGAGACAGCCTCATTACATGCATCGAGTGTGGGGAAATCGAATGGCGGACAGGAATGTCCGCCCTCCGTTGGCTGGCGCTGAAATGAAGCGACGATCCTTTTGAGACAGCCTCGCTCCCGGCAAAAGAAAAAGGCTGCCTCATATTGACTAATGAGACAGCCTCTTTGCTTTTGTACGATCTCTGATGACAGAGATGTTCAGGAATCAGTGCTTGTCAACGGCGATCCTCATGGAGAAGAAGGAACGATGCACGAAGACCAGCGAGAGCAGGAAGAATACGACTGCCAGCGAAAGAGAGACTGCTGTTGGCAGTTTGATAGCGAGCTCGATGGCAAGCAGACCAAACAGGGTCGTGAACTTGATGATCGGGTTCAGCGCGACAGAAGAGGTGTCCTTGAAAGGATCGCCAACCGTATCGCCGACCACACTTGCATCGTGCAGTTCGGTACCTTTTGCATGAAGCTCCGTTTCGACCACTTTCTTGGCATTGTCCCATGCGCCGCCGGCGTTAGCCATGAAGATGGCCTGGTAAAGACCGAACAGTGCGATGGAGATCAGATAGCCGATGAAGAAGTAGGATTCAAGACATGCGAAAGCGAGCGTACTGAAGAAAATGGTCAGGAAGAGGTTGATCATGCCTTTCTGCGCGAACTTCGTGCAGATTTCCACAACCTTCTTGCTGTCCTCAGTAGAAGCCTTCTCAACACCGTCGAGCTTGATGTTCTTCTTGATGAATTCGACAGCATAGTAGGCGCCGGTGGTCACGGCGTTCATCGAGGCGCCGGTAAACCAATAGATCACGGCACCACCCATCAACAGACCCAGCAGGAACGGCGGCCAGAGAATGGAGAGTTTGCCGATAGCCACGGTATCTGTCAGTCCGCCGGTCAGGATCATGATGATTGAGAAAATCATGGTCGTCGAACCGACAACGGCCGTACCGATAAGCACCGGTTTTGCAGTAGCCTTGAAGGTGTTGCCTGCGCCGTCGTTTGCTTCGAGGTAGCGTTTTGCATTGTCGAAGTCCGGCTCGAAGCCGAATTCGCTCTTGATTTTCTGCTTGATGTTCGGGATGGTTTCGATCAGCGAAAGCTCATAGACTGACTGAGCGTTATCGGTAACCGGACCGTAGGAGTCGACCGCGATGGTGACCGGTCCCATGCTGAGGAAGCCGAATGCGACAAGACCGAATGCGAATACTGAAGGAGCGAGCATCATCACGTCGAGACCGAGCGTGCTGAAGCCGAAGGCTGCACCCATGAGCACGATGATCGCAAGACCCATCCAGTAGGCGCTGAAGTTACCGGCAACGAGACCGGAAAGGATGTTCAGAGCTGCACCGCCCTCTTTGGAACACTGAACCACATTACGAACGAAGGCGCACTCGGTAGAGGTGAACCGGTTGACCAGTTCCGGGATAAGCGCACCGGCAATCGTGCCGCAGGTGATGATCGAAGCGAGCTTCCACCACATGGTACCGTCGCCGAGTTGGGCGATAAGCAGGTAGGAAGCGATGTAGGTAAGGATGATCGAAACGATGGAGGTAAGCCATACGAGCGTGATAAGAGGCTTCTCGAAGTTCATTTCGGTGACGTTGGCATACTTTGCCTTGGCCAATGCGTCATTGACCCAGTAGGACATGGCACTGGCAAAAATCATTACGAGACGCATCGCGAAAATCCAGACCAGAAGCGAAACCTGGATCGAAGGATCCTTGATGGCCAGCAGGATGAAGGAGATCAAGGCCACGCCGGTCACACCGTAGGTTTCGAAACCGTCAGCCGTAGGACCGACAGAGTCTCCGGCATTGTCACCGGTACAGTCGGCAATAACGCCAGGGTTACGGGCGTCATCTTCCTTGATCTTGAAGACGATCTTCATCAGGTCGGAACCGATATCGGCAATCTTGGTGAAGATACCGCCGGCGATACGAAGCACCGAAGCGCCGAGCGATTCACCGATGGCGAAACCGATGAAGCATGGGCCGGCGTAGTCGGCAGGAACGAAGAGCAGGATGCAGAGCATCACGAACAGCTCGATGCTGATGAGCAGCATACCGATGCTCATACCGGCACGGAGCGGGATTGCGTAAGTCGGAAAAGGTTTGCCGCCGAGGCTTGCGAATGCGGTGCGGGAGTTGGCGAAGGTGTTGATCCTCATGCCGAACCAGGCTACCGTATAGCTGCCGGCTATGCCGAGGAGGCTACATGCGAGAATGAAGACAACTTTGACGGGCTCAAGATGGTTGAGTCCACTGAAATAGGCGACAATGATGGCCCCGACGAGAACCCACAGGACGAGGATGAACTTACCCTGGGTGATAAGATAGGTTTTGCAGGTCTCGTAGATCAGATCGCTGATCTCTTTCATGGCAGTGTGTACAGGAAGGGCGTGAATCGCCTTGTACTGGATCAAACCGAACACCATACCGAAAAGGCATACTACCAGGCCATACAATAACAATGTATGTCCAGGAATTCCGCCCAGAAAGGATACCGAACTTAAATCCGGCAATACCAGATCGGCCTCGCTCGCAAACGCTTGTGACGCTTGCAGCAAAACCCCGAGTCCTGCCAGAACCGATGTGGCCCTGACGAACCATCTTGCTTTGGTTGGTTGTTTCATTGCGCTGTTTTTTCTCTGTGTTACAAGTTTACAGAAAGACTGCTGACAGCAGGAGCATTATGTTACTGAGAAAGAACAGCCCTGCCGAAATACAGGATTTACCAAAGTAGCAACTTTTTCCCGTAACTCATCGCACAAAAACAAAAAGCACCTGTCAAACGCTTAAAGCAGAACGCCGTCCATGTCCGTGTTCTGATCGGAAAATTCCGGCAAATAAAGCCTGAAAGGGTAATCATTTTTTCCAATCCCGAACCCTTTCCGTTCCCATGCCGAAAGGCACGACATTTCATTTGCCTGACTTTTTAAAGGTCCGGATTGCCTTTTCTGCAATCGACACTGCTATATTCACATTCTGTCTTTAATAACTGCCCCTTAACCGGGCAATTACCCCTGAAGAACACCATGAAACTCATCGTCGGCCTCGGCAATCCGGAACTGCGGTATGCCGGAACAAGGCACAATATCGGGTTCGACGTTGTCGATCAGCTCGCAAGGCAGTCGAGCGCATCATTCTCTTCCGGTAAAGGAAATTTCCAGTTTGCGAAGGTCGCCTGTCCGGGAGGACCGTTGATCCTCGTCAAGCCGATGACCTACATGAACCTTTCGGGTCATGCCGTGGTGGCAGCCATGAACTTCTATAAAATCCCGCGGGAAGAGCTGCTGGTAATCTGCGACGACGTCAACATCCCCCTGGGGACGGTCAGGATCAGGGCAAAAGGGTCGGCAGGAGGCCAGAACGGCCTGAAGCACATCATACTGAGTCTCGGCAGTGAGGAGTTCGCGAGGTTGAGGGTCGGGGTCGGTACGGCTGTTCCGCCGATATCTCTATCCTCGTTCGTTCTGTCAAAATTCAGCGACGAAGAGAAAAAGAGCGTAGAGAAGGTGATTCCTGTATGTGTCGATGCGGTATTGGCCTTTGCTTCTCACGGCATCGGGTACGCCATGAACCACTACAACAAGGCAGAGTTTTAGCAGGGGGCCAGTCCGGCCATGGAGGCCATATTCGGCGAACGGGTCAGGGCGGAAATTTTCTCAAGGAATACAATAGCCTTCTTGTTGAACTCATGCGGCTGGTCGATATTACAGACGTGCCCTGAGTTCCGGATAACTTCGAGATATGAGTTGGTGTGGCGGTTGACGATGTATTCGACTGCAGGAAGGAACATGTAGTCCTCCTCGCCCATCAGGTACAGTGTCGGAATACCGGTATCTTTTTCCTCGAAATATTTCAGAAGTGGATTGATTTCGTAGGTCAGCGTGAACCAGCGCATGAACTCCTTCTGAGCCACCTTCTTGGCTTCGTTCACAAAAAGCATGCGGGACTTGCGATGCCTGGCTTTCGGCATGATGATCCAGGCGAAGAAACTGTAGAGCCACATATATGGCACCATCTTCTTGAACATGTTGCCTACCGCGACGAGCACCTGGGCCCTGACGTTGAGCCGGATGATCGCGCCGCCCATGACCATGGATTCGACCCTTTCCGGAGCCATTTCGCTGAGATTCCTGATCAGGATGGTGCCAAGGGATATCCCGATGAAGTGAGCCCGCTCTATGTGCAGCTCATCGAGCACGTCGATGACGTCCCTGGTGACATCTGCGAAGTTGTAGTGACGATCTTCCTTGGATGCTGCTATCTGCTTCGACCTTCCGTGTCCCCTGAGATCGACGAGAAGGATATTGAAGTGCTTTACAAACTCCTTGATCTGCATGAACCAGATCGAAGAACTTCCTCCGGCGCCATGCACGAACACGACCCATGGGGCATCTTCGGCAATCAGATGTGTTTTATAGTGCAGCATGGATACGGTTTGAATAAGGAACAGAGCAAGAATATACTATAATTATATAATAACACGTTAAGGAATCAAAAGATCACCCGATTTCCCGAAATGCCCTGACGCTTTCGAACAGCGCTATACCGGCAGCAACAGCTACGTTCATGGAGTGCTTTACGCCGTACTGGGGAATTTCCAGCACGTCGTCGCAGTGAGCGAGCAGGTCGTCCCCTATACCTTCGACTTCGTTGCCGACCAGCAGGACCGCCGGAAAATCCGCTGACCCAAGCCTGGTGTAAGGACGGCTGTTTTCGGCGATTTCGAGTCCGAACACGCGCTTTCCCTCAGCTTTCAGCATCGAAATAGCTTCGACCGGATCGGATATATATTGCCACGCGACCGTATCCTGGGCGCCCAGTGCCGTCTTGTCGATCTCCTTTCTCGGAGGCGTGGCCGTGTAACCGCTAATCACGATTTTTTCGATGCCGGCTGCATCGGCCGTCCTGAACATGGCGCCGACATTCCACATGCTCCTGATGTTGTGCAGCATGAGCGTAACCGGGTGGCGTGGAGATTCCGCATATCCGGCGGGCGTGAGGCGGCCCATCTCGTCACCCCGCAATTGCCTGAACGGTTCCAAATCAGAGGCTTTTCAGCAGTTCCAGGATCCTGTCGTTCTCCTCCCTGAGGCCGACATTGAACCGGAGGCAGTTTTCCATGAGCGGATAACCCGACACGTTGCGAACCAGGACTCCGGCGCTTTTCAGGCTCGTGAACACCTTCGACGCATCCCCGACCCTGATGATGAGAAAATTGGTATCGCTCTCGAACGCCTCGACGCCCGCTATCATGCCAAGTTCCGACTGAAGTCGCTCCCGCTCGCCGAGGATATAACTGACGGCATCGTTGACGAGGGAGTAGTTTTCGAGCACGTTCACGAGCGTGATTTCAGCCAGGCGCCCTGAAGCGAATGGAATTTTCGGTTTGGTGATCTCGGCCATGAGTGCAGGGTCCGATATGGCGAAACCGATTCGCATGCCGGCCAGGGCCAGAGCCTTCGACATTGTACGAAGCACGATGAGGTTTGGATAGCGGCCGACCAGATCGAGCACCGACTCCTCCCTTGAAAATTCGATATAGGCCTCGTCGACAAGCACGATGGCGTCTGCAGCTTCAACGATCCGCTCGACCTCAGAGTGCGTAAGCGATTTGCCCGTAGGGTTGTTCGGTGTGGAGAGGACGATGAAATCGACCTTTTCCCTGGCTGCTGTTTCGATGATCGCATCGATATCGAACTCGAGTCCAGGGTGCATGGGAACCGTCACCACCTCCGCCTGAAGCAGGAGGGCGATCTTTTCGTAGAGTGAAAACGACGGCTCCGGGATGAGAATCCTGCGACCTGATCCCAGACAGGCGAGAAATATGGTGTAGAGCATTTCGTTCGACCCGTTGCTCATGATCACCGACTCCTTCGGTACGCCGAGAAATAAGGCATAGGCTTCCATTCCCCGATAAGGAAGAATGTCGGGATACCGGTTCCATGGCTCACTCTTGAACTCGTCGAGGATCTTTTCCTTCAACCACACAGGAAGGTCGAACGGGCTTTCGTTCTGGTTCAGCTTGACTTCGGCCTCCTGGCCGCCCTCGACTTTATAGGCCCCTATGCGCTGAAGTGCGGGGTTGAGCAGCGCTTTGAAATCTCTTTTCATTATGCCGGAACTTCCATTTTGTCAATGATGAATAACCAAATACAGGCCTGGATCCGGCCCACGAATGAATTAAGAAACAATTTCCTGAAAAATCCTGAATAAAATACTGGACATCATCGTTTTTTTGTATACATTAAATCAGGACTAAATTAATCCACTTTTAAGGAGGCGATTATGATACAGATCAAAAAAACACCCCTGGACCTCATTGATGATATATACAGCCTGGCCTACTGGATGACAGGAAGCGAAAAGGCATCAACTGAGCTCGTAAGCTGTACTTACCTCAACGCTGACATCAACTCGCCGGAAACTGAGCTTATCAGGGCGTTCAGGGAGTGTTACATCGATACCTATGGACAGCATGCCGATATCGATATACATGAGACAACTGGAACTGTGGTCGATCTCATTGATTCTTTGCGTCAGTGGGCGGCGGACGTCAAGCTCTCTGTCCTGCTGTCCGATCTGTCAGGCCTGAAGCACTCACAGATCTCGGCAATCATCGGTAAGCCGGTTGAAACGGTACGCCTGTGGCTGTTCTGGGGAAGAAAGTTCTTCGTGAACGACCATCTTCTCAGGGCATCCGCCTGATTCTTTGCATCTCCTCCTCCAGAAAGGCCGGTTCGAACTGTAACCGGCCTTTTGTTTTTCCCCCTGTGCCGGTGTATATTTTTTTGCCTCCAACAAACATTGGACCTTTTTTCATGATCATCATTACCGGCGGTGCAGGGTTCATCGGCAGCGCCATGCTCTGGGAACTCAATCGCAACGGCATCGAAGAGGTGCTGATCGTCGATGACCTTGGACGGGCGTCAGACGGAAAATGGCTCAACCTCAGGGGACTCCGTTACGCCGACTTCATCCACAAGGACGACTTCATCGACCTGCTCCAGCATGACCGCCTGCCGCGGATAGATGCCGTCATCCACATGGGTGCCATCAGCGCTACCACGGAGCAGGACGCCGACCTGCTGCTGAGGAACAATTACGAATTTTCGAAACAGCTCGCGTCATGGTGTGCCGAAAAAGGGGTCCGGTTCATTTATGCGTCGAGCGCAGCGACCTTCGGCGACGGAGCTGCAGGGTATTCGGACGGAATCGATTCGCTCGACAGCCTGAGGCCTCTGAACATGTACGGCTACTCGAAACATCTGTTCGACTGCTGGGCGCTCCGTAACGGCATCCTCGACAAGGCTGCCGGGCTGAAGTTCTTCAACGTCTACGGGCCGAACGAGTACCATAAGGGAGATATGACGAGCGTCGTGTACAAGGCGTTCAGGCAGATCGGTGAGAACGGCAACGTCAAGCTTTTCAAATCTCACCGGGAAGGGTTCCTCGACGGCGAGCAGATGCGGGACTTCGTCTATGTCAAGGATTGCACGAAAATCATGCTATGGCTTCTGGAGACCCCTTCCGCGACCGGACTGTTCAATGTGGGCACCGGGCAGGCGCGTAGTTTCAGGGATCTGGTGAACGCCACCTTCGACGCCATGGGGCTTCCCCCTTCGATTACCTACGTGCCCATGCCTGAAACCATTCGCGAGAATTATCAATACTACACCTGCGCCGATTGCGGCAACCTGAGGGATGCAGGATTCAGCGCCGGCATGACCCCGCTCGAGGAGGGGGTGCGCGACTATGTACAGAACTACCTGAGAATGGCTGTGCCTCAGTTCGACGCTACCGCAGGAAGGACGGAAACAACAAACCGGGAATAGAGCCTTGATTGAAAAAACGATAGAGTTCGATGGGATTGAGCCGGTCATCGTTTTCGGACCTTATGACAGCTACCTGAAAAAAGTGCGTGAAGCATTTCCCGACGTCCGTATCAACGCACGCGGCACGAAAATATCCTTCAGCGGCGACGACCCGGATCTTACGGCCGTCGAGAAGATATTCAGGGAGATCATCTTCCTGGCCGACCAGCACGGCGAGGTGCTCGACAACGACGTCAACGCCCTGGTCAGTCTGGCACTCTCCCCTGTTTCCCGCCCCTTGATATCACATGCCGGGGACGTGGATGTGATCGTCGAAACGAAGGATTATGTCGTCAAGGCGAAAACCGACGGCCAGCGCAGGATGGTCGCCGAAGCGAGGGGCAACGACATCGTCTTCGCCATCGGCCCGGCTGGAACCGGTAAAACCTACACTGCTGTGGCTATCGCCGTTGCGGCATGGAAAGCCAAAACAGTCAAGCGCATCGTGCTGGCCCGTCCCGCGGTCGAAGCCGGTGAAAGTCTCGGGTTCCTTCCCGGCGACCTCGCCCAGAAGATCGACCCGTACCTCAGGCCACTGTATGATGCCCTTCAGGATATGCTTACGGCCGAAAAGCTCAAGTTCCTGACTGAGCGAAGAGTCATCGAAATCGTTCCGCTGGCCTATATGCGGGGCCGGACGCTGAACAACTCGTTCATCATCCTCGACGAAGCCCAGAACGCATCGAGCAAGCAGATGAAAATGTGCCTGACGAGGCTGGGCGTCAACTCGAAAGCCATCATCACCGGCGACGTGACCCAGGTCGACCTTCCAAAGGAGATGGAATCCGGCCTGCTGAACGCACGTGAGATCCTCAAGGGCATCAAAGGCATCAGCTTCGTGTTCCTCGACAAATCGGACGTTGTTCGACACCGGCTCGTCAAGGACATCATCAATGCCTATGAACAGGAGGAAGAGCAAAAACATGCTCCGAAAAGAAAGGAACTTTGACCTTGTGCCCCATGTTGGATGAGATGCTGAGATCTCAGCTTTATTAAACAAAGACCTTTCGAACTCCAACAGGATAAAACAAATGCCACACCGTATTACCGACGAATGCACCTACTGCGGGGCCTGTGAACCTGAATGCCCCGTCACTGCCATTTCACCTGGCGACAGCTATTATGTCATCGACGAGAATGTCTGTGTCGACTGCGTAGGTTACCATGACGAAGCCGCCTGCGTAGTAATCTGTCCGGTCGACTGCATAATCAAGGTTTAGCAGACCGTGACGCAATGAATCCCGTCGGTGTGCCGATCGTCAGCCACGTTACACCAACGGGATTCGTCTCCCTGACTCCATAAAGATCAGGTCTAAATTAATTCGGCATTTTTTTTCAGGCTCGAAAAAACATTATATTAGTCTGACTCCATCGAAATCGTTCTTTCTTTATTTTTACAACACTCAAAGCACGTCTTCCATATGGCACTGTATATCACCGAAGAATGCACCTACTGCGGTGCTTGCGAACCTGAATGCCCTGTCACCGCCATCACTGCCGGTAACGACATTTACGTTATCGATGCAGCAGCATGCACCGAATGTGTCGGTTATTCCGATTCAGCAGCTTGCGTAGCTGTCTGCCCAGCAGAGTGCATCGTCCAGGGTTGATCTCTAACCTGTCTGATCAATAAAAAAAGAGGCCTGTTTTCACTGGCCTCTTTTTTTATTCACTCCCCTGACTCCCCGACCAGAGAAAAAATTTCCGACCTCCCTCATCACTCATCATTCCACCTTCATAATTCGTACCTCATCCCTCAGCATTTTGCATTCATAATTCATCATTCATCACTCATCATTCATCATTCATCACTCATCATTCATCACTCATCATTCATCATTCATCATTCATCATTCATCACTCAGCATTCAGCATTCATCACTCATCACTCATCACTCATCATTCATCATTCATCATTCATCATTCATCACTCAGCATTCATCACTCAGCATTCATCACTCAGCATTCATAATCCCCCAACCTTCGTTCAGAGGTCGCGCCTCCGATAAACGGCTTGAGTGCTTCGTGCTCGGGATGGAGTTGATACCCTTCAAGCGCCTGCCTGTCGACGAATTCTGAATAGAGGACGACATCGGCAGAGCTGTCTGAACGACTGAAGTCGATCCCCACCTCGATCGAGATCATTCCGGGAATCCTGCCAGCCAGCGACTCGAGCTTTTCCTTGATGAGACGGGCATTGAGA
>DATMYL010000128.1:0-16528 GCA_035560975.1 Chlorobaculum sp. | reverse complement strand
CTTTCCGGCTCCACCCTCAAGGAGGCCAGCTCATGGGGCAAGGTCGATACCGTCTACGAGCAGATGGTGTTTGCCGAAGCCACCGTCGCCATGCCGCTTATCGCCGGTTATGCCTACCACAAGCGCAACTGGGAAGGTCGCAAGGCCAAAAACTTCAACGCCATGCTCGACAAAGAGAGCGTCGGCGCATAACCGTTCATAACGAAGTAAAGGGGGCTGCATGAAATTCTTCATCGATACCGCCAACCTCGACGAAATCCGCTCAGCCGCCGAACTCGGCGTGCTGGACGGCGTCACCACCAATCCGTCGCTCATCGCGAAGATCGTCGGCGACCCGTCGAACTTCACCTACAGCGACTTCAAGGCGCACATCCGGCGCATCTGCGACATCGTTGACGGTCCGGTCAGCGCCGAGGTCACCTGCCTTAAGGCCGAGGAGATGATCGCCCAGGGCGAGGATCTTTCGGCGATCCACGAGAACGTGGTGGACAAATGCCCGCTCACCATCGATGGCCTGAAGGCCATCAAACACTTCTCCGCGAGCGGCATCCGCACCAACGCCACGCTGGTATTCTCGCCGAACCAGGCGCTGCTGGCCGCCAAGGCCGGCGCGGACTACGTGAGCCCCTTCGTGGGCCGCCTCGACGACATCAGTATCGACGGCATGGAGCTTGTCGAGCAGATCGTTACCATCTACGACAACTACGGCTACCCGACAGAGGTGATCGTGGCCAGCGTCCGCCATCCGCAGCATGTGGTCACCGCCGCCATGATGGGCGCCGATATCGCTACCATTCCCTACAGCGTCATCAAACAGCTCGCCAACCACCCGCTCACCGACGCGGGGCTGAAAAAGTTCATGGATGATGCGGCGGTGATGAAGAAGTAACTGCTCCGGACACCCATAGTTCTCTCAAGCCGGAATGCCCTGCATCTCCGGCTTTTTTTGTTAGGGAGGATAATCACTGTGACTTTTCGATGCTGTGGTCACGGCATCGATCTTTACCCGGATGTTGGCTGCCGGTAAACTATGAAACAGATTTTTGTGTATGGATTTTTGTATTTTTACAGCAAGTTCAGCCAGACTGAGATTTTTTTTCCGCTGCATATCATTGGTTCATTAAATCGGTTATTATAAAGACGACCACACTATGAATGAGCAATGAAGGTTGCTGTCAATGCACATGTCCTTGAATGGGCGTTAGACCGTTCCCGGCGAAGAGAAAGTCTGGAACGGAAATTTCCGAAGCTATCCGGCTGGCGGGGTGGGGATGCATTGCCGACTTTCCGGCAATTGCAGGATTTTGCGAAAGCGGCTGCCGTACCGTTTGGCTATCTCCTTTTGCAGAAACCTCCTGTCGAGCAATTGCCTGTCGCCAATTTCCGGACAGTGTCGGCTGAATCCGGATTCGGGTTAAGTCCCGAACTGATCGATACCATTCAGGCAATGCAACGCAGGCAGGTCTGGATGAGAGAGTATCTCATCGCTGAAGGGCATGGCCGTCTGCCATTTGTGGGTTCCCGCCGGATTGACACTGAGCCTGCCGAAATTGCCCGCAATATCAGGACTGTTCTTGGTATTGACGAGAGCTGGGCAGCCAATCAGCCAAACTGGGGTGAGGCTTTGAGAGCGTTGATCGGAAAAGTCGAAAATGCCGGTATCCTGGTCATGTCCAACGGGATCGTCGAGAACAACACGCATCGGAAACTCGATCCGCAGGAATTCCGCGGTTTTGTGCTCGTTGACGATTATGCTCCACTTGTGTTCCTCAATGGTGCGGATGGAAAAGCTGCGCGCATGTTCATTCTTGCGCATGAGCTTGCCCATATCTGGATTGGCGTCAGCGCCGCCTTCGATTTGCGGGATTTGCAGCCGGCAGACAATGATAACGAACGGGCATGCAACCTCATAGCGGCAGAATTTCTTGTCCCTTCTACCGTTCTTGCGGAATTCTTGCCGCAGGTTCGTGGGAGAGATAATCCTTTTCAGTTGCTTGCTAAACGCTTCAAGGTCAGTGAAATCGTGGCGGCACGGCGATTGCTCGATATGGGGTTTATTGCTCGTGCAGACTTTTTCAGATTCTACAATGAATGGCAGCAAAATGAACTCAGGATTGCTCATAAAAAAGCTCAAGATGAATCTGGGGGTAATTATTATGCAAATCTAAACCTTCGTATAGGTAACCGCTTCGGCGATTTGCTGACCCGATCGGTCCAGGCAGGAACGACGCTGTATACTGATGCATGGAGGTTGACAGGGCTGAGAAAGAATACCTTTCAGGAGTATGCAAAAAAGATATTCGGGAGAAGTGTATGAATCTCAGTCAGCCTTTTCTTCTTGACGCGAACGTTCTTATGACCGCCGCCCGCCAGTATTACGCCTTCGATATTGCTCCAGGCTTCTGGTCAGCTTTAGACCGAAAAGCAGGAGATGGCGACCTCAGAAGTATTGACAGAGTGCATGCCGAAATCAACAGGGGTAACGATGAACTGGTTTCATGGGTCAATCACACTTTTGCACATTATTTTTTCGAAACCGGGTCACCCGAGATTTTAGAGAAGTATATCGAAATCATAACCTGGTCTCAGGAGCAGAACGGCTACACCGCAGCAGTGAAACAGGATTTTGCGCGTTACGAGCATGCCGATCCATGGCTGGTTGCCTATGCGCTGATCAATAGCTGTGTTGCTGTTACGCTACCTTCGAAATGCTCCGCCATGCCAGGATACTGCTTGGATGATCTCTCCATTCCAGAGTGATGATAGAGTATTCAGCGGGTGTCTACGCCTTCAGAACCTCATGGATCGTCGAGGCATCCCGGAAGTTGACGCCGAGGGCCTCGAAATGCGCTTTGCCGCAATCGACTTTTTTGCTGCAATTGTACCGACACTGCAGGCACTTTTTCAGATGGAGCTGCAACAGAAAAAGGAAGCAGGTGCTCGAATTGTGCCGACAGTGTCTCCACAATCTGCGGATAGGTTCGGTAGAATCGAAGATAGTCATAGAGCTGACGGCGATTGCAGTTGCTGATGTCATCCTGCCGTCCGGCAAGTTCCGAAAGCACTTTGTCGCCATACTTCACTCGGTCAGCACCATTGAGATCATATTCGGCTATGTGACAGCCACTCAGCCAGTTACGCAGGGTCAGGCTGATATTGACAGCTCGACCTGCATGAGCAGCCTGTTCTGCATTGGTTTTCCGGATTGCATCGACAAGCTGCCTGAAATCCGGGTTGTGCGTTGCGGAGAACTTTGAATTCGTCGCGCTATTGGTATTTCTGATGTGAAGTTACCAAAACGACTTCGGCAGATTGTGGAGGTTCGTGGCTTACTGATGTTCCCGAAACAGATTTCGGGAACAGGCCTCCTGATAGGGCCTATCGTTATATTTTTTAATTGATTATCCCATTCCCTGATGCCGAAATGCAAAGCGGTTGTCAGGGACTAATTTCGCAGCAGATGCAGGTGTTCTGCCGCAAGGCGCACATGTTCAGGAGGAAACATATCGGCTTTTCTTGCTGACCACTGCCTGATTGCGCCGGACAGAACCTGCGGGTCACTGTTGCCGGTTTCGTTAATGAGATAATCAACCGTAGCAAGCAGTTCTAGTCCATAAGGAGATTCAAAGCCCGTTATTAGCTTAAGGACTTTGTCGAGATGGGTTTTCTCGACCGGATTCAGTTTGTTCTGGATGTAATCAAGTACTTCGTCACTCCGCTCGACAATAATTTCAAGCGGCTCGAAAGGTTTCGCATCTTTCTGTTCGAATCCCTTCAGGTAATATCCGTTCAGAGCGTACAGTACATGACGCACCTTACCGGAATACGGGCCGTAATACCCTTTGGTGAATTCGAGTTTCAACTGCGTTTCTCCGGCTCGCTGCAGGAAATAGCTGAGTTTTTCGGCTGCGAATTCACTGGCGTGTTCTCCCATGGCCCGGTAACGATAGAGCAGAAGCAGGAGCATGGCTCTGACAGGCGTGAGGCGTGCAGCTGCAGGCTTGTCCTCTTTTGCCAGCAGATCCCTGATGGCGGAGGATGGCTCATAGACCTGTATCTCGACAGGCAGACCCTGTAAAGCATTTTCGATTTCAGCTTTGACCACGCTCCAGTCCAGCCCGCCATTGCCGCATCCGAGAGGAGGAATCGCTATCGACTCGATCTGGTAGGCCTCTATTTTTTTTCGCAGGTTGCGCAACCCAGCGGTTATCCATTCCGGTTTCGATGGGTAACGCCAGTGGTTCTTGGTGGGAAAGTTGATGATGTACCGTACGCCGTTCAGTGATGAAACCGGGACAACCTGAACCTCGCCGGTTCTGATCTGCTTGCGATTCACCGCATCGGCATAAGCTTTGAAATTCTCGGGAAAAGCATGTTTGAACTGCAGGGCAATCCCCTTGCCCATCACGCCGACAGTATTGACGGTATTGACCAGTGCGGCAACCTTGGCGTCGAGTATGTTTCCTGTCTTATAGATGATCATAATACAGTTTCTTTGGAGAGATTCTGACCTCGAACTCATGATTCATCCCTGAAAGGAAAGAGTCGAGAATACCCTTGGCATGTTCATTGTAAACGCAGAACAGTTCGATAGCGTTTACCGGTACATAATTCTTGACCAGCAGTTCGGCCTGCTTTTTTTCCTGCCTTCTCAGGTCGGCTTCGTCACTCTTCCAGTATGACGCAAAGATGGCATTCCAGTCGAGCTTTTCAAGATATTTGTCGTCATTATATGACGTTGAAGTAAAGCTTCGGATATGACCATCGGTGAAAAAGTATGGAAGGTGGTGTTCCCTGATTTTGTCAAGAGATGTTACAATGTACACAATTTCCTGCTGAGGAAACTGTTTAACGCCGTCAAACCCGGTTGAGATCTGATACAGCATCGGAGAGCGCGGGCCGAAATAAAACGGGATGTATTCTGATAACATGCCGCCCGGTGGGACGGGAGCCTTGATGTCATCCCTGACCTCAATAAGCGATATATCACCGATTCGGACAAAATCTTCGCTGGCTGAAGGTGAGTGGCGTGTGACAAGCCCATTCCTAAGGATATGTGGAATATTTTCGATGTGGGTAATCCGGAATAGCCAGATTTTGTTCGGCATCGCCATGAGCATGTTCTTCAGATCAATTGAAAACCTGTTTTCTCGTTCATAAACGACCGGAAAATCGAGGGCAGAAATTGATGGAATACCGGGATTTTTCGTAACATGATAAGATAATACAATAAGGTAAAATACCTTTTTCATTCCCAGCATATGCCGTTTCACGAGATACTTGCCGCATACCGAAAAGAGTCGTTTTCCGAACGCGACAAGGGCGACCGGTTCGAGCGGCTGATGCAGGCATATCTGAAAACCGATCCGCAGTATGCTTACCGGTTCAAAAACGTCTGGCTCTGGAACGAATTTCCCGCCCGCAGTGATTTTGGCGGCAAGGATACCGGCATTGACCTCGTAGCCCTCACCCACGAAGGCGACTACTGGGCGATCCAGTGCAAATGCTACCATGACGATACCGTTATCGACAAGCCGGAGGTTGATTCCTTTCTTTCCACATCGAGCCGCGAATTTCGGGACGATCAACTGCGGACCACAGGGTTCAGCCAGCGCCTCTGGATATCAACCACCAACCGATGGGGTTCGAACGCCGAAGAGGCAATCAGGAACCAGAATCCGCCTGTTACCCGTATAAACCTCTATGCTCTCCAGCATGCGCCGGTTGACTGGCACCAGCTTGAGCGAGGCGTTATCGGCGACGCGGCCCGCACAGCGAGGCGCGCCATCAAGCCCCACCAGCAGACAGCCGTCGATAACGCTCATGCCCATTTTGCTGCAAATCCCCGAGGCAAGCTCATCATGGCCTGCGGTACAGGAAAAACCTTCACTGCGCTCAGGATCGCCGAACATGAAACCGGCGGAAACGGGCTGATCCTCTTCATGGTGCCCTCCATCTCTCTGCTCGGCCAGACCCTTCGTGAATGGACCTCCTACGCACAGGAGCCAATCAACCCGGTCTGCATCTGCTCCGACCCGAAAGTATCCCGGAAACACTCGAAGCACGACGACTCCGACAGCACCAGCGTGCTCGATCTTGCCCTGCCCGCTTCGACCGACCCGAACGGCATCGTCCGTCAGCTCCGGCAGATGCACGCTAACAAGGCGTCGGGAATGACGGTAGTCTTCTGCACTTACCAGTCCATCGACGTCATTTCCGCGGCCCAGCGCCAACTGCTCAAATCGCAGACCGGTGCAGATTCGTTCGGCATATTCGACCTCGTCATCTGCGACGAAGCCCACCGCACGACCGGTTACACGCGGCCCGGCGAAGACGCATCGACTTTTACGAAAATCCATGAAGATGCGGTGATCAGGGCGGGCAAACGGCTCTACATGACCGCAACCCCGAAGCTCTACAGCGACGACGCAAAAACGAGAGCTGCACAGGCGGATATCGAACTCTGCTCGATGGACGATCCGGAGAAGTACGGCGTAGAGTTCTACCGGATCGGATTCGGCGAAGCGGTCGAACGCGACCTGCTCTCCGATTACAAGGTGCTGATTCTCACCCTCAGCGACCGCGATATCCCGATTGCGCTCCAGCAGGCAATCGCCAACCCCGACCACGAGATCACCACCGACGACGCATCGAAGCTCATTGGCTGCATCAACGCGCTCTCCAAGCAGATTCTCGGTGACGCAGGTGTGCTCCGCTGCACTGACCCCGAACCGATGCGCCGGGCCGTGGCATTCTGCCAGACCATCGACGTATCGAAACGGATCACCACCATATTCAATACCACTTCTGACGACTACATCAGGGAGCTTCCCGAAGAGAAGCGCTCTCAGATGGTTTCGGTATCGTCCCGGCACATCGACGGCACCATGACGGCTCCCGTGCGGGACGAGCTGCTCGGCTGGCTCAAGGCAACGAATGTCGAACCGGGTGAGTGCCGTCTGCTCACCAACGTCAAATGCCTCAGCGAAGGGGTCGATGTTCCCGCGCTCGACGCAGTGCTGTTCCTCTCGGCACGGAACTCTCCGGTTGATGTGGTACAGTCGGTCGGTCGCGTCATGCGCACCTCGCCCGGCAAGAAATACGGCTACATCATCATTCCAGTCTTTGTCCCCTCCGACATGGACCCTGCAGCAGCCCTTGCCGACAACGAACGCTACCGTGTTGTCTGGACGGTGCTCAACGCCCTGCGCGCCCACGACGACCGCTTCAACGCCACCATCAACAAAATCGAACTCAACCGAAGGCGTCCCGACCAGATTCTTGTCGGTGGCGCAGGGGGCGGATACGAAAGCGGGGAAGAGGGGCAGATCATTCCCGGCAATGATGACGATGCCGGTGCTCGTGCTGCCGGCATGATGCAGGAGCAGCTCGTCCTCCGCTTTCAGGAACTGCAGAACGTCTTTTACGCACGTCTCGTCGAAAGGGTCGGCGACCGTCGCTACTGGGAGCAATGGGCGGCAAACGTAGCCGCCATCGCGCAGCGGCACACCGAACGCATCAACGCCCTCATCGGTAAGGAGGGCCACCACCAGGCGGTATTCAATGAATTCCTTGACGGCCTGAAAAAAAACATCAACCCTGCCATCACAAGGGAAGAGGCGATCGAAATGCTCTCGCAGCATGTCATCACCCGGCCGGTGTTCGACGCCCTCTTCGAAGGCTACTCGTTTGTAGGGCACAACCCCGTCTCGCTCTCCATGCAGCGGATGCTCGACCTGCTCGAAGCCTCGGCCATCGACAAGGATGCCGGAACCCTGCAGAAGTTCTACGAATCGGTCAGGAAGCGAGCCGCAGACATCGACAACGCCGAAGGGAAACAGCGCATCATTCTCGAACTCTACGACAAGTTTTTCAGGACCGGTTTCCCGAAAATGGTCGAAAAACTTGGCATCGTCTATACGCCGGTCGAAGTGGTGGACTTCATCATCCACTCCGTCAACGACCTGCTCCGGCAGGAGTTCGGGCGCTCCCTCTCCGACGAGAATGTGCACATCCTCGACCCCTTCACCGGTACCGGCACCTTCATCACCCGCCTGCTGCAGAGCGGCCTCGTCGAACCGGCTGACCTTGAACGTAAATACTCGAAAGAGATCCACGCCAACGAAATCGTGCTGCTCGCCTATTACATCGCAGCCGTCAACATCGAAAACGCCTACCACGACGCCTTCGGGCAGGCAAAGGAATACAAATCCTTCGATGGCATCTGCCTTACCGACACCTTCCAGCTCGGGGAGACCGACGAACTCTTTTCAGAACTGTTCGCCAGGAACTCCGAACGGGTGCTCCGGCAGAAAAATACTCCGCTCATGGTTATCATGGGCAATCCCCCCTATTCCGTCGGGCAGAAATCGGCCAACGACAATGCCCGGAACCAGAAATACGACCGGCTCGACAAACGCATAGCCGAAACCTATGCTGCTGCAACGAACGCCACCAACAAGAACTCGCTCTACGACTCCTACATCAGGGCGTTCCGCTGGGCAACTGACCGGCTCTTCAACCCTGGAACGGGCGGCATCGTCGCCTTCGTATCCAACGGAGCATGGCTCGACGGCAACAGCAACGACGGCTTCCGCAAATACCTCGAAAAAGAGTATTCGAGTATCTGGGTATTCAATCTGCGGGGGAACCAGCGGACAAGCGGCGAACTGTCGAGAAGGGAGGGCGGCAAGATTTTCGGTTCAGGATCGCGCACGCCCATCGCCATCACCCTGCTCGTCAGAAAACAGGAAAAGCCGGAAGGAAAGGCAACCATCCACTACCGGGATATCGGCGATTACCTCAGCCGCGAGGATAAGCTTGCAGCAATCAGGCAATACCGTTCCCTTGCGAATCCCGCCATGGAGTGGCGCGAACTGCAACCGAACGATCACGGCGACTGGATTACCTGTCGTAATGATCTTTTCGGCACCTTCGTGCCGATCGGCGACAAGGCCGACAAAAAGTCGAATACCTATTTTGTCCCCTTCTATTCCAATGGAGTGAAGACCCAGCGGGATGCATGGTGCTACAATTCGTCAGGAAGCGTGCTTGAAGAAAACATCCTGTCCACCCTTGCATTCTACAATGAACAGGTAGCCAATGTAAGGCAGAAAACAGCATCCCAAACCGATGCGCCGGTCAGGAACATTCTGACCTACGACGCCAAAAAGATAAGCTGGACCCGTGCCCTTGAATGGGATGCAGGCAAGGGACGCGAGCATAAATTTGATGACGGGAAAATAGTTGTTGCCCATTACCGACCGTTCTTCAAACAGCAACTCTACTTTTCAAGAGCGTTGAATGAAATGGTCTACCTGATCCCGAAGCTGTTTCCTCTGCCGGATACCGAAAATCTGGTAATCTGTGTTTCCGGAGTTGGGGCAAGTAAAGATTTTTCGGCAGTAATTACTGATCGTATTCCAGATATTCAGCTTCAGTTCAATGGACAATGCTTCCCCCTCTACTACTACGAAAAGCAGGAAAAACGCAACCAGACCCTGTTCGATGCCGCCGCTGAATCGGAATACATAAGAAGGGACGGCGTTACCGATTTCATCCTGAACCGGGCGCGCAGAATGTACGGTAACAGGGTGCTGAAAGAGGACATTTTCTACTATGTTTACGGCATCCTGCACAGCCCCGACTACCGGACAGCGTTCGCCGACGACCTCAGGAAAATGCTTCCCCGCATTCCCCTTGTCGAAGAACCACGGGACTTCTGGAGCTTCTGCAAAGCCGGACGGGAACTTGCCGACCTCCATCTCAACTACGAAACCGTACCGCCCTGCGAAGAGGTCGAGGTAACCGGCACCGAAACCGGCCACTTCGCCGTCGAAAAAATGCGCTTCCCCAAAAAAGGCGAGAAAGAGACCGTCATCTACAACAGCCACATCACCATAACAGGCATACCCGAAAAAGCATACCGCTACATCGTAAACGGCAAAAGCGCCGTCGAGTGGATCATGGAACGCTACCAGATCACCACCCACAAGGAAAGCGGCATCCGGAACGACCCCAACAACTGGTCAACAGAAACGGGCAATCCCCGCTACATCCTCGATCTGCTTCTCAGCATCATCACCGTCAGCACGAGGACGGTAGATATTGTCGAATCACTGCCAACACTGAAGACTGACTAATTCATATGCCTGAAATAGTATACGTACTCATTAATGAAGCAATGCCTGGCATTGTAAAAATCGGCAGAACGATTGACAATGTTGAAAGCAGAATCGTACAGTTAAGTTCGTCTAGTGGAGTCCCCCTTGCGTTCGAGTGTTACTTTGCTGCAGAAGTTCAAAATTGTGCCAATCTTGAGAGAAAATTGCATCAGTTGTTTTCAGAAAACCGGGTAAATCCGAAAAGAGAGTTTTTTAAGATCGATCCTGAACGGGTAGTTCTTGCCATCAGTATTGGCGCGTTCAAAGAGGTGACAGTTGGCACAACACAAATCGATAAAGAAGAGCAGGAAGCTCTTGAGAAAGCAAAATCCCGCAGGCCTCGTCTCCGGCTTGATGCACTCGGTATAAAACCCGGAGAGATATTGACACTATCCAGGGATGAATCTATTACGGCGGAAGTTGTAGAAGGTGGGCGGGTACTTTTTAATGGTTTAGTTCAAAGCCTTTCCGCGGCCGCTTTGACTGCGCTGCAAAGTCTTGGCTACAAAACATCTGCAGCCAGCGGTTCCGATTATTGGAAATATGATGGAGAACTCCTTGATGAACGACGCAGACGCATGGAATCCGAGCAATTCGATCAGGTAGATCTTTTTTCATAAATATCTATAAAAGGTCTTTGATTCTGGGGCAATGCGAGAATAACCCTTCTCGAAAGCAAGAGATCTGTTAAACGGCGGCATGTACTTATCCCGCTAATTCAAGTTGGCAGGCGATCATGGCGTTGATCTGCAAAACATAAATCATTTGTTGTGAATACTTACAGACCCGTGATAGTCAGATTTAAATTACTGCCCGTGATCATATTATGATTGTTCAGGAGCAGTTAATGAAATTCATTAATCGCCCTTATTTAGTGGTATATCTTGAATGGTCATTCAGATCTTTAAAGAGAGGGTGTTTTGCAGAGATAAGATGCTAATGTTTTTAGTCATATTAATATTATGCGAGATAGACGAAAAAATCCTTTTGAATTCAAGAGATGGTACCTTTTGCATTACCAGTCAAGGTATTATTTTTGGTCATTGGCTGTTTTTTTTGTTTCATCAATATATCTTTTGTTTTCTAGGTGGATTTATATGCATAAGTTTTATGAGAGGCTTACGGCGTTTATGTTGGTTGGTTTTGCTTTGAGTCTTGTTAGCGTTTTATATAGAATGTATCTTGCTATAAAAAATTTTCAAAAATGCAAGTATTTTGTTAAATGCGATGATAATTTTGATGTTCATGCAATTCGTATTCCCAAAGTTTTGCAAGACAGCGGCTATGAAAAGTATGTAGGTGGCTTAGTGAGAAATATATTGAGTGGGGAACTGCAGTTGGCGGCATCAATATCATCAAGATTGATAAATAATTTGCTTTGGGGTGTTTCAATAAAAAACAATTGTTGTTTTAGGGTAAGTCTCCCAAAAGGATATGGACGTAATATTTTTGGGTATAGGAGCAAGTGGGAAATGCCAAAATTAGCAACTGATATGCTTTATGGCGTTTTGATGGTTTTGTATGATATTAAGGGAAGGGTTATTGCGAATGAAACAAAGATAAGGCTTCAAAAGGATTTATTGCTTCCTTTTGAAGAGTTAGAGCTGTGTGTTGAAAAAACAGATTATATTGCGGATTTATTAACTGGTCAGGTGACAGGAAATGTTGTTACTGATCGTAATGGCGGTATAATGTATAATGGTTATGATTATTCATATAATATGTCCAATTATGGGCTGTGCATTAAAACATGTCAAGAGTCATATACTTCATCTCAGATAGGGGCTTCTTCATTAATACTGGGTCTCTCTCGGCAGAGTGGAGTAGGGTCAAATATTGTTGGACATATTGCAATTGTTGTTCAGGAAAATGGGAATATTCAGTCTGGTGGTCTTTTGGCTCCTTCGGGATCTGGTTCTTTAGACTGGTCTGATTATGTTGATTATAGGGGGAAAATGATATTGAAGGGTATGCATAGAGAACTTTTTGAGGAAACAACCAAAAATAGTTGGGAGCAGTTGATAAATCAGGGGGAAATAAGAACAATGTTTACTGGTTTTGGGAGAATGTTACACAGAGGAGGAAAGCCTGAGTTTTATGGGCTTGTTATAATGTCAAGAGATAAAAGTCAATATGGCATTGATGAAACAGAAAAGCGTTTGGTTAAGGAATTTGAATGGATCGATATTGACCCTGTTTCAGTTGAGAATATTATAAGTTCATTATGCGATTATAGCGATAAAAATAAGGATATTTTGTCGCATCCATTGTTTATGTGTATTGAATTAGCTGTTGAATGTTTGGCTTGCAATGTTGGGTTGATAGATGAGATGATAAAAGATGTAGCAAGAAAAATAAAATGATTTTGGTTATGTTCAAAATTGAAGAGGTTTTTCTGAAAGGAAAAAAAGCTGACCGAGATTTATGCGAAGATGGTTTGGTTCTGAGTGATAATTACGTATGTGTTGTTGACGGTGCATCAAGTTCAGATGTGTCTTTTTTGGATGGGAAGAAAAGTGGTCGTTGGATTTGTGAGAAAATATGTGACGCATTACGGATTATGTCATCTAATATTACGTGTCTGGAGGTGTTGGATTTCATTAATAGTTATATTTGTGAGTGTTATAAGAAGGAAGGTATTTATGAATACCTTAGCAGAAATATAAGTGTCCGTCCATGTGCTACTACTGCGATTTTTTGTTTGGATAGAAGAGAGGTTGTGATTATTGGGGATTGTCAGTGTATTATGAATGGTGAGTTTTATAAAATGAATAACCGTTTTGATGATTTGATGGCGAGTATTAGGTCTACCATTAATCAGTTATGCTTGGAGAAGGGTAGTGCGGAAAAAGATATTATGCAAAGGGACATTGGGCGTGAATGTATTCTGCCTGGTTTAAATAAGAGAAAAATATTTCAAAATTCAATAATAAATAACGAGTTTACTTATTATGCAATAGACGGTTTTTCTATGCCTAGTAATGGGTTGAAATGTATTAAAATAAAAAAAAATTACATGCCTGTTATACTTGCTACTGATGGTTATCCAAAACTTTATGATACATTGGAGGAATCAGAAACGTATTTGAAATATATCTTGCGTGAAGATCCTTTGTGCATTAAAAAATTTCAGTCAACAAAAGGGCTTACTATTGGAAATGAATCATTCGATGATAGGGCTTATATTAAGATTAGATTATAGAAGTGCGGATTTATTTAGAGAAACTCAAGATCGCTGCTTAATGACCAATCTTTATGTATTTAGAGCGCTGGATAGCAAAGAGAAAAGAAAAAGATTTTACGGATATGGCTGAAAAGCGATTCCGCCAATCAACAAAACCCATCACACCATGCCGCGAGGAGCGAGACTTGACGCGCCGGGAACCCTGCATCATGTGATTGTCAGGGGGATCGAGCAAGGGAGTATCGTCCGGGACGATACGGACCGGCAAGAATTTCTGGACCGGATGGGATTGCTTGCCAAAGGCTCGGGCACGAGCATCTGCGCCTTTGCGCTTATGACCAACCAGGCGAATATCCTCCTGAAAAGCGGCCCGGACGGACTTTCCTCCTTCATGCGCCGTCTGCTGTCGGGGTACGCGCCGTATTTCAACCGGAGGCATGACAGGGGTGGCCATCTTTTTCAGAACCGGTACAAGTCGATCGTCTGCGAGGAGGAGGGATACTTCGACAAGCTGGTGGCATACATTCATCTTACTCCCTTGCGTGCGGGGCTGGTTGAATCGCTGGAGCAACTGGCGTCGTACCCCTGGTGTGGCCACGCGGTGCTTTTGAACAGGGTTCGTTACGACTGGATGGACCGGAACTATGTGCTGCGATTTTTTGGTGGCAGGGCAGGTGCGGCAAGAGAGGCGTATCTCGCATTTCTCGAAGAGGAACTGGGCATCGATCGGGAACAGGAGCTGATGGGAGGAGGCCTGGTCCGTTCGCTTGGCGGCTGGGCACACGTGCATGCGTTGTTGCAGCGGAGTGGTGCGAAAGCCCTTGGCGATGAACGGATACTCGGCGGTATCGACTTTGTCAGGGAGTTGCTGAAAGGGGCCGAAATGCTGAATGATGGCCTGTTGCCGAAAGAAGAGCTGCAGCAAAAGCTTTGCGAGGCTGTCGAGCAGGCCTGCGAGGCTGCAGGAGTGAGTGCAACGTTCCTGCGCTCGGGGAGCAGGAGCGGCAAGCTGCCCTCTCTGCGTAAACAGCTTGCAAAAAAGGGTGCGTTCGAAATCGGCCTGCCTCTTGCTGAAATTGCACGGCAGCTCGGGGTGACGACCAGCGCCGTAAGTGCTATGCTGAAGCGGCAATGATGCCTGTTGTCCGAATTTCATGATTGCGATGGTTCTGTTTTGCACTGGTTTCCATGGATGAATTTCGTATCCGGATTTTCAACAACAGATCATTTCCCGCTGCGCATGACACATCCATTCTGTACATCGGTTATCAGGCACCTCTTAACAAGCGCTGAACGCCTTGCGGTCTGCATCGATACGGTTGACGAGGATCGTCTGTGGGTTGATTTTGCCCCGAACCTCGCAAGCCCCGGAAACCTCGTGCTGCATCTTGCGGGCAATCTCGGCCAGTACGTGCTCCGGACGCTCGGCGGGAGTCCCAGCCTGCGTGACCGGGCCGGTGAGTTTTCAGACAAGCCATCAAAAGACCGGGAAGCACTCAGGGCCATGCTGCTGGAGAGCGTCGGTCAGTGCATTTCTGTTATCGGTGGGCTTGGAGAGGACGATCTGGAGCGGATATATGCCGTTCAGGGCAGCGAGCGGACGGGCTTCGACATTCTCCTGCAGGTCTCCGAACATTTCAGTTACCATACCGGACAGTTCGCCTGGTTCTGCAAATACCTGTTCCACGGTGATATCGACTTTTACAGGGGCAGGGACCTCAACGCCCGGTAAAAGGTCGGATTATCCGCCTGAAATCCCGACGGGTTGCCCTATATTCTCTATTGCAATGCATAACAGAATAAAGGGATAACCATGAATCCGGAAATCATAATCAGGGACGAGCAACCCGGCGACGCCGTATCGATAACCGATCTCACCATCGAGGCATTCAAAATGCTGGAAGTCAGCAACCACACGGAACAGTTCGTGATCGAGGCGTTGCGCATTGCAGGAGCGCTCACGCTCTCCCTCGTGGCGGAACTCGGCGGCCGTGTGGTGGGCCATATTGCTTTTTCGCCGGTAACCATGTCGGACGGCACCACCGGCTGGTACGGCCTCGGGCCGGTATCGGTGGCTCCGGAGCTGCAACGGCAGGGAATCGGCAAGGCCCTCATACAGGAGGGGCTTCAGCGCCTGAAAGCGCTGGGCGCCCGTGGCTGCTGCCTTGTGGGGCATCCGGAGTACTACCGGCAGTTCGGGTTCAGCAATTACAGGGGGCTTGCGATAGAGGGTGTGCCTCCGGAGGTGTTTTTTGCGCTCTCATTCGATGGAGACACCCCTAACGGGAGCGCCATGTTCCATGATGCATTCATGGCGCGCGCCTGAGATGGTCAATGCTATACTCGGGAGTTGATGAAAACAGGCGAACACTCAACCTGCTTCGAGACAAACCGTGTGGATGCGGACCCCATAGGAAACATGCTCTGCCTCTATTCCGATCGTGAGCCCTCTGACGAGTTTCGGGAGTACTTCAGGGGTTGACCGTTTGCTCCCGCAGAACCGGTTCGTCCGCTTTTCCGGCGTTTTTTTGCGCGACCGGTCGGCGTAGAAAAGGCTTGCGGATTCGTTTTCCGTTTGCTAACATGTGAAAGACAAGTGTTTTGCTGGGTACAACCCCCAAACTCGGAAAAACATGCCCCCTATCCCGATGCAATGCTTCAGCATTGCCACGCAGATCTCTCTGCAGGATTTCCTTTCCTCAAAATTCCGGATTGCAATCCGGAATCCGCGCTTGTCTTTCGTTACCGCATTATACCCGGTTTGAACAGGGGAGGGGATGGCGTACAACAGCCCCGTCGCCACGGTTGCGGCGAGGCCGGATCGATCCCGGGTTTGTTTTTTCCAATCAAACAACAGGAGCAGACAATGAGCAACTATCCTATCACCGACTTTCAGGGCGATTGCGGGGAGAACTCGCAGCAAGGGCGGCCGAACAGTGTGGGGTCAGTCAAGGGCCTGCAATGCAACGAAGCTGCCAGTATTCAGGGAAACACGGATCTGAGTACCTGCATGCGCGCCAACAATGGGGCTATGGTGTATGGCATAACCCTGACGGGTTCTCCCGGTATCTATGACTTCGTTGTCAATGTCGATGCACAGGGTCCTCACGGCTTCGGAAGCGGCAGCATGTATCTGGCATTTACCGATGAGTCGGGGGATACCTACTACCTGTCGATATAC
>DATMYL010000127.1:0-23405 GCA_035560975.1 Chlorobaculum sp. | reverse complement strand
CGACAAACAAGTTTGAATTGATCGTCTCTATATACCCCGGTTTACCAATCGAGTATTTCTCGAACATCACCCGACCTACGGCGCATCTCCTTCACTACCTCTTTCAGATGCCGGCCTGTTCCTTTGTTCTCGCCATTGTTCCAGTGTCAGGCATGGGCTCTCGTCGTTTTCCCCCAGATCGTCTGCGACAAGAATCCTGCCTTTTCCGTCAATCTCACCAAGGAATGTCCCATACCGCGTGAGATACTCCCCGGCGTCTTCATAGACGTTTACTGACAGGTAATCATGACCATCTACAGTTTCAACTTTGTCGTCAATCATGAACACCGGATGCCGACCTGCCTTTTGCACAGCTTCACTCCACTCTTTCACTTCGGGGACCTTCAGTATGAGCTCTATCGCCCTGTCAATCGAAATTGTCGCGCCATTTGTGGTCGATGCTGCATTACCCGCTACAGGGACGGAGACTGGTACAGGCAACTGAGCCGGTTGATCGACGAAATGTCGTTGACATCCGGATACTGCGAAAACGAGGCTCGCACTGACCATTGTTATCAATGACTTCATTTGGTTTTTCCCTTTGCGACAACGTCCCGCCATACCGGCCATTAAAGATGCGCCAGCAGAATATCCGATACGGAAGGAAGGGGCAGATGGAAAATTGGGGAGGATAGGGGCCTCCGGATGTTATCTATTGACATCAACGCCAACAACGAAGTAATTTAATGTTATTTCAGATTTTAATCGACAAAATAAATGCCACGATAGAAGACCGCTGTCGTGGATATCAGCAAATCTTGACGTGAATGCGAATTACTGGCCCTTAAATTGGCATGAAGTGGTGAGTACGGACAATCACAAGCGCCAAGCTTGGGGGGTTCGACCGCACGCATGCAACGCGACTGAAAAACAAAACTGAAACCTTGGCTTAAAAAGCCAAATGATTAACTTTAAGGACAGGGCAATCAGGCATTCGTCTTGCTCTAATACCTATTTTCGTTTATTTCCAGTGCGGTACCCGTCATACCGGCACCGCAAAACTCTCATTTTCTCGTACACGGATGTCCTCTCTGCATATTTACAACTCCCTGAGCCGTAACAAAGAACCCTTCGAACCGGTCATTCCCGGCTTGGCCAGCGTCTATGTCTGCGGGCCGACTGTCTACGGCCATGCGCACCTCGGCCACGCCAAGAGCTATGTGTCGTTCGATGTCGTCGTTCGCTGGATGCGCCATCTCGGCCTCAAGGTGAAGTATGTGCAGAACATCACGGATGTCGGGCATCTTACCGACGATGCTGATGAGGGCGAGGACAAGATCCAGAAACAGGCGCGGCTCGAACGGACCGATCCGATGGAGATCGCCCAGTTCTACACACGAAGCTACTATGAGGATATGGACCGCCTCGGTGTGCAGCGCCCGAACATCGCCCCGACGGCTACCGGACACATACCCGAGCAGATCGCCCTCATTTCGAAGCTTGTCGAAACCGGCCACGCATATGAGTCAGGCGGCAACGTCTACTTTTCGGTAGAGTCTTTTCCGACCTACGGATCCCTTTCGGGCAGGACCGATCAGGCTGCACTCCAGAGCGGAGGACGGGTCGAACAGCGTTCTGAAAAAAGGAGCCCGTCCGATTTCGCCCTCTGGAAAAAGGCTGAGCCCAGCCACATCATGAAATGGATGTCGCCCTGGGGTGAAGGCTATCCCGGATGGCACGTCGAGTGTTCCGCCATGGCCATGAAATATCTCGGCGAAACGATTGACATCCACGGTGGGGGAATGGAAAACAAGTTCCCGCACCATGATTGCGAAATCGCACAGGCCGAAGCTTCGACCGGGAAGCCATACGTGCGCTACTGGATGCATAACAACATGGTGACGGTGGACGGCGTCAAGATGGGCAAGTCACTCAAGAACTTCGTGAACCTCAAGGATCTGTTCAAAAACTTCGATCCGTTGGTTATCAGGTTCTTCATCCTGCAATCGCATTACCGTTCACCTCTTGATTTTTCGGAAACTGCAATCCGTGCATCGCAGACAGGCCTTGAAAAGCTGCATGAAGCGTACCGGCGGCTTCTCGAAGCAACGCCAGGCACAGGAGGGCTCGATGTTGATCAGTTCGAGACAAAGACCGTCGATGCCCTGAACGATGACTTCAACACCCCTGTTGCCATATCGGTGATCTTCGAGTTCGTCAAAGCGCTCAACAGCGCACTCGACCGCCCTGATGGTCTCAGCCAGGAGGGCACAACAAAGGCATTGGCCTACCTCGACGCATTCGCAGGTGAAGTGCTCGGAATCATGAAAAGTCGTGATGAGATACTGGCCGGAGGATCTGGTGACGGCGGTAAGACGCTCGATGAAGTCATGGATGTGCTACTCGAATTGAGGAGTCAGGCCCGCGCCCGCAAGGATTTCCCGCTCAGCGACTCCATCCGTGACATGTTGCTCGAACGTGGCATTGAACTGAAAGACACCAAGGAAGGTACCTTTTGGACAAAAAAGAGTTCGGGCTGATCTGGGTCAGCTGCCTCAGCAAGCCTTCACCCCCACTGCTCCTCTGACATTCAAACTCCCCCTGGCATATCCCTCTTTTTCCAGGAAGTGTCAGGCGATCAAGTCTTGAATATTCGATACGCATCCGCTCATTACCCCCCTCTATATCTACCGGGGTCTCCGGTCGAGGCCTCTCCGGAAATAAGAAAGGCAGGAAACAAGGCGTTCATACGATCCCTTGTTTCCTGCCTTGAGCTGACTGGCTATTCAGCCGCTATACCACAGTTACCGTCTGCTCGGCTTAGGCGGCTCCGGCGATTTGTGCGGTGCAGGAGCATTATGCGACTCCGGCGGCTTCGGCGGTGCAGGCGGATTGTGCAACTCCGGAGGTTTCGGCGGCTTCGGCGGCGCTGGCGGATTGTGCGGCGCTGGCGGATTGTGCGGCCCTGGCGGATTATGTGGCCCTGGCGGATTGTGCGACTCCGGAGGTTTCGGCGGCTTCGGCGGCTCCGGTGACTTGTGGTGCTTATGCGGCTTTGGCGGTTTATGCGGCTTCGGTGGAGGCACATGGGAATTCGATGAATTACCATGCGATGCATACGCAGGTTGTTGGATTAACATTCCACCGATTAACAAGAGAGACAACTTCAGCATTTTCATCATTTCCTCCTCTGGTTCATTTTCATTATGAGAGATCTATTAGAAAGCGACAGCACAACTCAATGCACAAAGCAACCGTACTCCATCACCGGAATAGTGGGTCAAATCCCCGGCGGCTACGGTCAACGTTACAGGAATATTTTCATTGAAAGTGAGCAGTCCTGTGGAAATACCTGAATTCAGATTAATTCCACTCCACTCTACAATAATGTTTGTTGCCTTGAATACCTCATATGCCGTAGATCCAAACACACGTGTTCCGTGCTTGCCTTTTCCGGCCGCGATATCATCCGGGCTCATTCTGCTGAACATACCATTACCGACACCAACGCTTAAATGGAGTTTAGATTGATTTGGTTGATAATCTGATGGTAGACTCTGCACCGAATGACTGACAGCAACATAGAAGCTTTCATCTGCATCGGACTTGTTTTTGTCATGAAACAGGTTTATACCTCCAAGTGCTATAGATGTCCCATCGGCGATGATACGGTGCACCTTTAACCCGTATGAAAAATTATCCAGTTTATCTACATCCATCATGGCCACGCTTAACTCAAGTCCAATATATTTTTCAGGGTTACCGATGCCGAACCCGGCACCGAAACTACCATCGGAACTAGTGGTATAGACCTGAGGTGTAGCAGAGCCAGCACCAATAAACACCATCCCGGCTGAAGCCCCCCAGCCGCCAGGAGTCAGGATACCTGTATCAGCTGAGTTCGGCCAGAGGGGAGCCTCTGTGTTTTCCGCATGAAGCAAAGAAGACGATAATACTGATACAACAATAATTAGAACAGCTATAATACCTGTTTTTTTCATAGTCTGATTAGTGTAATTATATATAATCGGAATATTATCAACAAAGCACAAACTCATTAATAACAGTGCATATCAATAACATCAGATATAATAAGAATAAAATCAGATATAATAAGAACGAATTTCAATAACAAAAGATAGTTATCAATAAAATAACCACTCAGAATATATCCGCAGTATAACGCCAAGGGATTGATATACGACTTTATATATATGTCTGATATCAAGAGAACAATTAATGCTTTCTTAAAAAGATTAAATGATAGTATGTTCAGGCATAATTTTGGAGAACGTTAATATCAAACCTATTCGAATTGAAAACCGTATTCACATAATGTGATTGCCTGTATCGTCAAGAAGTGTGATCGTCGGCAATACAGCTTCAGCTTTTCAAACGTCAACCGTGTGTTCTTGGAGGCAACCGAAGAGGAAATAGCGCTGCATGTTCAAATGACTATGCAGGTCAGGCGTCCAGCTTGACATCTCCGCTACTTTGCCTGCACGGCAATGAGCTTCGAACGATGGTGAATCTATGGAGTGTGTATTTAACGCAGGTCAAGCAGGGAAAAATGAAGGGTTCTGAACTACCATGAAGTGAGAAGGATGCGAACGCAAGCTTGATAGTCGCGGGAAAATAGTGAACCGTCAGGTGCATTGAGGAGGGCAGTGCATCTGAAACGTTCGTGATCTCCCCTGAAACGGACAACGTCATGTTTACGGGCATTACGCGACGTGACATTATCCATAAACATATCCTGGCACATCAGTTTGGAGCCAACAAGCCGCACGCAGGATGCTCAGGACAAAATAAAACACTCCGGGGTTACAGAGAGCCGGGAATACTTTATGGCAGTTGTCTACAGGTATTCGTCCTGTCCTTCCCTGCGAAGCGAATCTACCGCTTTTACGACGCTCTGTGAGGCTCCTGACCTGCAAATCAGCAGGGCATCAGGGGTATCGACAATGATGATGTCGTTAATGCCGATGGCGACAACAGCTTTCTGATGAGGCTTTCTGATGAAAACGTTGCTCGAGTCGATCATGACGACTTCATGTCCGTCCGTATCACGGCCTTCCAGTCCGAGTCCCACCTTGATCACCTCATCCCAGCACCCAAGGTCGGTCCATCCGAAATTTCCGGCCAGCATGTATACCTTTTCAGCCTTTTCCATGATGCCGTAATCGACCGATATCGGATGAATCCAGCTGTAGACATCCTCTATGACCGACTCTTCCCGCTCTGTGCCGAGATAGGAATGAACAGTCTGCATGTCCTGGAACAGTTCGGGTAATGACCTTCTGTATTCGTTGCCGATAGCATCGACATGCCAGATGAACACACCGCTGTTCCACCAGAAATCATTACTCTGCAGAAACTGCTCGGCAGTGGCCTGGTCCGGCTTTTCTGCAAAGGTTTTCACCCTGAACAACGAAATGCTCCTGTCTACGTCCTCCTCATCCTCCATCATGACCGATGGTTCGACCTGAATGTATCCGTACCTGGTTTCCGGGCGGTCCGGCTTTATCCCGATAGTGACAAGCCCCATTTTGTCCCTCGCGAGAGCGACGCCTTTCCTGATGGTTCTCAGGAACTGCTCTTCATCGAAAACGAGGTGGTCGGAAGGAAGCACAATGGTTACGGCATCGGGATCGCGTTTCCTGATAAATGTCGTAGCAAGGGCAATGCAGGGCGCTGTATCCCGAATATTGGGTTCGATGATGATATTGGAGGGATCGAACCCTGGTATGCACTCGTGAATCAGCCGCCAATGCTGCTTTCCTGTAATGATGATAATGTTCTCGGCACGGACGGCTCCTGAGATCCTTGCCAGGGTCTTCTGGATCATCGTACCGCCATCAAAGAAGTGGAGGAACTGCTTGGGGATTTTCTTTCTCGAAAGAGGCCAGAGGCTGCTTCCAATTCCTCCTGCCATGATCACTGCATATACATGACTGTCGGCAATCTGCGTCATATAATTCTTTCTCTTCGACATATTGCGGAATCGCGATTCATCTGGTTGGAATAATGTACGATTATTTTCGACCACTGCTGATAGAGACCGCCTCGGGAGATCAAACATTTGTCAATGGCAGTAAAATATCGTTTTTTCATGTTGTCACCTTTTATTTCATCACTGCATTCCACCCATCCATCATGCAGAACGACCTGCACCTGATACGCGAGCTCTGCCGTGAGCATGCGATTCCAGCTACCGACAAGGCCCTTGAACTACTGGTACGCTATACCTGCCTCCTTGAAGAATGGAACGGCAAGATCAACCTGATCAGCCGCAAGGAGGATGCTCCGGTCATTCTCAAGCACGTGTTCCACTCTCTTCTCATCTGCCGCATACACGAGTTCAAGCCGGGCGAAAAGGTGCTCGACCTTGGCACAGGAGGCGGACTTCCAGGAATCCCACTCGCGATCCTGTTTCCCGAGACCTCTTTCCTGCTGGTGGATTCCACTGGCAAGAAAATTGCCGCATGCAAAGCGATGATAAAGGAGCTTGGCCTGGTCAATGTCATGGCCATCCATTCCCGTGTGGAAGAGCTCAAGGGGGTGGCGTTCGATACGGTTCTGAGCAGGCAGGTCGCTCCGCTTGAAGAGCTTTGCGGCTACTGTTCGAAGTTACTCAAACAGGCTGGGGTTCTGATCTGCCTGAAAGGGGGAGTTCTCGATACGGAAATTGCCGATGCTGTGGCATCGAGGGAAAAGCATCTTGGGTTCCCCTCGTCGGTCGATCAGCTACCGATAGGGGATATCAGCCCGCTCTTCTCCGAAAAGCAGATAGT
Source organism: Chlorobaculum sp. (assembly GCA_035560975.1). Classification (GTDB taxonomy): domain Bacteria; phylum Bacteroidota; class Chlorobiia; order Chlorobiales; family Chlorobiaceae; genus Chlorobaculum. The sequence goes on along the minus strand of DATMYL010000127.1, from coordinate 16,632 downwards.
CATCGCCCGCTGGTGATTTTCATGCACTTGCGGACGATGACTATCGTATTCTTATGATCTGAAACGGCCGTTACTCGGCTGATTCGTCAGCACCTTTAGAACCTTCTGCCTGCTTCGAACCCTTGACACGTTTCGCACGATCCTGCTTGGGGCTCTTCAGCTTTGCTGACGGCGCTTCGGTGTAGTCGACAAGCTCGATTACTGCCATCTTTGCTGCATCGCCGTAACGCGGCGCAAGTTTGATAATGCGGGTGTATCCGCCATTACGAGAGCCGATCCGGCCTACGATCTCTTCGAAAAGAGTACGAACCGCTTCCTTGTCACGAAGAGCGCTGAATATCTCACGCTGTGCGTGGAGAGTGCCTTTCCTTGCCTTGGTGATGATTTTCTCAACTACCTTTCGCGTCTCTTTGGCTTTTGCCTCTGTGGTCTGGATACGCTTGTGGATCAGCAGCTGTGTCGAAAGGTTCGACAGGGTTGCTTTTCTATGGGCGGCCGTCCTCCCAAGTTTTCTTGCTGGCTTAACTTTACGCATGTCTTGTTTCCGCTCTCATTGATTCAATAAAACAAATTGCCTGTATCAACCTTTCATCTGGTAACGGGTGATATCCATCCCGAACTTGAGGTTGTTCTTATCAAGCTGTTCCTTCAGTTCTGTCAACGACTTCTTGCCGAAGTTCTTGTAGTTCAGCAGTTCATCTTCCCTCCTGGAGACCAGGTCGCCGAGGGTGTCGATCTCCGCAAGCCTCAGGCAGTTATGCGAACGGACTGAAAGATCAAGGTCCTCGATTTTGGTCTGAAGCAGTTTGCGCATGCTTTCGAACTCGTCGTCAAGCTGCTTGTACTCCTCTTCAGAGAACTCCTCCTCAGTTGGAGAGAAGTCTGCGAAAAAGGCGAAATGCTCGTTGATGATCCTTCCGGCAAGGCTGATCGAGTCGTCGGGCGTGATAGAACCGTCCGTCTCGACATCGAGGATCATCTTTTCATAGTCAGTTCTCTGTCCGACGCGGGTGTTCTCGACAATGAACTTGACGTTCTTTATCGGTGTGTAGATCGAGTCGATGGCGATAAATCCGATAGGAAGGCCTTCGCTTCGATTCTCCTCAGCCGGTACGTATCCACGACCACGGCCGACGTAGATGTCGATCGTGAGTGTCGCTTCGGAATTGATTGTCGCGATGTGAAGGTCCTTGTTGAGAACCTCGAACTCGCCTTCATTGGCGACGATGTCCCCAGCCATGAACTCTTTCGGTCCTGCCAGCGTCAAGCTCGCCTTGCAGCTGCGCTTGCAGTTGGACTTGAAACGGACCTTTTTCAGGTTAAGCACGATCTCGGGAACGTCTTCACGGACACCTTCGATCGTCGAAAACTCGTGATACACACCATCTATTTTGATCCCGGTGATTGCTGTCCCGGGAAGAGAGGCAAGAAGAACCCTTCTCATGGCATTGCCCAGCGTAACTCCGTATCCCCTCTCCAGCGGCTGGGCTATGAAGCGCCCGTAGCTACCGGTGTGGGTCGCTTCATCCACATCGATCTTTGCAGGCATCTGCATCTGATATATCATAGTCTTGATACCTTAAGGATTCAAAAAAATCACTTGGAGTACAACTCGACGACAAGCTGTTCATTGTAAGGCTCCTGAACCAGTTCACGTTCCGGAACCGCAAGGAATACTGCCTTCCTGTTTGCCTTGTCAACCTGGATCCAAGCAGGAATCCTGGCATCTGAGGCTTTATTCAGCGAATCGGCCACAGCATCGAGGTTGCGGCTCTTCGTCCTGAATTCGATCAGGTCACCGGGCGACACGAGATAAGAAGGAATGTTGACCTTCTTCCCGTTGATCAGCAGGTGGCCATGCGTCACAAGCTGCCTTGCACCAGCGCGCGAAGGAGAGAACCCGCAACGGAAAACGACGTTGTCGAAACGCCTCTCAAGCAGCTTTACCAGGTTGTCACCGGTAACGCCACGCTGTGAAGCAGCTTTCTTGAAATAGGTACGGAACTGCTTTTCGAGAATGCCGTAGAGATATTTCATCTTCTGTTTCTCTCTAAGCTGCAGAGCATATTCCGATACTTTGCCCTTACGAGACTGACCGTGCTCGCCGGGAGCGTACGGACGTCTCTCTAAATATTTTTCAGCTTTAGGAGTAAGAGCTATCCCTAACCTGCGAGAAACCTTGGTAATTGAGCCTCTGAATCGTGCCATAGCAATTGCTTCATTGATAATTCTTGATAATAACCGTCAGACCCTTCTGCGCTTTGGAGGCCTGCATCCGTTGTGCGGAAGCGGGGTGATGTCACGGATCGTCTTGACTTCGAGTCCTACACCCTGTAGCGCCCTGATAGCCGCATCTCGCCCTGCACCTGGGCCTTTTATTAACACATCCACGTGGCGCATGCCGAGGTCATATGCCTCTTTGGCTGCCGCCTCGGAAGTGACCTGCGATGCATACGGGGTATTCTTCTTGGAGCCCTTGAAACCGTTCTTGCCGGCGCTGGACCATGAAACCGTATTACCAAGCGTATCGGTAATCGTCACCAGTACGTTGTTGAACGACGCCTTGATATGGACGGTACCTTCCGGGGTAACCTTTACTTTCTTTTTTTTCCTGCTCGCTGTTGCCATGAGTCTGTCGCTGTTTTATCTCTCTTATTGCTTAATTACTCCGGACCTTACTTCTTGGTGGCCTTCTTCTTGCCGGCAACCGTCTTCCTCTTACCCTTTCTGGTACGGGCGTTGGTCGAGGTACGCTGACCACGGACCGGGAGCGACCTTCTGTGACGCAGACCCCTGTAGCATCCGATATCCATCAGGCGTTTGATGGAAAGCTGCTGTTCACCACGAGCCTGTCCTTCGACCGTGTATTCGCCACCGATGATTTCCCTGATGGCATGTGCCTCTTCATCGCTCAGCTCTGAGATTTTCCTGTCAGGAGCAATCCCTGCTTTTGCGAGAATGTTTTTGGCAGATGTTTTCCCGATACCATAAACATGCGTCAGAGCGATAACAGCATGCTTATTCAATGGCAAATTTACCCCAGCTAACCTCATATGTTTTTCTCAAATCTGTTGATTATTCCCAAAAGATCACCCCTGGCGCTGCTTATGGCTTGGATTCACTTTGCAGATCACAAATCTTTTTCCTTTGCGCTTGATAATCCTGCAGTGCTCGCAACGTTTTTTGATAGACGAAAATATTTTCATGGTAAACCCCACACTATGATTGTCCGGTCTGTCCAAAATATGAAAAGGCATGTAATGTAATACATACAACTTTAATAATCAACCGGAAGATTGACGAATTTTTATCTTTCTACTTATATCTGTATGTAATTCTGCCTTTTGACAGATCATAAGGAGATATCTGAACCTTAACCTTGTCGCCCGGGAGGATTCTTATGTAGTGCATCCTGATTTTTCCGGAAACGTGTGCAAGCACCTCAAGGCCGTTTTCAAGCTTAACCCTGAACTGAGCGTTTGGAAGCGCTTCCAGAATTTCACCTTCTATCTCAATTGATTCTTCCTTGGCCAATGTATCTCTCCGCTTTGCTGGTGATAGTTATGATTGCACTCTCCCGTGCGCCCGATCCTTATTTTGTCAGGATCTCGGCAGCACCTTCCCTGATGGCGATAGTATGCTCGAAATGCGCTGAGTGCTTTCCGTCTTCGGTCACAGCAACCCATGCACCTCTTTTACTGACAGCCCTGCGCGATCGCCCAAGGGCTATCATTGGCTCGATGGCAAGTGTCATACCAGCACGAAGCCTCACCCCTGTATGCCTTCTTCCGTAATTCGGAACTGCCGGATCTTCGTGCAACTCGCTTCCGATTCCATGGCCGACCATATTCTCGATGACGCTGTATCCGAATGATCGGGCATGCTCCTCGATGGCGGCTGAAATATCGTGCAGCCTGTTTCCTGCTACAGCCTGGGCTATACCAAGATTGAGACACTCCCTGGTTACATCGACAAGTTGGCTGACCTCAGGGGGAACGGTGCCGATGATGAACGTCCTGGCTGCATCCCCGTGGTATCCACTCTTGTAAACTCCGCAATCGACAGAAACGATTTCACCTTCACGAATGATCCGCTTCGCACTCGGCACACCATGCACGACCTCCTCGTTGATGGAGACGCAGAGCGTTGACGGATAGGGCGTTACCCCCACCTCTCCCTTCGGTACGTAATTCAGGAAACTCGGTACTGCATGATGGTCACGAATGAATTGCTCGGCAAGTTCATCGAGACGCAAAGTCGTCATTCCCGGGGCGATCTCTTCTTCGAGCATGTCGAGCACACGTGCAGTAAGGCTACCTGCCTCCCGCATCAGCTCTATCTCCCGCTCGCTTTTGATCGTGATCATGACTTTCCCTTAAATGTCACTGGCGGCCCCTTGTCTTGGCCGTCTTCATGAATCCGTCGTAATGACGCATCATCAGATGGCTCTCGACCTGCTGGAGCGTATCCAGGCCGACACTGACAATAATAAGAAGACTGGTTCCACCGAAGAACTGTGCGAACCCTGGCGTAACGTTACCAAACTTGGTGAGGAACGTCGGAAGTATTGCGATGATTGCAAGCGAAACAGCTCCCGGCAGGGTGATCCTGGTCAGGATGTTGTCGATGAAATCAGCAGTACTCTTGCCTGGCCGAACGCCCGGGATGAAGCCTCCCTGCCTGCGCATGGTGTCGGCGACCTCCTTCGGATTGAACGCGATAGCCGTATAGAAATAGGTAAAAAACAGGATCATGGAGCCGAATATGAGAGCATACCACCATGAGTCGTATGCGAGCGCCCCTGCAATTTTCTGCATGACCTCGTTCTCGGGGAAAAACGACAGGAAGGTGCTTGGCAGAAACATGATCGACTGTGCGAAAATGATCGGCATGACGCCTGCCGTATTGATTTTCATCGGAATATACTGCGTGCCGCCGCCATAGACTTTACGCCCGACCACGCGTTTGGCGTGCTGGACGGGAATCCTTCTGGTCGCGACGGTAAGCAGAACGACGACGGCAACGATGGCCGCCATCAATGCCATGATTATAATTTCGACAACCCAGTTCTTGCTGCCGAGTGATACCGACTGGATTTCTGCAACGAGTGACGCCGGGAACCTTGCGAGGATACCGATCATGATGATCAGCGAAATGCCGTTGCCTATACCTCTTTCAGTGATGCGCTCACCCAGCCACATGACGAAAACGGTGCTTGCGGTCAGAACCACGACAGCTGTAAACGCGAAAACAAATCCTGGTTCCGGCACAACTGCCTTGCCGAACGACGAGGGGCTAGACAAGCTTACGCTTACGCCCCATGCCTGGAGGGACGCAACCAGAATGGTGCCGTAACGAGTGTACTGATTGATTTTCTGTCGCCCCTCTTCGCCCTCTTTCTGCAGTTTCTGCACGTAGGGAGTCACCGCACCCAGAAGCTGGACGATAATGGATGCAGAGATGTAGGGCATAATGCCGAGGGAAAAGATCGAGGCGCGTGCGAACGCGCCTCCGACGAACAGATCGAACAGACCGAACAGATCATTGGCATGAGACGAGGTCGAGCTGGCAACAGCCGCGGCATCAACTCCTGGAATGGTGATATGGGATCCCAGCCTGTAGACAAATAGAATCAGGAGGGTATAAAGGATCCGCTGCCTTAACTCCGGGATTTTGTTGATGTTCCTAATACTCTCAGTAAGCTTCATGGCAGCTCAATCCCTTTTTCAAGACTTGACCGTTTTTTTGACTTTCTTGACCTTGACGAGTTTTGCCTTCGGGGTCAGCAATGCTTCCTCGAACGGAAGACCATTAACCTTCGAAGCCTCTTCAAGCGTGCGATACGCTTTAACGGTCTTGCCTCCTGCTTTCGCGATCTTCTCTTCTGCGGTCTTGCTGAAGAAATGCGCGGTAATCGTCACAGCGGAAGTAAGCTCACCGTTGCCGAGTACTTTGAAATAGTCCTGATTGCTGGCGTTGCACAGGTGCTTGAGGTCCACGACGCTGATATCGTCTCCGATAAGGCCTTTCTCGATCCACATCTGGATCTGGGCAACGTTGACGCTGGTAACCGACTTTCTGTTAGGGGTCGTGAAACCGAATTTAGGAAGCCTCCTGTAGATCGGCATCTGGCCACCTTCGATAATTGGGCGCTGGTAACCGCTACGCGCCTGCTGACCCTTGTTGCCCTTGCCGGCGGTAGTGCCATTACCTGAACCGGGGCCGCGACCGACCCTCTTTCTTCCCTTGACCGCGCCTTTGGCAGGACGAAGTGAACTTAAATCCATTGTTAGAATTCCCGACTTGCTTTAATGAAACTGTTAGAGCTCTTCTACCTTCACGAGGTGATGAACAACACGGATCTGACCCCTTGTGCAGGGATTGTCCTTGAGCTCAACCTTGTGATTGGGCCGGCCGAGGCCGAGAGCCTTAATCGTGGCTTTCTGTTTCTTGGTGCCGCCGATAACACTGCGCACCTGGGTAACCTTTATTAATTTATCGCTCATGATCGCAATCTCTCCTTTTTAGCTTTCAAATACCTCTTGCAGGCTCTTCGAACGACGCTCTGCGACATCGTTGGCATCAGACATGCTCTGGAGCCCCTTGATTGCTGCCTTGACCACGTTGTGAGGATTCGAAGATCCAAGAGACTTGGTCAGGATGTCATGAATGCCCGCCATTTCCAGCACGGCCCTGACTGCTCCACCTGCGATCAACCCGGTACCCGGGGTCGCCGGCTTCATCAGTACTTTTGCCGAACCATATTTGGCGACGATCGGGTGAGGAATGGTCCCTTTGATAATCGGCACCTTGATCACGTTCTTCTTTCCGTCCTCGACACCTTTTGCGATCGCGTCCTGAACTTCGTTAGCTTTTCCAAGCCCGTATCCTACATGGCCATCCTTGTCACCAACAACGACAATTGCATTGAATCCAAAGCGTTTGCCGCCCTTGACAACCTTGGCGGTTCTGTTGATGTGCACCAGCTTCTCTTTCAGATTCAACTCACCGGGCTTAATATTCCTGGCAGATTTTTTCGACATGTACTTTCTCGTTGAAATAGTTTAAAAGATCAGGCCTGCTTCACGTGCACCGTCGGCCAATGCCTTGATGCGACCGTGGTACCGGAATCCGTTCCTGTCAAAGACGACCTTGGAAATTCCCTTTGCAATCGCTTTCTCGGCAATCTGCTTGCCGATCAATGCGCTCACTTCGGATTTCGTCCCGGAAAGCGCGGCATTGTCTTTCGACATGGTCGATACATCCATGATGGTCTTGCCGTTGTCATCGTCGATCAATTGTGCATAGATCTGTGACAGGCTCCTGAAAACGCACAGTCTCGGCCTTTCCTGGGTGCCATGGACTGCAGCCCTGCTACGTGCCTTGATTTTCTGCCTGTGAGCAGCTTTATCGATTTGGCTCATTATCTCTAACCGTATAAATGTTTTTTACCTGACTTCTATTCGCTCCTGCGGCCTGCCGGTTACTTGCCGGCAGCCTTGCCTTCCTTGCGGCGTATGACTTCGCCTGCGTATTTGATACCCTTGCCACGATACGGTTCAGGTTTCCTGAACGAACGGATCTTGGCTGCAATCTGGCCGACCAGAGCCTTGTCGATACCACTGACAAGAACGGTCACCGGATCCGGAACCTCGATTTTGATCTCGTCCGGTACCTTGAAAAAGATCATATGTGAATAACCAAGGGTAAGTGCAAGCAGTTCGCCCTTCAGTTCGGCGCGATAACCGACACCGGTGATCTCGAGCTTGCGGGTAAACCCTTTGGTAACACCTTCGACCATGTTGTTGACCAGCATGCGGTATAATCCGTGCATGGCCCTGGCCCTTTTGCTGTCATCGATTCTCTGAACATTCACGGCTCCGTCGGCAACCGATATGGTCACTTCATTGACCATCGCCTGTGAAAGGGACCCCTTGGGACCAGATACGCTGATCACATTATCCTTGACCTCAACCTTAGCCTGATCAACAAGCTTGATCGGCATTTTTCCTATTCTTGACATGGTATACTGTTGCTCTTTGGCTTATGAAATTAATAAATACGGAACAGTACCTCACCACCCACATTCTGGGCACGAGCCTCTTTATCGGTCAGTATGCCTTTCGATGTGGAAAGGATGAACAGGCCGAGTCCGCCAAGGTATCTCTTGATATCCTTGCCGTCGTAGACCCTACGGCCAGGTTTACTGACCCTGGTGATCTCCTTGATGGCGTGCTGTCCTTCAGCAGTATACTTCAGCTCGACTCGAATAAAAGGGAACTGCTCGGAGGTAATCACCGTGAAGTTCTTGATGTATCCCTTCTCGAGAAGCAGTGTGGAGATATTCTCCCTGAGCCTTGAATAAGGAATATCGGTCGTCTTGTTTTTGGCACTCCCGGCGTTTCTGATCCGGGTAATGAAATCGGCTATGGAATCCGTTACAGGCATGGCTAACAGTTGGTTACATTCGTAAATGAACAGAAATCTTTCTATGGTCCCGAGCAAATGCTCTTACCAGCTCGCTTTCCTTACGCCGGGAAGCTTGCCTTCAAGGGCCAGTTTGCGGAACATGTGACGGCAAAGGCCAAATTTGGCATAGTTGCCGCGACCACGTCCAGTCAGGACACAACGACTGCGAACCCTGGTGGCAGAGCTGTCTCGGGGAAGCTGGGCAAGTGCCTGGTAGTCGCCTGCAGCCTTAAGCTCTTCACGCTTTGCTGCATATTTCTCGACAAGCTTCTTCCTTTTTTCATTTCGTGCAATGATGCTTTTCCTGGCCATCTTGGTTCAGTGCTAAATATTATTAGATCTTCTTTTTGAAGGGCATACCGAGCAGGGTCAGAAGCTCGAAAGCCTCCTCGTCTGTTTTTGCCGAAGTGACGAAGCTGATATCCATACCGTTGATTCTCGGTATTTTATCGATGTCGATTTCCGGGAAAATGATCTGCTCGCGGATACCTGCATTATAGTTGCCGCGACCGTCGAAGCTCGTATCGCTCAGGCCACGGAAATCACGAATCCTCGGAACGGCTACCGATACGAAACGATCCATGAATTCATACATGATCTTGCTGCGAAGGGTGACGCGGCATCCGATGGCCTGACCCTCACGAAGCTTGAAGTTCGAGACAGCTTTCTTTGCCTTGCGGATCTGCGGCTTCTGGCCGGTGATCTGGCCAAGCTCCTGTATGGCGATTTCGAGCAGTTTAGGTTCCTGTGCGGCTTCGCCGACACCGATGTTCACCGAGATCTTCTCGAGCCGGGGAACCATCATGACATTCTTGTATTTGAAGCGCTCCATGAGCTTCGGGACGACATTTTCCCGATAGTGGACTTCAAGGCGGGCAGGTATTGCGGGCTCCTGCTGAACAATCTCGTTTTTTTTGGACATCTTCTCTTTTTCTTTTTACAGGGAGGTCTTGGTCACCCTGCCATTTAATAAATCGCTGTCAGCTCTTCTTTACGTTCGATGCGTGAATCGGAAACTCGCGCTCGATGATCACACCTTGAGGTGAGCCCTGCGTAGGACGCATGTGGCGTTTCCTTATGTTGACACCCTCGACGATGACGCGTCCCTTCTGGGGATAGACCTTCAGGACTTTGCCTGATTTGCCCTTGTCGTTGCCACTGATGACGAGGACCTCATCATTCTTCCTGACGTGGAGCTTTATCTTTTTAATGCCTGTTTTCATGGTTGACCTGTATGATGTTATTCATTAACCTGAGCGGGAGACGGGACTCGAACCCGCGACCAACAGCTTGGAAGGCTGTGACTCTACCAGCTGAGTTACTCCCGCTTTTCAGCTCCTCAGAGTACCTCAGGAGCCAGAGAAACGATCTTCATATATTTTTTGTCGCGAAGTTCGCGTGCAACCGGGCCGAAAATTCGCGTGCCTCTCGGCTCACCCTGAGCATTGAGAAGAACGACAGCGTTCTCATCGAACCTGATATAGGAGCCGTCTTTTCTTTTCTGTTCCTTGACGCACCTTACGACTACAGCCTTGCAGACATCTTTCTTTTTCACAATGCCGCCAGGAACTGCTGCTTTGACCGACACCATGATCTGGTCACCGAGTGCGGCATAACGTCTTCCGGTACCACCGAAGACATGAATACACCGAACTTTCTTTGCTCCGCTGTTATCGGCAACAACCAGATTTGTCTCTTTCTGGATCATCCTGCATTAACCCCTGTTAAGTGATAGTAAACCCTTTTACTTGGCTTTCTCGACGATTTCGACCAGCCTGGTGCTCTTCTTCTTGCTGAGCGGCCTGCATTCGGTAACGCGTACCAGATCGCCTACGCCAGCCTCGTTCTTTTCATCGTGAACCATGAGGCGGGTCGTCTTCTTGAAATATTTCTTGTAGACAGGATGCTGAACCCTGCGCTCGACGGTAACGATGATGCCTTTATCCATACTGTCGCTTACAACCTTGCCCAACCAGCTCTTTTTTTTGCCTCTTTCCTCAGCTCCACTTGACATTGCTGCGTTGTCCATTTGTTTTTCTTCCATGTTGATACCGGTTATTGATATACCTGCCGGACCTATTGTCAGGCGTTGCTGTTTTCCTGCAGCTCAATCTGCCTGATCCTGGTTTTCATCCTTGCGATGTCACGCTTGGAATTACGGAAAACCATCGGGTTCTGAGGCAGTTCGATAGCCTTGTAAAAGTTGATATCGGCCAGCCTGTTCTCGAGCTCTTCGATTTTCTCGATGAGTTCTTTCTTTTCCATGGCCGCAATTTCATGTTTTTTCATAATACTCTTCTCTGACGGTTTGATTGCACTTTATCCTTCGTAATCAGGCCTGACAATGAACTTTGTCTTGATCGGCAGCTTTTTGGCCGCCAGCCTGAATGCCTCGGCGGCTATTTCGCGCGTTACACCGTCAGCCTCGAACATCACGCGGCCCGGTTTTACGACAGCAACCCAGAACTCCGGAGAACCTTTACCGGAACCCATTCGGGTTTCAGCAGGCTTTTTCGATACCGGTTTGTCAGGGAATATCCTGATCCAGATCTTTCCGTCCCTCTTCATATAGCGGGTCATGGCGACACGGGCAGCTTCGATCTGGCGGCTGGTGATCCAGGCCGGCTCGAGAGCTTTCAGGCCGAACGTTCCAAACGAAACGGCGGTTCCTCTCCCGGCGTTCCCCTTCATGCGGCCACGCTGTGTCTTTCTATATTGAACCCTCTTTGGCATTAACATACCGGCAACTCCATTCTTTCAGATTATATGGTACTTTTGACAGATCAGGCTTTCTTGGCTGGACGACGACGGCGTTTTGCACCGCGCGGGTCGTTTGCACCGCGACCCCTGCTCCTGGAGTCACCACGACGTTCCTGCATTTTCTTCATCTCGTCCTCTTCGATAGCATCGAGCCTCTGAATCATCACTTCGCCCTTGTATACCCATACCTTGATACCGATAGCACCAGCGATGGTGTGAGCGGTAACGCTTGCATAGTCCACGTTGGCACGAATAGTGTGAAGCGGAATCTTGCCTTCCTTGTACTGCTCGGCCCTGGCGATTTCAACACCGCCGAGACGACCTGCACAGCGAATCCTCACGCCCTCGGCGCCGGCCCTCATGGCCTGCTGGATCGCCTGCTTCATCGCCCTTCTGAACGAAACGCGATTCTCGAGCTGGTAAGCGATATTTTCGCCGATCAGCTGCGCCTCGATCTCAGGCTTCATCACTTCCACAACGTCGATCTTGACCTCTTTAGCTGTGATGCGGGTCAGCTCCTGTGAAAGATTGTTGATCTCTTCACCCTTGCGGCCTACGACAGCACCGGGACGGGCTGCATAGATATTGATCTTGATATGCTTGGTCGTCCTTTCGATGACGATACGCGCAATACCTGCTTTCTCCCTCTTCAGCCTTGCCTGAACATAATTCCGGATAACCTGATCCTGTTTGATCTTGTCGGCGATAACCGGTCCGTCGTCATACCAGCGGGAGGTCCAGTCCTTTATGATTCCCAGTCTGAATCCAGTAGGATTTACTTTCTGACCCAATGCTATCTCCTTAGTTTGATTTGGTTACCGGTTTTTTCGCCTTGTCCACAATGATGGTCAGGTGATTGGACCGCTTGCGGACCCTGTATGCCCGTCCCATCGGCGCCGGCAACAGCCTTTTGAGCGAAGGACCTTCATCGACAAAGATGGCTTTCACGACAAGCTCGTTGTCATTGAGCCTTTCATCAGGATTGAGCTGCGAGTAGTTCGCCACCGCCGACCTCAGTGCAACCATCACATTGCGGGATGCACTTTTTGTGGAGTTGAGCAGGATGGCCTTTGCCTGGTCTACCTGCTTGCCACGAAGAAGGCCTGCAACGAGCCGCATTTTCCTGGGCGACGTCGGAGTATGCCGTAAAATTGCTTTAGCTTGCATAATATGTCTTACCTTTCCGCGTTATTCAGTTTATTTTTTCCTGGGTGCCGAACCGCCCTTCTCAGCCTTGCTGCCCGCGTGTCCGCGGAACGTCCTGGTCGGGGCGAACTCACCAAACTTGTGGCCAACCATATTTTCGCTGACGTAGACCGGCACGTGTGTCTTGCCGTTATGAACAGCAACGGTATGTCCTACGAAATCAGGAGAAATCATCGATGTTCTCGACCAGGTCTTAACAACCTTTTTCTCGCCTTTGCTGTTCAGGTCAAGGATCCGCTTTTCCAGCTTATATTCGATGAACGGGCCCTTCTTCAGTGATCTTGGCATAATACTCTCTGCTTGTTGTTTATTTCCACAAAGTTACTTGGCGTTCCTGCCGCGGACGATCAGCTTCGTCGACGCTTTCTTCTTATTTCTGGTCTTCAAGCCTTTCGCAAGCTGGCCCCAAGGAGACTTCGGATGTTTCCTGCCGCCGCCGGACTTCGACTTGCCTTCACCGCCGCCCATCGGATGGTCGACAGGGTTCATTGCCATGCCTCGGGTCTGGGGACGAATACCGAGCCAGCGACTCCTGCCTGCCTTGCCCAGGCTGATGTTCTCATGATCGGTGTTGCCGATGACGCCTATTGTGGCGCGGCACTCGACACGAACCTTCCTGATTTCGCCTGACGGCATCTTCAGTGTGGCATAATTGCCTTCACGAGCGGCAAGCACGGCATATGTGCCGGCTGACCTTGCCATCTGGCCGCCTTTTCCGGCCTTCAACTCAATATTGTGAACATCGGTACCGATCGGGATGTTCTTCAGGGGCATGGTATTGCCTACCCTGATGTCCACCTTTTCACCGCTTTCGATGGTTTCGCCTACTTTCAGCCCTTTAGGAGCGAGAATATAACGTTTTTCTCCGTCAACATAATTAAGAAGTGCAATCCTGGCTGAACGGTTCGGGTCATATTCGATCGCGGCAACTTTTGCAGGCACGTTGTCCTTGTTGCGCTTGAAATCGATGATCCTGTAGAACCTCTTGTGTCCGCCGCCCATATGACGGGAGGTCACACGGCCGTTAGTATTGCGTCCGCCGGTTCTCTTGATAGGAACGAGAAGACTCTTTTCAGGTTCACTCTTGGTGATCTCATCGAACCCTGAATATGACGCGAACCTTGTACCCGGGGTGACCGGAGCTAATTTCCTGATTGCCATCGTAATGTTTATCTATCCGTTTTTAATCCTTTTTATCGCTCTTTTCGGCCGAACCGGCATAATAGTCGATTACCTGCCCGTCGCCGAGGGTCACAATCGCCTTTTTCCAGTCGCTCGACTTCCCTGCGATCAGTCCCTTCCTGGTGTGCTGCCTTTTGGTTTTACCAAAGCAATTGACTGTACGGATGGAAATCACATCGACGCCAAACTTCTGCTCTACAGCCTTCTTAATAACGTTTTTATCTGCGTCAGGCTTAACCTCGAACACATACTGACCTTTCTGTTCAGTAAGCTTTGTGCTCTTTTCAGTCAGCCACGGCCGCAACAACGGGTTCTTCATTGCAATCTTCTCCTTTTTACTGGCAAACAGTATTTACCCTAATGTTTCTTCTATTTTCTGCAGGGCGGCCTTCTGGAAAAGCACGGCCTGGCTGTTGAGGATGTCATAGGTCGAAATCTGATCGGCGACCATGACGTTGAGCCTCGCTATATTTCTTCCCGATGTGCTGACCACGGCATCGTAGAACGGCATCAGCATCAGGGTCTTCTTCTCGGCAAGCCCGAGATTCTTGAGCATGTCGGCAACCGGCCTGGTCTTGATCGATTCGAGGCTGAAATCCTCGACGACTATGATCTGTCCTGCCGCAGCCTTCGAGCTCAACGCGGAGCGGCGTGCGAGCTGCTTGACTTTCTTGTTGACCTTCTGGTCGTATGAACGGGGCACCGGTCCGAAAATGGTACCACCACCAACCATCGTTCCTGAACGGGTAGAGCCCTGGCGTGCGTTGCCTGTTCCCTTCTGGCGGAAAGGCTTTCTGCCTCCACCCCTGACCTCGGCGCGCGTCTTTGCCTTGTGGGTGCCCTGCCTGCGGTTCGCAAGAATCGCCTTGACGTCAAGGTACATGGCGTGCTCGGAAACCTCTATCGCAAAAATATCATCGTTCAGCGTTACCACTTCACCGGTTTCTGCGCCTGCTATATTGAGTACTTTTAATTCCATTGTTCCTGCACTCACCGTTTACTTTGTTGTTGAGACAATCTTTACATAGGAGTTCTTGGGTCCGGGCACAGCACCTTTCACTACGATAAGATTCGATTCAGGCATAATCTTGAGAATCACGAGATTTCTGACCGTCACATTATCGCTACCCATTCTACCACCCATCCTGGTACCCTTGAAAGTCCTCGACGGATCAGATGAACCGCCTACCGAACCCGGGGCCCTGAGCCTGTCGGACTGACCGTGCGTTCTGGGACCGCCAGCGAAATTGTGTCGCTTGACGACACCGGCAAAGCCTTTACCTTTGGAGATACCGAGAACATCGATCTTGTCGCCTTCCTTGAAGACGTTTACTTCGACGGTTGTTCCTGCTGTGAGCTCGCCGGCAATAAGGCTCTTGCTGAATTCGGCCAGCATATAACCCGGCTTCCTTCCTGCCTTCTTGTAGTGACCTGCCATCGGTTTGGTGACCTTTTTTTCGTCACGTTCGCCGAAGCCGAACTGGTAAGCTTCATAGCCATCTATTGCCGTACTCTTTACCTGAGTCACATAACACGGCCCTGCCTGTATCACTGTGCATGGAACAGCCTCACGTTTATCATTGAATAAACGAGTCATGCCGATCTTTTTCCCGAGAATCGCACCCATATCCGTTAGCTTTTCTATTTCTTTTAAGACTTAATTTCTACATCAACGCCACTTGGAAGTTCGAGCTTCATCAGCATATCAATGGTCCTGGCCGTCGGGTTGATGATTTCGATCAACCTTTTGTGCGATGAAAATGCGAACTGCTCACGTGATTTCTTGTCCACATGAGGAGAGCGGTTGACTGTGTAAACATGCGTTTTCGTGGGAAGCGGAATCGGGCCAAATATAATGGCATCCGTCTGCTTTACCACATCAATAATTCTTAAAGCCCATTTATCAACGAGGCTATGGTCGTAAGACTTGAGCTTAATCCTGATCTTTTGCTGAACAGCCACTGGTCTATCCCTGTTTCGATGGTTTCAATAAAAAAGGGGCGAGAGCGTTGCCTCGCCCCGGGATGACAATCAACCGATTAGTCGACGATCTTTGTTACCGATCCGGCGCCGACCGTACGGCCGCCTTCGCGGATAGCGAACCTGAGGCTCTCTTCCATGGCGATAGGAGCGATAAGCTCGACATCGACAGAAAGGTTGTCGCCAGGCATAACCATCTCGACACCTTCCGGAAGAGTAACAGAACCGGTCACGTCAGTGGTCCTGAAATAGAACTGCGGGCGATAGCCGTTGAAGAACGGAGTATGACGACCGCCCTCTTCCTTTTTCAGGATGTAGACCTCAGCCTTGAACTTGGTGTGCGGTTTGATGGAACCGGGCTTGGCGATAACCATGCCACGGTCGAGTTCAGTCTTGTCGACACCCCTCAGGAGCAGACCTGCGTTGTCACCTGCCTGACCTTCGTCGAGGAGCTTGTTGAACATTTCGATACCGGTAACAACCGATTTACGGGTGTCCTTGAGACCGACGATTTCGACTTCCTCACCAACCTTGATGTGACCCCTCTCGATCCTGCCGGTACCGACGGTACCACGACCGGAGATGGAGAACACGTCTTCGACCGGCATCAGGAACGGCTTGTCGACGTCGCGGACAGGCTGGGGAATGTAGCTGTCAACGGCATCCATGAGTTCCATGATAGCCTTTTCGCCTTCCGGATCGCCATCGAGGGCTTTCAGAGCGGAACCCTTGATGATCGGAATATCGTCGCCAGGGAAACCGTACTCGGTAAGAAGCTCACGGAGTTCCATTTCGACCAGCTCAAGCAGTTCCGGATCAGCGATGTCGACCTTGTTCAGGAAGACGACGAGTGCAGGAACGTTCACCTGACGGGCGAGCAGGATGTGCTCACGGGTCTGTGGCATCGGGCCGTCGGTACCGGCAACGACGAGGATGGCGCCGTCCATCTGGGCAGCACCGGTAATCATATTCTTGATGTAGTCAGCGTGGCCGGGACAGTCGATGTGCGCATAGTGGCGCGCTTTCGTCTGGTAC
>DATMYL010000126.1:0-3392 GCA_035560975.1 Chlorobaculum sp. | reverse complement strand
GCTTGCTCGGGAAATACATCCTGAACGTTGGGGATCAAGACCGGCAAGAGAATGGAGCATTAACCGGGAAGTGGTGCTGAACCCGGACGAAAAGTGAATAGTTTTTTCAAGAAAAAGCGACATCTCTATTGACATAAAGCGAGGCTCTTAGGATATTCTCGGGTATCGACCGGACAGCACAATCGCTCGACCAACAGGTGAAAGCATTGAAGGCCACCGGAGTGAAACCGCATCATCTGTTTACGGACAATGAGTCCGGAGGAACTATTATCGGGATCGTTTGCAGGCATTGCGTTACAAAGTGGAGGAGGGAGATGTGATCGAACCAACGAGGGACGACTGGAGGCGAAAGCCAAAGGGGTTCAATTCGGAAGAAAAAAATCGATCAACCGAGACAAAGTATTTGCCCTGCGTGAACAAGGCCTCCGTGCTACGGATATTGCCCGGCAGATGAAGATCAGACGTTCAACTGTTTACGTATTTAATGATCGAGGTGGATTTATTAATGAGTACATAATACTCGCATTTGAACGTCTGAAATAGCCATATTCCTTTTTAAGGGCCATTTGGTGTGTATATAGCAGATCCCATAAGCATGGGTTAGAGTGTGTGATTCGTTATTTTGCGCGATTGTGATATTGGCGGTATTATTGTTCCTGCCAAAACAAGAAAATCCATTCAGGTAAAGCGTGGTGGTGATATGATCAGCCCGCCAACTGGTATTGATTTCTTGATTACAGCAGATAAGTCAAGAATTAAGTATGGCGCTAATTGGTTTGTCGATGCTATTAAATACGCCCCTAAAACAAATCAATGGCTCAAAAGATCACTAAATTGGCTCCCGAGCACATATTTAAATGCAAATGGGTTATGAATCGATATTGCAAGAGACTAGGGGGAGTTCTTGTCTTTAAAACTATAACTGTCAAATAGTTCGAATATTATCAACGGCCCTATCGCCTCCACTTTATACGAACTCCATGAACCTCAACGGGAAGAACTGACGAATGAAAAAAGTCATTGCAATCATCACAGTAATCTGCTTGAATGCAACAGCAGCTTTTGCCGGTGGAATCAGCCAGATATTCTCGGATTCTGTTTTTGGTGTCAAGTGGAGCGAAAGCATTGAGGAGGTGCGGAAAAAGTTTCCCGAGGGAAAGGAAACCTCTCTTTTTTCAGGGGCAGTTCGGAACTACAGTGTCAAGGACGGTCGCGAGATCATGCTTGTTAAAAGAAGGGAAAAGGACAAAATCACCTTTTCCTTTTCTCAAGGACGACTTACCCATATCGGCATTGAGTTTGATCCCGACACTGAAGTTTATGGGGCAATCTTGAGCCAGATGCAGTCTAGCTTCGGAGCGTATGAAACCCTCCCTGCGAGTAAATCCTTTGGGGGATTAATCTTGAACTGGCCTGTTGATGACGGCGTGGCAGTCCGGCTTATGCAATATCCTTCCGGTTTTGCCGGAAATGCGCTCATCCTTGAAATATCGAAAACAGGAACGGAAGGGCTTGATAAGGCCCGTTTTGGTTTCTAATGCCATATCTGCTCACGGGGGTAATGCTATAGGCCAACGCTCTGGAGCAATATGTATAGCCTTTCTTTTTCCGAAGCTCCCTCCATAAAGCAATTTGCGTCATTTGAAATACTCGGGGTGCTTTCAACCAATCGATTCCGTTTATACGCAGGCATTGTCCAAATTGAACAAAATACACAATGAATTCAGGACTATCCGGTCATTTGTCATTTGCAGCACCACAGACTGAAACACGGGTTTATGGCATTGAGCAGTATCTTGCTGACAATGTTCTGAACGGTGATTTCATTTGCCCATCATTCGATTCTTGCCGTTCATCGCATGGCGATACCTTTTATGAGGGTCAACTCCATCATATTGGGCGATACTACGGTTTAAGTGCCAACGGGTTGCCTTTACGGGCTGTCGTTGTCGGTCAGGAATACGGTCATCCACCTTCCCGAGTTGATATGCGGGCAAGGTATGATATGATCATGAATTCTGCCCATGACTGCCGGTTTACAGCCGAGCCGGGATATGATGTCCGCAACCCTCACATGCGAGGGACAACGAACGTACTTCGGCTGCTTTTCGGCGTCCCGCTCGGGGTAGATCACCGGTCCGAATTCATCCAGGTCGAAGGACAGCCCGTTCATCTGTTCGATGCCTTTGCGCTGGTCAATTACCTACTTTGCTCTGCCGTCGCTGATGGCAGGCGCAATGGCAAGGCAACGGGGACGATGAAAAGGAACTGCAGGAGTCATTTCAGGGCGATCATTGATTTGCTGGAACCTTCTGTTGTTATCATGCAGGGTAAAACATTCTGGCCCTCAATTCAGGAATCTTTTGATGCAGTCAGTCCGGCAACCGACGGTGTCTATAAGGCACGGCTTGGAGACAATACGATGTTTGTGGCCGTTTTCTCACACCCATGTGCTCATTTTCCTGATAATTGGGGAGTCAATGACCGTACGGAATATCTCATGAAGACGGTTGTTCCTGCAATAGAGTTCATTCGCCAGAATATTGGTCTATGATTCGTCTTTGATATTGATAACTTTACATAATTTATATTATACAACAAAATGGCAGGGCAGCCCGGCAGGCGGTTTTGGGCTCCCTGCGAGGTTTTTTGGTATGCACTTCCCCGAACAACGGCGTTATTTGAAGAGTACCCCGGTTACCGGATACCAGAAGGCTGCGGTTAGGAGTGCCGTCAGGACCGGACGGATGACGTTCTGCCATTTTGTGTTTCTCTCCGCGATCATCGACCAGGTATGGTTGGCTGCCGAAAGAATCAGGAACAGGCAAAAAACCGATACCACGGCGATGTTCGCATAGGCTTCCCAGTGTGCAATGAAGGCGATAAGTGACGTCACGGCCACGGCAAGGAACCAGAAGGCGTTCTGGCGCTGGTAGTTGCTGCGCCCTTCGAATCCTTTCTCCATTGCGGCCTCATCCCCGAAAAAAAGTCCCTCGATCGCCGAAAGCCCTGCAATCGAACCGACAAACCACGGCGTCATGATGCGCAGCACCTCTTCGGGTGAATCGCCGTAATAATACGCAAGAAAAACGCCAAGAGCAGCTCCTGCAATACGCAGGGCTTCGAGCAATTTTATGATCATGGGGGGTATGGGTTTGCTGTGCGTTAACAGTTTATAATTGAAAAATAGAGCATATTTCCTTTTTTTCTGGATAAAAAAAAGCCGTCCCGGTTTTCACTTCCGGGACGGCCTCTATGGTCGGATCGTAACGATGTCGCCAGCTCTCCTTACTTCTTTTCGGGCACTTCGCGCTCTTCCTTTACGGCGTAGTTGATCAGGTAGTCGTACAGTCTGATCAGCTTCGAACCCTGGGAGGTCTGATCGATCCAGT
>DATMYL010000125.1:0-27631 GCA_035560975.1 Chlorobaculum sp. | reverse complement strand
AAAGCGGCGCCATCATGGGCGCCGCTAAAAAAGGGAAAATACCGCTTCAGAAGCTCAGTTGGCTTCCTCCATCTCTGCAGCGCTGAGCCGGGGCATCTCTACCTCGATAGAGAGCTGACGCTCGCCCTGGGCATACTCCTTGGCCGCTGCGACGAAACCGCTGAACAGAGGGTGCACCTTCTGTACCCTCGATTTCAGTTCCGGATGGAACTGTACGGCGACGAACCAGCGATGATCCTTGAGCTCGACGATCTCCACGAGGTCGCCGTTCGGCGAGGTCCCGGAGAACATCATGCCTTTTTCCTCGAAGATCTTGCGATAGTGGTTGTTGAACTCATAGCGGTGCCTGTGGCGCTCGTTGATAAGGAACTTCCTGTAGACATCATAGGCCTTCGAATCCTCCTTGAGGATGCAGGGATAGCTGCCGAGGCGCATGGTGCCGCCCTTCTCCTTGACTTTCTTCTGATGCTCCATGAGGTCGATGACCGGGAAGCGCGTCCTTTTGTTGAATTCGGTCGAATTGGCTTCCGGCATGCTGCAAACGTTCCTGGCGAACTCTATGGTTGCGCACTGCATCCCAAGGCAGATGCCGAAGAACGGAATGTTTTTTTCACGGGCGTACCTGATAAACTGTACCTTGCCTTCAATGCCGCGGTCTCCAAACCCTGGTGCAACCAGAATGCCGCTGACACCCTCAAGGGTCTTTGCAAGGTCGAACGACGGGTCCTCGGCGTCTTCGGCCCTGAGCAGCCTGACAGATACCTTGACGTCATTGCTCGCGCCGGCATGGATAAACGATTCGAGGATCGACTTGTAGGCATCGGGATACTCGGTATACTTGCCGCAGATGCCGATCGTGATCTCACCGTCCCTGGGATGCTTGACCTTGTCGCAGAACTCCCGCCAGTATGAGAGGTTGGGCTCCCTGAATTTCTTGAGGCCCAGCTTTTTCATGACCCGCAGATCGAGCTGCTCCTTGAGCAGCATGAGCGGTACTTCGTAGATCGTCTCGCAGTCGTTGAGCCCGATGACGTCCTGTTCGTGGACGTTGCAGAAATGTCCGACCTTGTTCTTGATCTCCCTGGAAAGGGGTTTCTCGCTTCTGCAGACCAGGATATCCGGCTGGATACCTGTCTCGAGCAGCATCTTCACGCTGTGCTGCGTCGGCTTGGTCTTCAGCTCGCATGCCGCCTTGATATAGGGAACAAAGGTCAGGTGGATATTCAGCAGGTTACGCTCGCCGAGCTCGAGTTTGAGCTGGCGCATCGCTTCGAGGAACGGAAGCGATTCGATATCGCCGATCGTACCGCCGATTTCGGTGATGAGCACGTCCAGGCCGCCGTTCTTGGCCAGGTCGTTCATCTTCTCCTTGATCTCGTCGATGACGTGGGGTACGACCTGTACCGTGCCGCCGAGATACTCGCCGCGACGCTCCTTGTCGATCACCGCCTTGTAGACGCGGCCCATCGTAAGGTTCGAAGCCTGCGAGGTCGGTTCGTCGAGAAACCGCTCGTAATGGCCAAGATCAAGATCGGTCTCGGCGCCGTCGTCCGTCACATAGACCTCACCGTGCTGGTAAGGCGACATGGTGCCGGGATCGACGTTGATATAGGGGTCGTACTTCTGGATTGCGACGCGCAATCCGCGAGACTTGAGCAGAAGGCCCAGCGACGCGGAAAGGATGCCTTTGCCGAGTGAGGAGATCACTCCTCCGGTTACAAAAATATGCTTTACGTTCTTCGGGCGGGCCATACGTCTTGTGATGATTTAAGTGATAAACTATTCGTGGTCTTTCAATGCAATGCCTTGTGGGCGCCATCGCAGAAGGGCAACTTCGCCGATTTACCGCAGCCGCAAATGGCTACGTTCCTGGCCTGTTCGATCTCGACCTGGAACGGCGCGATGCCGCTGCCGGCATGGCTTCCGTCGCAATGGGGCCAGCTTGCCGTCTTTCCGCAGGCACAGTAATACTTGACGCCCGCCTCTTCACTGACTACGCTTGGCCTGTTTTCCCTCTGCATGGTTGCTCCTTCTTTTCTGTTTCCTGGTTCCTGGTAATACCTTTGACGGCACCTGTCAGAACAGGTCGATCTGGCCGTCCTCGTCCTCGCTTATGAATTCCGATGCGGAATCGTCGTCGCTCTTGGGCACTCTGGCCGTGGCCGAAATCTTGTCGTTCGGGTTGAGCCTGATGAGCCTGACGCCCGAGGTGTTCCGGCCGATAAGGCGGATATCGGACACATGCTGGCGGATGACGATACCGTTGGTCGTTATGATGATCAGGTCGTCCTCGTCGTTGACGTCGAGCAACCCGACAAGGTGGCCGATCTTCTCGTGAGCCTTGATCGTGATCACGCCCCGTGCGCCACGCCTTGTCATACGGTACTCTTCGACATTGCTGCGCTTGCCGTAGCCATTATCGGTAACGGCGAGCAGTGAGGTATCGTTCCGCTTGGAGGTGACCATAGAAATGCAGCGCTCGTCATCGTCCAGGGTGATCCCCTTGACGCCCATGGCCGTACGGCCCATTGGGCGAACCTCGGATTCAGGGAACCGGACGGCATAACCGGAGCTCTTGGCAAGGATGATCTGGTGGTCGCCGTCCGTCAGCCTCGCATCGATGAGCTCGTCGCCCTCCTCGATGGTGATGGCAACTATGCCGGTCCTGCGTGGATGCGAATACTCTTCGAGGCTTGTTTTCTTCACGATGCCTCTGGCCGTCGCCATGATGATGAACAGCGGATCGTCGAAGTTCCTGATATTGATGTAGGCCTTGATCGACTCCCCTGGCTGGAGCTCCATGATGTTGGCCAGCGAACGGCCCCTCGCGGCACGACTTGCCTCAGGGATCTCATAGACCTTGAGCCAATGGCATCTGCCTCTTGTTGTAAAGAAGAGGATATAGTTGTGCGTGGAAGCGATGAACATGTGCTCCACGAAATCGTCCTGCTTGGCCTGCGCCCCTGTGACGCCACGCCCGCCCCGATGCTGGCGGCGGTATCCCGAGACAGGGAAGCGCTTGATGAAACCGTCGTGCGTGATCGTGATGACCACATCCTCCTGGGCGATCATGTCCTCGATCGAGAAGTCGCCTTCATTAGGCTGAAGCTCGGTCCGGCGCTCGTCACCATAGACCTCGCTGACCTTTATGAGTTCATCCTTGATGATCTGCATCTGTTTCGCCGGACTGGCCAGAATGGATTTCAGTTCCTCGATGGTTGCAAGCGTGTCCCTGTACTCGGCGTCGATCTTCTGGCGCTCCATACCGGTCAGGCGCTGGAGGCGCATTTCGAGGATCGCCTTGGCCTGGACTTCGGAGAGGCCGAACCGCGCTATCAGGCGCTCCTGGGCGGTAGCCGCGTCGTTGGACTCCCTGATCGTGGAGATGACCTCGTCGAGGTTGTCGAGACAGATCTTGAGGCCTTCGAGGATGTGAGCCCGCTTTTCGGCAGCCGTCAGGTCGTACTGTGTACGGCGAAGAACGATTTCGTTCCGGTGCCTGACATAGTACTGCATCATCTCCTTGAGATTCAGCACCCGCGGGACGCCGTCGACCAGCGCCAGCATGATCACCCCGAATGTATCCTGCATCGGGGTATGCTTGTAGAGATTGTTAAGCACTACCTTTGCCACTGCATCGCGCTTCAGCTCGATGACCAGTCGCATGCCGTCGCGGTCCGACTCGTCGCGGATGTCGGCGATCCCCTCGACCTTCTTGTCATGGACAAGTTCGACGATCTTCTCGATAAGCCTGACCTTGTTGACCTGATAGGGAAGCTCGGTAACGATGATCGATTCCCTGCTGTTCTTGGGAGTCACTTCGACCAGGGCCCTTGCGCGGATAACCACCTTGCCGCGTCCTGTCAGGTAGGCTTGCTTGACGCCTTCATAACCGTTGATGATACCACCGGTTGGAAAATCCGGTGCCGTGACCAGCTTCATGAGATCGGTGATCTCGATCTCGGGATCATCGATCAGGGCGATAATGCCGCTGACGACCTCCCGCATGTTCTGGGGCGGTATATTGGTGGCCATGCCGACTGCGATACCCGAAGCGCCGTTGACCAGCAGGTTGGGAATCGCCGAAGGCAGCACTGTCGGCTCTTCGAGGGAGTCGTCGAAGTTAAGCGAGAAATCGACCGTCTCTTTGTCGAGATCCTTCAGCATCTCGCCGGCAATGGCCTTCATACGGACCTCTGTATATCGCATGGCAGCAGGTGAGTCGCCGTCGACCGAACCGAAGTTGCCCTGACCGTCGATCAGGGGATAGCGCAGGGAAAAGTCCTGCACCATGCGCACAAGGCTGTCATATACAGCCGAGTCGCCGTGGGGATGGTATTTACCGAGCACTTCACCGACAATACGGGCAGACTTCTTGTGCGGCTTGCCTGCCTGGAGGCCAAGTTCATGCATGCCGTACAGCACCCGTCGATGCACCGGTTTGAGGCCGTCTCGGACATCGGGAAGGGCACGGCTGACAATGACCGACATTGAATAATCGAGATATGAATCCCGCATTTCCTCTTCAATGCTGATCGGCAATATCTTTTCGCGCTGCATAATTTAATGTCCTGACTTATTATTTACCCTGAATTACTATGGCGTAATGTATGAAATAGCTTATAAAACCTAAAGCTGCGGATATCCTGCAAGTCGTGCAGAAACCGCTGATTGATCAGTTTTCAGGCGCTTCTGCCGGCGCCGTCCCCTCGGGAAATTCCGGCTCGACAACCCTGGTGACAGGGGCATCGGACCAGAGCGATTCCAGATCGTAGAACCGACGCTCGTCCGGCTGGAAAATGTGGACGACGACATCGACGTAATCGATGAGCACCCAGTGCAGGGAATCGAGCCCTTCGATATGCATCGGACGCTCGTCCTCCTGCTTCAGTTCATCGACGATATGGTCGGAAACGGCCTTGGCCTTCCGCTCCGAATCGGCGGTAATAATGACAAAAAAATCAGTAACGCTTGTCAACCCCCTGAGATCCAGAATCTTGACATCTTCACCTTTCTTTTCCAGCGACAATTCAGCGACTCTCCTGGCAAGCAGCTCACTCATCGCCACTTCCCGGGCTTCAGACCCCGAAGTGACCGTATGCTCCGAACGAGACATAGACATCCGTTTTAATGATAAAAAATCCTCACTGCAGGAAGCATTCCTGCGACTCAATATAGCAATATTGCACTACTGTTTCTGCTGTCCTGGAACAAACTGTTGCCTGTAATCCGGTACCGCTTCGGAGAGCATGCCGTCAACTCCTTCGGAGAGCGCTTTTTCGGCGTAATCGAGGAGGCTCGCAGCGGTAAAAAACGATGCCTCGATACAATAAGGGGCAAGCGCGGCGTCATATCCGGCCAACTCGGCAACGGAGCGGCCGACGATGACAAACTCCCCGGCAAGTTTTTCAAGGCGGCCGGCCAGCTCGACAGCCTGACAGCGTGAACTCTCAAGCTCTCCCTGCATACCGTCACGACCGCCGCGATGATATATGGAATAAAAATACTCCCCGGGCCTGGACGGGATCACCGGCACGATATGCGACGATCCGGTGTGGGCGCAGGCAGAGGCGGCCATGGCCGGCATGGTCGGGACCGGCACGAGCGGCCGGCCTGCGCCGAATGCGATACCTTTGGCTGCAGACATACCGATCCTCAAAGCCGTAAATGAACCTGGCCCGGATGAAACCGCGACGCCGTCGAGGTCGGTCGGCCCCAGCCCTGAGTCCGTCATGGCCTGCATGACCAGCGGCACGATGGCCTCGGCTGTTTTCTGCCACTCTTCATTGACCCGTTCGACAATCAGGTTTCCGTTTTTGACCGCGACGCACGCCAGTTGGTGCGTGCACTCGATGGCAAGTATCTTCATGAGCACAATTTCAGGTTAAGACGATTTTCCTCATCCCCTCGCCGGCAATGAACAACGCCACATGCCGGGTATAACGGTTGTCGAACGAGGGAAACTTCTCGCCCCATTCAACGACCGAGAGGAACGGCCCGGAAAGATACTCGTCAAACCCCGTAGCCTCAAGCTCCTTTTCAGTTTCGAGCCGGTAAAGATCGAAATGGTGAATTTCGACCGGCCGGCCACGCAATGCGCCCTCATAAATGTTCATCAGGGAAAACGTAGGACTTGAAAGCTGATCTTCGCAACCGAACACCTCTGCGATGCCCCTGATGAACTCGGTTTTCCCGGCACCAAGCTGCCCGGTAAGGCAGACCGCATCTCCAGGTCCCAGCCCGGAGGCAAACCTCCGGGCATATTCGCGGGTCTCGGCAGCCGATCCTGACAGGTACTCACCCCTCATGCATCCTGCTCCAGAGAGTGGAAAACCATGCCGGTCATGAGTTTCGGATAAAACCAGGTGGACTTCTGCGGCATGGCTTCGCCCGAACCGGAAACTGAGATAACCTCCTCGACCATCACGGGCTTGACCACGATTCCGATCTGGGCCGCGCCGGACTCCACAGCATCGTACACCTCCCTGCTCCTGGTGACGTAGGTCAGATTGGTCTGTCGTGCCATCGCCTCGATGGATATACCCAGCATCTGCCCGAGCACAAGGTCGTGCAGCACAACGACGCCAAGCTGCTGGAGCACTTCCGGCACCGGCAGCGAAAGCACCTCCGCCGGCCTGCTGTCGAGCGAAATTCCAAGCGTTATGCCGGGCATCACGATCCCATAGGTAGTTCCTGACTTCGCATTCGCCAGGAACTCATCGAGGGCCTTCCTGCCGGGAAGCTCCCAAACGGTAAAATCGCGCTCCAGGCGGGCGACGAAGTTCTCCCGATTGAATGACTCGAGGTCGTGGACAAGCCGGTGTATCGGTAAAACGAGCAACCCTTCGTCATGGATGTTCGACAGATAGGCGAGTATATAATTATAGGGCTCCCTGCCGGTATGGCCGGGGTTTGCCGCCGCGCACTCTTTGCTGTAGGTTACCCCGGTTTCATATCGATGATGGCCGTCGGCGATGTAGACCTTACGGTCGCTCAGCACAGACTGGACGGCACCCACGAGGGCGGGATCGGTCATCCGCCACAGACGGTTTCTCACCCCCTGGAATTCGGCATCGATAACCGGCTCATTCCGTTCGGTAAACTCCCTGACGAGCTGGTCGGCCAGGCGCGACTCGTCTGCATAAAGTCCGAATATGCTGCTGAGGTTCGCCCTGGTTTCCCTGAACATCTTCAGGCGATCCGCCTTGGGCCCCGACAGGGTCCTTTCATGAGGCAACACCTGCTGTTCGGAGAAATCGTACAATCGAAGCGCTGCAAACAGGCCTGTCCTGGTATGAGATACCCCATGTTCATCCTCGAAGGTCTGGAAGTAGGGGTAAAGGGCCGGTTCACCGTCACGGGCCAGAATGCCGGAAGCAATCCACTCATGAAGCCGGGCGGCTGCGGACGAATATGGATCCTCCTCCATGGGCAGTTCCATGCGTACGGCATTGTAAGGAGATGCATCGTAAAGCTCCTTCTGCAAGGATGGCGGAATAGCGTCGTACGGAGGGCAGATCAGCCGGGAAGCATCCCTGATGACACCGGGTCCATAGACAATCCCTTTGAACGGCACAATTTCAGGCATTGGCTTTATTGGTTAAGAGGTTAATCGACATGGTCTCGCTGAGAAATCCAGAAATCGTTGACGCCCTCCTTGACTATGACGGCAATCCGCCTGTTCCGGCAAAGTTCGAGGACCGCCAGAAAGGTGACGACAAGTACGATCGCCTCACGGATCTCATCGAAAAGGGAGCTGAAAGAGACCTGGACCCGATTGCCCAGACGCGCCATGATAAGGGCGCTCTGCTGATCGACCGTAACCGGGGCTTCGGTCACATTCTGGGTGCGGACCTTCGGCAAATTATCGAGCACCGACTGGTAGGCCTGCATAAGATGGTAGATAGTCGGCCGGTTGACCGGTTGATCCATCTCGTCGATCACCTCGGGCTCCAGCTCCTCGACAAATCCTGCGGGAAACATGCGCTCCCTGTCCAGGGCCATAAGCTCCAACTCCGAAGCCCCCTCCTTGACCCTTTTATATTCGAGAAGGCGCTGGACCAGCTCGGTTCTCGGATCGAACTCCCCGTCATCGGATACCTCAGCCTCGTAACGGGGAAGAAGCATCCTGGCCTTGATGCTCATCAGCATCGACGCCATGTAGATGAACTCGGCAGCGACCTCGAGGTTGAGGCGCTGCATGGCCCCGATATAGGCGATGAAATCACTGGTGATTTTCGAAACCGGAATGTTGTAAATGTCAAGCTCGTCACGCTTGATGAAAAACAGCAGAAGGTCGAGCGGTCCTTCGAATTCGTCAAGACTGATGCGGAACATTCAGGCCCTGTGGATTTCGGATTGAGAGGGGCGGCCGGGAAATAGTCAGTAAATGAAAAACAAGTGGGATTTCCGGCAAAGAAAACAATATTTCAAGGTACTGACTTTCCATTTAATTTTTTGAGCCGTGATCGGTATTTTTATCGCAAAGTCCCTTGTCCGTTTCCGCGTCGTGGGGACTCCAACCTCAATCCGTTCAGGCCCCATGAAATGCCTTGCGATATTTTTCGTTCTTGCGATCGCAGGGATGACCGCACTTGTCCATCCATGCACCGCCGAAACCGCCTACGACTATTACGACAACGGGCTCGCGATGCACAAGGCAGGAGACCTCAAAGAGGCTGTACGGCTCTATTCCAAAGCCATCGACAACGACAACCGCTTGATTCTGGCTTACCAGATGCGGGGTGCCGCCTGGCAAAGGCTGAAACAGTTCCAGAAAGCCATCGCTGATTACTCGATGGTCATCAGCCTTGGGGAACCCGCTTTTCAGTCCGTAGGTTACTACAACCGGGGAGTAGTGAAAAACATGAGCGGCCGATACACTGAGGCCATTCCCGATTTTACGTTTGCGATTTCCATCGACAGGAAAATGGGATCCGCCTATTTCCATCGAGGCATAGCCCGCATAAAATCAGGAGATACGACCGGAACCAGCGACGATTTCGTCCAGGCAGCACAGCTTGGGGACCCCGATGCCGAACGCTGGCTCGACTTAACTAATCCCGGGTGGCGTACGGTCAGGAAGTAAACCGCCTGCCCGCAGACATTTAGCTCTATCCAGCGCATCTCCGGACCCTGGCCCCCGGACTCCTCAATTTATTGCAGGATCGGGATTGCAGCGGACCAGCGTGCCCTCCCTCTCAGGGATTTAGAACCTGACTGATCGGCACCGACGAGACCGTCGTCGAATCGGGCAACAGATAACATGATGGCCGCGCCCTCTAAAAGCCGAACTGGCTTGTATCTATCCAGTCGACGCTGCACAGGGACCAGAAATCCAGTGCAAACCCTTTGAGGACATAATCGTAGGGCAGCCATCCATAGCCTTTATCCCCCCACTCTTCACCCCATGAGTTCCTGATCAGAAGTGCCCCCTGGCTTTGCTGCCCGCACCGGGTATTGACGATCATCTTCGAATCGTCGTATCCAACGGCCATGACGGCGTGCCCCCACTCAGCCATCTCATTCGGACAGGGGAAGGGAATTGCCCCTGGCGTATCGGTTTGAAGAAAAGACCTGAAGCCGAAAAATCCGAACATCGAAGGGATGCCTGCCGCCAGATAGGTTTTGACACCGGAAAGCGTCTCGGTTTTTGCCGGTTTGGCGCCGATCGGATCATGACAGAAATATTTCAATGCCCTGAAATTGTCGGCCACGGCATAGACAAAGCCTCCCGGTTCCTTGTCGAAATCGGGCTCCTTCTCAGTGTAAGGCCAGTAATGTTCGGGCGGAACGCCGCAAAGAGCCAGAGCTCCCACAGTATTGCGCAACCATGCCCCCGTGTCACCGGAAACCCCCATCAGGCTGCGTGTCGCCTTATAGATAAATCGTCTGGATACCTCGACATGTTTACCGAAGGCTCGCTGCTGGAAATATTCAACAATTCCGGCTGCCGCGTGGGCGGTGCATGAGCCGAGCGTTCCCTGATGCTCGATTTGGGAACACCACGGCCGAAGATCGACGGATGAAGGCATCGCGGCGATACGTTTTTTGTGCGAATCCGGAATCTTTAGCTTCTTGGCTATTTCGGCAATATCGGGATGTGACTCCGTATAATCCCTCAGATCGGGAAGCGGGGAGAGCCAGCCTGTGCCGGCAGGCGTTCCGTTAAGGCAAACGGAAGCAAGAACCTTTTTGGGATACATGGCAAGCCTCCCTGATTTAATGAATTTGGGGGTCAGGAATAACTGCTTATCAGTATAACGATACAAAAATTCACCCGTAATACGGGGGGTGAGTGTGACATTTTGCATCCGGGCGGAAGGAGAAAGCGAAACCGGTTCATCTCTGACTGTACGACAAAAAGCGGCGGGTTAATTTGCCCGCCGCTTTTTTCGGTTCAATCCACAACCGGTTGTAAGACAGAATCAGATCGCACTTCCTCCGCGTTCATTGGTCCTGATCCTGACGCACTCCTCCATAGCTGTGATAAAGATCTTTCCGTCGCCGATCTCGCCAAGTCCGTGGCGGGCCGCCTTTACGATAGTATCGACCGTGATATCGACGAACTCGTTGTTCACTGCGATATCGAGGCGGACCTTGGGAATCAGGTTCGGGGCGATTTTCTGGCCGCGATAGAACTCGATGTCCTCCTGGCGGCCGTGCCCTGTAACCCTGCTGACGGTTATTCTTGTAATATCTGCCTGAATCAGAGCCTCACGAACGTGATCGAGCCTGTCGGGCGGAATAATTGCTGTAATCAGTTTCATGGCTACACGATTTAATTAAGATTGATAAGGCCATACCCCTGCTCGCCGTGCATGCTGTGATCGAGACCCGACATCTCATCGTTCTCACTGATGCGAAGGCCGATGGTTTTCTCGACGATAAAGAGCAGGATCAGCGAAACGACTGCGGCATAAGCAACAGTGACGCCTACTGCTGTAGCCTGAACACCGAACTGCTGCCATACGGTCCAGCTTTTGGTTGCCGATTTTCCTGCTGCATCAACCCACCATGAGTTGCGGACGAAGAAGGTCAGGACAAGAGCGCCGACGATACCGCCGACACCGTGAATACCGAAAGCGTCAAGGCTGTCGTCGTATCCAAGCTTGCCCTTGAGAAGAATCGCAAGATAGCAGATGACTGCGGCAATTGCGCCAAGAGCAAAAGCACCGACAGGCTGTACAACGCCTGCTGCCGGCGTAATGGCCACAAGACCAGCCAGTATGCCCGATGCAACACCAAGGCTCGTCGCCTTGCCGTGCTGGAAAATTTCGATCATCATCCAGGTAAAGGCACCGGAAGCTGCAGCCAACTGGGTAACAGTCAGGGCTCTTGCTGTCGCCAGGTTGCTGGAGATGGCACTGCCGGCGTTGAAACCGAACCATCCCACCCAAAGAAGGCCTGCACCCATGAGGGTCATAACCAGATTGTTCGGGTGCATGACGTTTTTCGGATACCCGCGGCGGGCACCAAGAAAGAGCGCGGCAACCAGAGCGGTAACGCCCGAAGAGATATGAACGACTGTTCCGCCTGCGAAGTCAATCGCGCCCATTGGCCCGAGATTGAACAGGAAGCCGTCAGAAGCCCATACCCAATGGCAGATCGGGCTGTAGACAAAAAGGCTCCAAAGGGCGATGAACACCGCATACCCCTTGAAATTCACGCGTTCGGCAAACGCTCCCGCAATCAGGGCCGGGGTGATGATCGCGAATTTACCCTGGAACATGGCGAAGACGTACTCGGGAATCTGAGTCGCCATGATCGTATCGTCAATACCCTGAAGCATGAAATACTTGCTGTCCCAACCTACCAGGCCCCCAAGGATGCCAGGCCCAAAGCTCAATGCGTAGCCGATTGTCGGCCAGAGAACACCGATGATCACCATGGCCCCGAAGCTGTGCATCATGGTACCGATAACGTTTTTGGTCCTCACAAGACCGCCATAGAACATTGCCAGGCCGGGCACCATCAGCAAGACAAGCGCCGTTGACGTCAGCATCCATGATGTCGTACCGGAGTCGGTCACTACCGGCTCTGCCGCCCATCCGGTGCTGTGGGCCATCATCACTGCCATGAACAGCAGCAGCGATGCACTAAGTTTCTTTCCCATAACCGTTCAGTTTAAACTGTTTGTTAATCCTTAATTATTAATGAACACGTGTGAATAATAATTAATTATTTAAGCACAAACAAGAATTAAAGACACTTTTCTTACGATTAAGTAGGAAGAAGGCGCAATCACGAACATTCAGGAAGCTTTTTACTTCTACATAAGTGCAATATCGCGGCGGCGAAAGAAGAGGCTATGGCGAAAAAAACAGGGCATTCGTGCGTTGGATTTGCTGAAAAGCATCAGGACAAAAAGATTTTGTCGTCACTCAAACGAAAAAAACCTGAAAAACAGGCCTTACAGAGCCCTTTTACGCCTTCTTTACTCCGCCTATAATGTTTTTCATTTTGAAAACCAATATTTATTAAGGTAAATTGACATATAAATTAGCCAGTGGTTGGCTGATCGCTTGTCGAATAATTGGTGCTTTGGTTATTCGGTAGCGTCTCTTTCTATCAAGCACATGTTTCTATCGTCCTACAATGAATATTTACATTGGCAATCTGCCGTACAACGTTTCAGAAGAAGATTTACGCGATGCTTTCTCTCAGTTTGGGCAGGTGCAAAGCGCCAACATCATCACTGACAAATTTTCTGGCCGTTCCAAAGGCTTCGGTTTTGTCGACATGCCGAACGACGGCGAAGCTCGTGAAGCTATCGAGTCGATGAATGACAAAGACTTCAAAGGTCGTACCATAAAAGTCAACGAGGCAAGGCCCCGTGAAGAAAGACCGATGAGAAGGGAGCGCTACTAATAGCGTCCTGACTTTACCAAGTCCAAGGCGGGCAGGCTCAAAAGGCCTGATCCGCCTTTTTTTATTGCCATTTTCACACCTCTCTGGCGACAAGATCCGCAAGCGCATCGTGCAGATCTGGCCAGGCGAACTGAAAATTGTGCCCCTGTAAAAATGCCGGGATCACCTTCTGACCCTTGACGGCATAATCGGCCCCCTCTCCCATGAGGATCTGTACAGCCAGCTTCGGGACCGACAGCAATGCCGGGCGGTTCATCACCGAGCCAAGCTCATCGGCAAATTTTTTCATGGTGACCGGCTCAGGAGCGACTGCATTAACCGGGCCGTGATAAGCGGGATTGTCGAGCGCCTCAAGAATGATCGAGACCTCATCGTCGATATGGAGCCATGACAGACACTGGTTCCCTGTTCCGACAGGGCCGCCGACAAAAAAGCTGAAGGGCGTCATCATCTTCTGCAGCATTCCGCCCCGGGTTGAAAGAACGATACCTGTCCTGAGCAGCACAACCCTCACTCCGAGTTTTTCTGCCGGAACAGCCTCTCTTTCCCAGTCAAAACAGATTTTGGCAAGAAAGTCTACGCCGGGTTGCGCAGATTCTGTCAACGGGGCCGTGTCATCACATCGATCAAACGAACCATAGTATCCGATGGCGGATGACGAAACGAAAACCTTCGGCCTGTCCGTCAGCGCCGTCATGGCCGAAACCAGCGAACGGGTGCCATTGATGCGGGACTCGTAGCAAGCGACCTTGTGCTCTTCCGTCCATCGCGCGTCAAGTAACGGTTTTCCGGCAAGATGGATAACGGCATAAGCGCCTTCAAGAGAGCCTGTCCAATCACCGGCCTTCATATCCGAATCCCAACGCACATAACCTGCAGCACCGGGAATGCTGGCGGAAGCGGCCTGAGGAGACCTTGCGAATACGACAACCTTCCGGCCTGAATCGATGAGCCTGCGGGCGACTTCTCTACCGATCACGCCGGTAGCTCCTGTGATGACGATATGTCCTTCCATGATTTTTCGGGTTAGATGCTTGGCTCGATAAAAGATTCTATTCTAAAGATTAACCGGCAGTACAGACGAAATAATTCCCGAATCCGGATCACATCTGGGCAAGCGCCGGTTCACGCCCCGTTATTCTGCAGGATTAAGCACGTCGTACCGGTATGCAGCTTATTGCCGACATTACCGAACGCCAATCCACGGCAATACATTATGTCTGCTACCGGAGAGATACTTCAGGATACCGTCCACACACGGGATACTGCATACTGAGCCAGGACAATTTTTGCTTGTATCAACTTTAAATCAATTAATAAATTGTAATTAAAGGATTCCTGTCCCGGATTCCGAACAATAGCTGCGTACCGCCCGTTAACTGTTTTGGGATATACCGGAATCAAAGCCGATCCCCCTCGTGCAAATACCCTGGAATCTGGCGATCACGACCTCAAACGAACGAACGTAATGCTGAACCCTGCGCAAATACACTCGAAGTTTGAACAAGCTCTCGATTGTCATCTTCAAGGAAAGATCGCTCAGTCGCAAGCACTTTACGAAGAGGTACTGAACGCTGAACCAGATCACGTCGATGCCCTCCACTTATCGGGCGTGGCGGCTGGCCAGACCGGTAATCACAGGAAAGCAGTCGAGTTGATCGGCAAAGCCATAGCGCTCTATCCCGGAAACGAGGCATTCCACTGCAATCAGGGAGTCGCGTTCAACGAACTGAAAGAGTTTGAGGCGGCTGCGGCAAGCTTCGACAAAGCCCTCACCATAAAACCGGACTGTCACGAAGCTCACTACCAACGAGGAATCTCGCTCCAGGGACTCAACAAGAGTGAGGAAGCTGTAGATAGCTATGACAAAGCTGTTGCCATCAAACCCGACTTTCACGAAGCTTTTTATCATCGAGGGATAGCACTCCAGGCACTCAACGAGAGTGAGAAGGCTGTCGCAAGCTATGATAAGGCCATTGCCATCAAGCCGGACTTTGCCGAAGCGTACGCCAACCGTGGCAATGCACTCCAGGAGCTCAACAGGTTTGACGCTGCGGCAGAAAGCTTCGACATGGCCATAGCCATCAAACCCGACGTTGCCGAAACCCACTATAATCGGGCAAATGCGCTGAAAAAACTTAAGCGGTACGAATCGGCGCTCGCGAGCTATGACAAAGCCATCGCCATCAAACCCGACTATCAGGAAGCTTACCATAACCTTGGATTAATGCGTCAGGAGCTCAATCAACTCGATGCAGCCGTTGCCTGTTTTGATAAAGCCATCGCTATCAAACCGGACTATCACGACGCCAGCCTGCATAAATCGCTTGCCCTGCTCCTCGGTGGAAACTTCAGGCAAGGCTGGGCGTTGTATGAGTCGCGCCATAAAGTCAGCCGGCTTGCCGGCGCCAGTCGCAACTTTACCCGGCCACTATGGCTTGGCAACGAACCCTTAGCCGGAAAAACCGTCCTCCTGCACAGCGAGCAAGGATTTGGCGACACCATTCAGTTTTGTCGATATGCTCGATCAGTTGCCGATATGGGTGCACGAGTAGTTCTCGAAACGGAACTTCCGCTCATTGGACTGCTTAAAGATCTCAACGGTGTAGCAGAAGTTGTAGCTAAAGGCAGCGATCTTCCTGAGTTTGATTATCACTGTCCATTGATGAGCCTGCCGTTGGCATTCAAAACCATCCTGAACACCATTCCCTGTCCTCATCAGTACCTGAGAACCGATCCGGACAAACTGGCTTACTGGAAAAACAGGCTGGGACAGACGACAACGCCGCGCATCGGACTGGTATGGAGTGGCAACGTCACGCACACGAACGACAGTAACCGGAGCATCCCGCTTGCAGAGGTAATCCGGCATCTTCCATCAAGCCTCATTTATGTGAGCCTGCAAAAGGAGGTACGAGAGATCGATAAGACAACACTCGAGTCGAACGCAAACATCCTTCACTTCGGCGATGAGCTGGGCGACTTTTCCGATACTGCTGCCCTTTGTGATCTCATGGACGTCGTGATAAGTGTGGATACCGGCATCGCTCATTTGAATGCCGCATTAGGCAACACGACATGGGTGCTGTTGCCGTTCTCTCCTGACTGGCGCTGGCTGCTCGACAGAGATGACAGCCCCTGGTACCAGAGCATCCGGCTCTTTCGTCAGGAACAACCTGGAGATTGGGATGGCGTTTTTAAAAAACTCAGATCTGAGTTGACGACCGCTTATGGAAAATAGTTTCGATTGTCTTTTTTGACATCTTTATGGAACGTCGGCATCCAGTCATATAAATACCGCCCGGCATCCGGCGAATACCGGATGAATTGAACACATGCAATGTTAGACTCAGTGCAAGCAACAAAGAGGTTTGAACAAGCGCTCGCTTGTCATCAAAAAGGACAACTCGCCCAGGCTCAAGCGCTATACGAGGAGGTGCTTGCAATAGATCCGAATCACGTTGACGCCCTGCACTTGTCGGGCGTTGCTGCGGCCCAGACAGGCGATCAGCGAAAAGCGGTCGACCTGATAGGCAAAGCCATAGCGATCGAGCCCGCCAATGCTGCGTTCCACTTCAATCGGGGAGTTGCGCTTAATGAGCTGAAAGAGTTCGAGGCTGCTGCAGCGAGCTTCGACAGCGCCATAGCCATAAAGCCCGGATATTACGAAGCTTGCGTTAATCGCGGCAACGCGCTCAACGAACTCAATCTGTTCGAGGAGGCGGTAACAAGTTTTGATAAAGCCATTGCCATAAAGCCTGACTTTGCTGAAGCTTACTTCAATCGGGGCAATGCTCTCAAAAAGCTCGGGAAGTTTAACGCGGCTATGGCAAGCTTCGACAAAGCTGTCGTCATAAAACCCGACTTCGCTGAAGCTTACTTCAATCAGGGCAATATCCTTCAGGAACTGAAAGATTTCGGAGCAGCGGCGGCAAGCTATGATAAAGCCATTGCCATAAAGCCTGACTATTACCAGGCCTACACTAACCGTGGCAAAGCGCTTCTGGAACTGCAACGACATGATGCTGCTCTTGCCAGCCATGATAGGGCCATCGCCATCAAACCCGACTATCACGAAGCCTTCGCTAATCGAGGCAATGCCCTCCTGGAACTGAAACAACTCGATGCTGCACTTGACAGCTATGACAAAGCCATCGCTATCAAGCCCGACTATCATGAAGTATTCTCGAATCGTGGCGTATTGCTCATGGAGCTTTTTGAGCTCGATGCTGCTCTTGACAGCTTTGACAGAGCAATTGCCATCAAACCCGATTATCACGAAGCCCGCCTGCATAAATCACTCGCCCTGCTATTGGGAGGAAACTTTAAAAACGGCTGGGAGTTGTATGAGTCGCGATGGAACGTGGACAAGTTTACCTCTCCCAGACGAAACTTCTCGCAGCCGCTCTGGCTTGGCAACGAATCTTTAGACGGAAAAACCATACTCCTGCACAGCGAACAGGGGTTGGGCGACACCATTCAGTTTAGTCGCTACGCACCATTGGTCGCCGATCTTGGTGCACGAGTCATCATCGAAGCAGAACAGTCCCTTGCTGGATTACTTGAAAAGCTAACCGGCGTTTCTGAAGTGGTGACCAAAGGGCACGATCTGCCTGAGTTTGATTACCACTGCCCTTTGATGAGTCTGCCCTTAGCGTTCAAAACAGACCTCGGCAATATACCATGCCCTGAAAAGTACCTGAAAAGCGAACCGGGCAAGCTGGCATACTGGAACACCAGGTTAGGTCCGAAAACTAAACCGCGAATCGGCCTTGTGTGGAGCGGAAGCAATAATAACGCCAAACTATCCCATCGCAGATTGTCCCTGAACCCGGCAATCAGGCAATTGCCTCCCGGGTTTCAGTATGTGAGCCTGCAAACAGAGGTATGGGATGTGGACAAGTCGACGCTCGAGTCGGCAAATAACATCATACATTTTGGCGATGAGTTGAAGGACTTCACCGATACAGCGGCGCTTTGTGATCTCATGGATATAGTCATAAGCGTTGACACCAGCGTGGCCCATCTGAGTGGTGCATTAGGCAAGCCGACATGGGTGTTGTTGGCGTTTTCTCCTGAATGGCGCTGGATGCTCGGCAGGGATGACAGCCCCTGGTATCGAAGCTTGCGGCTGTTTCGCCAGGAGAGCAGCGGTGATTGGTCCGGCGTATTGAAGAAACTCAATGCAGAACTGAATATCGTTTATGAACGCAATACGGAATCCGCACTGTTTGACACATCGACTATAGATACTGAACCTGAAGACAACCCCGCCGGGATTGATTCGTTGACGACACAAGGAAAACGGCAGTTTCAGCAAGCTTTCGCATTGTTTCAACAAGGACAACTCGCACGGGCACAAGCGCTTAACGACGAAATACTGAAATCACGACCTGAGCACGTCGACGCCCTGCATCTCTCAGGAGTTATAGCCTATCAAACGAGAAAATACCTGAAAGCAGTCGACTTGATCAGCAAAGCCATCGCTATCAATCCCGACAACCCCGAGCTCTTCAGCAACATGGGATTGGCGTTGCATGAATTAATGGAATTTGAAGCTGCTCTTGCAAGCTACGACCAGGCCATAACCCTCAAGCCGGACTTTGCGCAAGCTTATTACAACCGAGGCATTACGCTCCAGAAGCAGAAGAAGCTCGAAGATGCTCTCACCAGCTATGATAGGGCTATAGCGTTCAACCCAGGCTATCACGAAGCCTTCCATAACCGTGGCGTCGCACTCAAGGAAATGACACAACTCGATGCTGCGATTGCGAGTTATGACAAGTGTATAGCCATCAATCCAGGCTATCACGAAGCCTATGTACATAAATCAATCACACTGCTTCTGGGGGGAAACTTCAGGGAGGGATGGGAACTGTATGAGTGGCGATGGAAAGTCGACAAGTTTACCTCTCCAAAACGCAACTTCAGCCCTCCGCTATGGCTTGGCGAACAATCTTTAGCAGGAAAAACCATCCTTCTGCACAGCGAACAGGGATTGGGCGACACCATCCAGTTCTGTCGCTACGCGCTATCAGTCGCCGATCTGGGCGCAAAAGTTGTCCTTGAAGTGGAACTGCCGCTCGTCGGATTACTTAAAGAGCTCAATGGGGTGACTGAGATAGTGGCTAAAGGAAGCAAGCTCCCCGCCTTCGATTACCATTGCCCGTTGTTAAGTCTGCCGTTAGCGTTCAAAACCGACCTGAGCACCATTCCTTGCCCTCATCAGTACCTTGGAACCGATCCCGGCAAGCGGGTTTACTGGAAAAACAGGTTAGGGCAGAAGACAACTCCCCGTGTCGGGCTGGTATGGAGTGGTCTCGATGCGCACACCAGCGACGGCGATCGAAGCATCCCGCTGTCAGTATTGATAGGGCATCTGCCATCTGACTTCACCTTTGTGAGCCTGCAAAAGGAGGTGCGTGATTCAGACAGACCAACGCTTGCGTCGAACGCAAACATCCTTCACTTTGGCGATGAGCTGAACGACTTCACGGATACTGCCGCACTTTGTGAACTTATGGATGTGGTGATAAGCGTCGATACCAGTGTCGCTCATCTGAACGGCGCGTTAGGCAACCCGACATGGGTGTTGTTACCGTTCTGCCCGGACTGGCGCTGGCTGCTCGACCGGGATGACAGCCCCTGGTATCCGGGCATGCGACTCTTTCGGCAAGGGAAAATCGGAGATTGGGCAGGGGTGCTTGAGAAGCTCAAATCAGAACTGATTACCGCATATGGGCGATAGAATTACCATATCTGCGCCATTGATAAACAGATAATCCAACTCTACCCCGTTTTGAAACAACGAGGCAGAATTGGATTAATCAGATAACGACTCAAATCAGGCTACTCCACAGTCACCGATTTGGCGAGGTTACGCGGGCGGTCGACGTTGCAGCCTCGCAATGTGGCGATATGGTATGCCAGCAACTGCAGCGGGATTGCCGTAAGCAACGGCAGGACAGGCGCGGATGCCTGGGGAATGTAAATGACGTGTTCGGCAAGGCGGCTGACCTCTCGGTCACCCTCGCTTGCAATGGCGATCACGTGTCCCTTGCGACTGCGGACCTCTTCGATATTGCTCAGGATCTTCGTGTAGGTGTTGTCCCTGGTGGCGATGAAAATCACCGGCATATCTTCGTCGATAAGGGCGATCGGCCCATGCTTCATCTCGGCGGCAGGATAACCTTCGGCGTGAATGTATGAAATCTCCTTCAGCTTCAGGGCCCCTTCGAGAGCGACGGGGAAATTATAGCCCCTGCCGAGATAGAGTGCGTTTCGGGCATCCTTCAGCTTCAGGGCGATCTCCCTTATCGCGTCGTTCTGCTCCAGGATCTGAGCCACCTTCTGCGGGACCTCTGACAGCTCGCGAAGGTTCAGCCTTATTTCATCATGAGAAATCGTCCGCCCTTTGCTCAGCGCCATAGCAAGCATGAACAGCACGATCACCTGGGCAGTAAACGCCTTTGTCGAGGCGACGCCGACTTCCGGGCCTGCATGGGTGTACATGCCGCACAGCGTCTCACGGGCGATGGTCGATCCGACCACGTTGCAGATGCCGATCACCATGGCTCCCTTCTCCTTGGCAAGCCTGAGGGCTGCAAGGGTATCGGCTGTTTCGCCCGACTGAGAGATAACGATCACGACGTCGTCCGAGGTCACGATCGGGTTGCGGTAGCGGAACTCGGATGCATAATCCACCTCGACAGGGATGCGGGCGAACTCCTCGATCAGGTACTCGCCGATCAGCCCTGCATGCCAGCTGGTGCCGCAGGCGCAAATCACGATCCTCTTGGCCTGCTTGAGTCGGTCCAGGTAGTCCTCGATGCCGCCGAGCTGTACCCGGCCCTCTTCAAGACGCACCCTTCCGCGCATCACGTCGCGCATCACTTCCGGCTGTTCGAAAATCTCCTTGAGCATGAAATGTTCGAACCCGCCCTTCTCGATCTTTTCAAGGCTGAAGTCCAGCTCGGTCACCCTTTTTTCCTGTTCGACGTTTTCGATCGTCTTGACGGTGTAATTATCCCTGGTCACGACCGCCATCTCGCCGTCGGAGAGATAAACCACTTTCTTGGTATGCTCGACGATCGGAGCAGCATCGGACGCTATGAAATACTCTCCATCACCGATGCCGATGACCAGCGGGCTGCCTTTACGGGCAACCACGATCTTGTCCGGCTCGCGTGATGAGACAATGCAGAGTCCATAGGCCCCCTCGACGTGACGGAGAGCGTGCCGAACTGCCGCTTCGAGTTCGAGCGAAGGATCGGCTTTCCAGATTCGGTCGATCAGATGCACCAGGACTTCGGAATCGGTGTCGCTGCTGAATACATATCCCTGGGCAATCAGCTCCTGCTTAAGGATCGAATAGTTCTCGATAATGCCGTTGTGAATGAGGGCGATATCGCCCGATACGTTCATGTGCGGATGGGCGTTCCTGTCGCTCGGATCACCGTGGGTCGCCCAACGGGTATGCGCGATGCCTGCAGTTGCCCCCATCATCACCGTACCTGAGACGTTCAGAAGCTCTTCGAGGTTGCCGACGCTCCCTTTCTGCTTGAGCACCTGCATCGTACCGTTCAAAACCGCGATACCGGCCGAATCATAACCCCGGTACTCGAGGCGTTTCAAAGCGTTCAAAAGAATCGGCGCAGCTTCGCGCCTGCCGATATATCCAACGATTCCACACATAGGCCAAATCCTTTTCTTGTCGTTTTTATTCCGCTGCCGGGGCTCGGTGACCGACCCCGCGCTTCATAAGCGCATCAAAATATCTCATCTATCCAATATATACATATATGCCGAGTTACAGCATTCCAATCATACCTTCGTGAAGGTCACACGCCTCTTTTCCGACGGCCGCTTCGAACTCCTCGACGGATCGGAACTCTCCTTCCGGGAAAATCAGCGCCCGGCTGACGTTGACAATGGCGCTGCGACTTTCTGAATCGGCGCCCTGCTCGACGGCCTGCTGCATCGAACCACCCTGTGCTCCAACACCGGGAATCAGGAAAAACAGGTCTGGAGCTTCACTGCGGAGTTCCTGCAGGAGTCCCGGTTTGGTGGCCCCGACCACGATGCCGGCATTGCCGTTGCGCTGCCACTGCCTGACTTTGTCGAGCACTGCACGATAGAGCGGGCGACCGTCCTGCATGCGCTGCTCCTCGAAATCCTTCGAACCCGGATTTGAAGTGAGGCAGAGTACGAACACCAGTTTGTCCTCATATTCGAAAAAAGGCTCGAGCGAATCGAATCCCATGTACGGAGCCACGGTGATCGAATCGAACGGCCATGCCTCAAAAAAAGCCTTTGCGTACTGACGGCTGGTGTTGCCGATATCCGCGCGCTTCGCGTCCGCTATGCTCAGGCACTCCGGAGGAAGCGCTTCGAGAGTCTCTTCAAGATCGCGCATACCCGGCATACCCCTGGACTCATAGAATGCAGTATTAACCTTGTAAGCGGCCGCATGGTTCCTTGTGGCCCTGATGACGGCGCGATTGAACTCCAGTACCGGACGATCCATCGCACTGAACACCGCCGGTATTTTGGCAGGATCGCTGTCGAGGCCCACGCAAAGCATCGATTTTAGCGCGGCAATCCTTTCGTTTGTCTTGTTCCTTGCTGAACTCATTGTTGTCTGCTGATTGATGGAAGTGTCTTTTAATATAACGATGCCGGGCAAAAGATTCGCAACGGGAGGGTCCCATACCAGCGCCTCCATCTGGTGCGACTGAAACTATTAGGGACGGGAATACATTTATCGATTGCGGTTATGTATCTTGTCAGTCGGTTGTTTACTTTATGTAATATTCACAGCCGAATACCGCGGGCCCCTGTCTTTACGCACTTTACCTGCCATTTCAGGGCCGCAGACCGATGAACAATGTCAGTAAATCTTTTCAATCATGAGTGCTCTAGATGGCAAACAATCCTTTCAAGCCGAACAATCCTTATAAGAACGAACCCGAAAACGGGCAGCGCCGACCCCGTTTCTCGATAGTCTATTATATCGCTGTCATCCTGCTGATCCTCGGCTTTCAGCTTGCGTTTTTCTGGTCAGGTTCGACTAAGGAGATCGCCTACAGCGAATTTCGCCACCTGATCTCGGAAAACAAGGTCGAGTCGATACGAATCGCTCCGGAGAAGATCTACGTCCAGCTCAAGGCGGACTCGCTCTCTGCCGCGCCCCAAAAGGCTCCGACACAGGAGATCCCAGGCCTTCGCATGCCGAAATCGTCATCTTCGTCGAAAGAGGTTACCGTCAACCCCATTCGTGACGAAGGACTCGTTCCGCTTCTCGAATCGAAGGGCATCCGCTACCAGGCTACGCCCGGCAACTCCTGGATCGGGGAACTTCTGCAGTGGGTGCTGCCTTTCGGTCTGCTGATCGGCATCTACTTCTTCATGTTCCGCAGAATGGGCGGCCCCGGATCGCAGTTCATGAACATCGGCAAAAACAAGGCTGCGCTCTATGAAAACCTTGACGAGCACACCCGGATAACCTTCAAGGACGTTGCCGGGCTCGACGAGGCCAAAGCCGAGGTCATGGAGGTCGTCGACTTCCTGAAAGACCCGAAAAAATATACCAAGCTTGGCGGCAAGCTCCCCAAGGGAGTACTGCTGGTCGGCCCTCCCGGCACCGGCAAGACCCTTCTTGCCAAAGCGGTCGCCGGAGAAGCTGACGTACCGTTCTTCAGCATCAGCGGTTCCGATTTCGTCGAAATGTTCGTCGGCGTCGGTGCAGCAAGGGTCAGGGACCTGTTCAAGTCGGCCAAGGAAAAGGCACCCTGCATCATCTTCATCGACGAAATCGACGCTGTCGGCA
This sequence comes from Chlorobaculum sp., assembly GCA_035560975.1. Taxonomy (GTDB): domain Bacteria; phylum Bacteroidota; class Chlorobiia; order Chlorobiales; family Chlorobiaceae; genus Chlorobaculum. The sequence goes on along the minus strand of DATMYL010000125.1, from coordinate 3,933 downwards.
GGAGCCGCGGCAAAGGGTTCATGATGGGCGCGAACGACGAGCGCGAAAACACCCTGAACCAGCTTCTGGTGGAAATGGACGGCTTCGCCACCGACAAGGGGGTGATCCTGATGGCCGCCACCAACCGTGCCGACGTACTCGATACCGCGCTGCTCAGGCCCGGCCGTTTCGACCGCCAGATCGTGGTCGACAAACCCGACCTGAAAGGACGTATCGACATCTTCATGGTGCACACCAAGAACCTGTCGCTGTCGGACAACGTCAACCTCAAGGCGCTCGCTTCGCAGACACCCGGATTTGCCGGCGCGGAGATCGCCAACGCTGCCAACGAGGCCGCCCTGCTGGCTTCAAGGCGCGGCAAGCAGAGCATCGAGATGAAGGATTTCGAAGACGCCATCGAGCGGGTCATCGCCGGCCTGGAGAAAAAGAACAAGGTGATCAACCCGAGGGAAAAGCAGATCGTAGCCTACCACGAGGCCGGCCACGCCATTGTCAGCTGGATGATGCCCGAGAACGATCCTGTACAGAAAATCTCGATCGTACCGAGAGGCGTCAGTGCGCTCGGCTACACGCTGAACATACCGCTCGAAGACCGCTACCTCATGACCAGGAAAGAGCTGGTATCGAGGATCTGCGGGCTGCTCGGCGGGCGCATCGCCGAAGAGATCATTTTCGGTGAGATATCGACCGGCGCCCAGAACGACCTGGAACGGGTTACCGAGATCGCCTACAACATGGTGGTGGTCTACGGCATGAGCGAAAAGGTGGGCTACCTCTCGTTCCTCGAGAGCAACAACCCTTACTATGGCGGCCCCGGCATCGACAAGAAATACGGCGACGAAACCGCAAGGCTGATTGACAACGAGGTCAAGGCAATCGTCGATTCCGCACGTAAGCAGGTTTTCGAGCTCCTTTCCGAGAACCGCGACAAACTCGAAGCGATCGCACGCGAGCTTCTCGCCAAAGAGATCATGCATTACTGCCAGATCGAGGAGATCCTCGGAAAGCGTCCGACAGACAAGTTCTCGGAGCACCTTGGCCACGACTGCCATAACGGCGTCGAAGTTCATGATGCCGTCCAGGTCAAGGCCGAGGCCGAGCCGGCAACCGCCGAGCAGAACGGAAGCGCTGTGCCCGACGAAGAACGGCTGGCGCTCGAGGCAGCCGTCGAAAGGCTCCGCCAGTCGAGGGACATGTCGGCAAACTGAGCGGGCGATGGAAAAAAGAGTCAACGTCATCGTACGCGGGCTTGTGCAGAGCGTGGGGTTCCGCATGTTCGTCTATCGTGAAGCGAGCATGCGGGGCCTGTCCGGATGGACCCGCAACCGTCCTGACGGAAGCGTCGAAATAGAGGCCCAGGGAAACAGTGGAATGGTAGAAGAGCTTCTCAAGAGAGCCGGAATCGGACCGTCGCGCGCGAGGGTAAAATCGATGTCCGTGAGGGAAACTGAGATCGAGCCCGACGAAAAGGAGTTTCGGCTTCTGACCTGAGTCGGCCGAATGCACCGCAGGAACCTGGCAAGGTGCCGCTGCAGAAAAACAATGGGAAATCGGGAAATCAAAAGGCAGGGAAGGAGTGGGTCCCGAGGGATTCGAACCCCCGACCTACTGGGTGTAAACCAGTCGCTCTAACCAGCTGAGCTAGGAACCCTTAGACAAGGGGCATCATTATAACACATTTTCACCAGATAACAAACGAAATCCCGTATTTTCCACGGTACCGGGCGAACCTGCATTTGTAAGCCGCGCCGAAAAAGCATAAATTCAGGCCGAAACAGCAATACGGAAAACTGCAGGAAGAAGCTCCGCAGTCAACCGTTACCCGGCAACCACCGTCCATAACACCATGAAATCATTCTCCGTCCTCGGCAGTACCGGCTCGATCGGTGTGAGCACTCTCGACGTCGTGCGTCAGCATCCTGAACGGTTCCGTGTGGTCGGTCTTGCTGCAGGAAACAACGTCACCCTTCTGGCCGAACAGATCGCCGAGTTCAAGCCCCGCGTCGTCTCGGTAAGGGATGCCGCCACGGCCGACGCTCTTCGTTCGCTGCTCGGGGAGTTCAAGCCGGAGATCCGCCACGGTATCGACGGCGCCTGCACGGTTGCCACTGCCGACGAGGCTGAACTGGTCATATCGGCCATCGTAGGAGCGGCAGGACTGGTGCCGACTGTTGCCGCCATCAAGGCAAAAAAACATATCGGCCTGGCCAACAAGGAAACCATGGTGGTCGCAGGACGCCTCGTTTCCGATCTTGCACGTGAAAACGGCATAGAGATACTCCCTGTCGACAGTGAGCATTCGGCTATCTACCAGTCGCTTGCCGGACATCGCCACGACGATGTGCTTCGCGTCATCCTCACCGCATCGGGCGGCCCCTTCCTGAACACCCCGGCGGAAGAGATCCTCAAAGTCACTCCCGCCCAGGCGCTGAAACACCCCAAATGGAACATGGGTGCGAAAATCACCATCGACTCGGCCACCCTCATGAACAAGGGTCTCGAAGTGATCGAAGCACACTGGCTGTTCGACATGCCCGCAGAAAAGATCGGCGTGGTAGTCCACCCCCAGAGCATCATCCACTCGATGGTCGAATACGTTGACGGGTGCGTCATGGCGCAGCTCGGCATGCCCGACATGCGAGCCCCGATCGCCTACGCCATGGCCTGGCCGGAACGTTGTCAGAGCGGCATCGACCGGCTTGACCTCACCAAAACAGGAAACCTGACCTTCCAGGAACCAGACCCCGTAAGGTTCCCGTGCCTGCGGCTCGCCTACGAAGCACTCACTGCCGCCCGTACCTATCCTGCCGTACTGAACGCGGCCAACGAAATTGCCGTCGCAGCCTTCCTCGAAGGCAGGATCGGCTTCACCGGCATTCCCGAACTCGTCGAAAAAACAATGCAGTTGCACGAAGCATGGAGCCCAGTCGAACTGGAAGAGTACCTTCAGGCCGACCAGTGGGCCCGACGGACAGCCGAACAGCTCATCGCATAGCCATAACCATAAAACGCTTAACGCCTGAACGCATCCCGAGCATTGCAGCACGGGCACTGACGGCCATATTGATTTAATCGACCAGCACAAACATGGACATACTCAGCACAATATTCTACTTCGTCATCGCCATCTTCATTCTCGTAACGGCCCATGAGTTCGGCCATTTCATCACTGCGAGGATATTCGGCATGCGTGTCGACAGGTTCTTCATCGGCTTCGACTTTTTCGGCATGAAGCTGTGGCAGAAAAAGATAGGGGAGACCGAATACGGTATAGGAGCATTTCCGATCGGCGGATATGTCAAGATCGCAGGCATGATCGACGAAAGCATGGACACCGCTTATGTGCACACAGAGCCCAAACCCTGGGAGTTCAGAGGCAAACCGGTCTGGCAGCGCCTCGTCGTGCTCGCAGGCGGCGTCGGCATGAACATTGTGCTCGCAGCCGTCATCTTCATCGGTATCACAGCCGTCTTCGGCGAATCGCGCACTCCGCTCACCACACCGGCCTTCATCGAACCGAACTCGGTCTTCTCCTCGATGGGATTCAGGAGCGGCGACAAACTCGTTTCGATCAACGGCCAGAAGCTGCACTACTGGGAAGAGGCCCTCGCACCGGAACAGCTCTCCGCCAAAAACCTCCAGTACACCGTCGAACGCAACGGACAGGAGCTGACCCTTCTGGCTCCCCCCAACATCCTGTCCAAACTCAACGACAGCAAGTCCATCGGTATCAGGCCCACCATGCCCCCGATCATCGACCAGGTGCTGCCTAACGACCCGGCATCCAAAGCCGGCATCAAGCCGGGCGCACTCATCACCTCTATCGACGGCAACCCCGTTTCAGACTGGACCGAAGTCGTCGGGGTCATATCGAAAAGTGCGGGCAAAAAGCTGATCATCACCTGGCTGCACCTGAAAACGGCACCCATGGGA
>DATMYL010000124.1:0-9168 GCA_035560975.1 Chlorobaculum sp. | reverse complement strand
CTTATATCATCAGCTAACTCCATAATATAAACAAGGAAATATCTTTTACCGTAATCATGACCAGATTGAACACATACATCTCTATACTTTTGTTCTTCTGTTCTAAAAATACCAACTTTACCACCAAACAACTTCTCATGGCTTATCATGCCAATATTTGGGTATTTTATGGATGCAAGAATCGTAGAATAAGTTAAATTCAATCCATTTCTTCCCAAATCAGAGTGTAAACACGATACAATCCTTAAGCCCTGCGGATTTCCATCAAAATGATAAAAATCAAACAACAAATCCGAATAATTATCCTCATAATCCATCTGATCAGTACTTTTCCTGAAAATATCTGGCGCTTTCAATTTAAACCACTGCTTTATAGCCTCCTCACCAAAATGGCCAAATGGAGGATTTCCAATATCGTGTATCAAACATGCATTTTCAACAATAGACTGCATACACTCCACATCTTCAATATCTGCCAAGCCTTTATCAACCAATAATTGACCAATACGGCGAGCTATAGTTTTGCCAATATCTGCAACTTCAAGCGAATGCGTAAGCCTGTTTCTAACTGAGGTATTTGATTCAAGAGAAAACACTTGCGCTTTCTGCATCATCCTACGAAAGGAAGTAGAAAAAACAATCGATGAGCGATCAGAATAAAAATTCTCAAGTCTACCCGAATGAGATGGAATGCTTTTTTCAAGCCGCCCCGAATAAATATATTTACCAATCTCAGACATTGATACAAAATTTCATTTCAGTTAAAAAATTCAGAAATCAGAATAGTAAGCCATTCATCACCCAATCCTATACACCTTCATCACCTCATCACCCAGATGGTTGATTACCTTAACAGCTATCCTTCCAGTTTCGGGTTTATTGAATGGCCTCGATATGTTGCTATTAAGGGTTGACCAGGCTTCGTGGTTGATTTCGCCCTTCAGCGTTGTTTTCAGGGCTTTGTATGGGTCGTTGGCACCGAGGAAATAGGCGTGGCGGACGAAGAAGGATTCCATGTTGTAGTCGGTGTCGATGAACCAGCAGGCGATGCCTTCGGCTCCGTCGCTGCGGACTTCGCCGGTGTCGGGGTGGAAAACGTCTACTCCGTTGACTTTGACCTGTATCTGGTTGTCTCCGGCATTGATGATGTCGATATCGGGTTCGCCGAAGATGACGAAGAGGTTGCCTTTGCCAGTGTTCTTGAGGTCACCGGCCATGTGCAGGTCAGCGTTCATGAGGGCTTTGAAAACCGGTATCCTGCCGAGTTTGTTGAATTCGGATAATTGAGTAACGTAGTTTCAAGACTGCCCTTTTCGCAGGCTTTAAACAATTGATTACCGGAAGTCTGCCTGAAATTGACCTCTTCGATGGAGGGCTGGCTCCGGAGGAGCTGGAACCAGTTGTGATCTGTAACCCCGATAAATGCCTTCATAACCGACGCAATACTGTTGAACTGCAAGGCAAAAACAGGAAACTGACGGGGGGTTACAATTTCCTATCGAGTAGCTATGGCAATGTAATCATCGGTCATACTGGCTCTGCACGGTGGGATCAACACATAAAACATCAAGGGATACGCATAAGCATCTTTTTATTTACTAAACAGTTACGAAAAAAACAAGGATCATTTCACATATAAAACCCTTTTTGGTATCTCACTCCACATGTACCATCACAGCATTCAGGAGTTCGGTCTGTTTGCTGGTGGCGATATCGATCTGTTGACCGAGTTGGTCGCACAGCGCCATCAACTGATCTATACGGGCGACGATACGGCGTTGTTCTGGGAAGGGGGGGCAGGGAAATTTTGTATTGGCAAACTCATCAAACTTTAGGCTTTCTACGGTTACCCCCTGCTTCGTTAGCTTCTCAAGAATAAATTGCTCAAATCCCCTGAGCATCAATAATAGATAGTTTGAACACTCTGTTTGATAAGGAACCAAGGCTTTCAAGTCCTGATTAATTGTGCATGGCACATTATTGATTGCAACAGGGAACGTTCTTCTTAGAATTCCGCTTCGTACTACCATCAAAAGAGATTCTATGGGAATAATTGCAAGGCCAGAATCAACACCTGCAACAGTTACATGATCTTCTGAATCTTGTAGCTCAAGGCACTTCATATCCTTCGGTGATACCCAAGGAATACAGCCATCCCAATATTGTGAATTATTTTTACTCGGTGTTTTTCCACCAAGAAAAAACCCAACATCTAGAAAAGTAACCCACTCCCACCCCCTCGGCAACTGGTAAGGCAACTCCTCCGGTTTGATGTACGGCAACAGCTTGAGCTTTTTGACTTTACCAGCTCTCTCCAACCGTTTTTTTTCAGCTTCGATCTCTTTCAGAAGTTCGCTAGCTGGCGGATCGTTCGGGTCTTGCGGTACAAGTTTGCCCGTTACGGCGAGTTGGAGAATGGCTTTGCGGAGTTCGGCGACGTTTTCTTTGACGCTGTAGAGTTCATTGAAATGCTGCTGGATGAAATCCCAGGCTGAACCGTCCGGGGCGTCGAGGAGTTGCCTGATAGCAGCGGCATGAACGGCAAGCCGCTTTTCCTCCAGCTGATTACGCAGTTTTTCCAGCTCATCGCAACGGGCCGTCAACTGGTCAATGCGAGCAACGATACGATGTTGTTCGGGAAGTGGAGGAAGAGGTGCCATTTTCTCATTTAGAACCTTAAAGTGACGGGCATATCCTCGATCAGTCAAATTGTATGAAAGAGCCAAGAAATAGAGAAATCTTGTTAATACAGGACGAAATGGACAGAGAATTTTGACACCATCAGCACCAATCACAAAATCGAAATCAACATATTTGATATTTTTCGTATGGTCACCAAAAATAATCACAGGGCGATCTATGTGAAGTAGCAAGCTATTCTCATTGCAATACCCGGCTATAAAACTTTTCCCCTGATCGATTACAGGAAATCTGCCTTTCTCTAAGTAATCTTTGGTTTGGATTTGGTTTTGTTTATTGCCAATTCCAAAATATGTTTCCGTTAGCCTCACCCACTCCCAACCATCCGGCAACTCATACGGAACCTCCTCCGCCTTGATCGGAAGCAACGCCTTCAGCTTTTTGATTTTACCTGCCGTCACCAACCGCTGTTTCTCAGCTTCAATCTCCTTCAACAGCTCGCTGGCGGGCTGGTCGTTCGGATCCTGCTCCACCAGCTTGCCCTGCATGGCGAGGGTGAGAATCAGTTCGCGGAGCTTTTTGATGCCATCAGAGGCGGAAAAGGCGGTATCGAAATGCTGTTCCAGAAGGTTGGCGGTCTGTTTATTCATCGCTCCCCTCCTGCCGCAGGATTTCGCGTCCTTTATCGGTGAGACGGTATTTCTGCAGTCGGCTCTGGGGCCTTTCCGGTATGGTCATTTCTATGAGCCCTTTCTCAATCAACGGAAAAACATGGCGCTTGTAATTCATGTAAACATTCGCCAAGCCAAGTACCTCAAGCAATTCGCCCTTTGTCTTTGGTTGAGTTTTACAGGTAATCAATATTTTCGCGACTTGCTCACTGACTTGCTCACTGACTTGCTCACTGACTTCTCCCGTAACGTCCTGGGCAACTTGTATCTTTGACCGGAATGTAGCGGTGAAGAAATCGTTGAAGCGCAGCTCCAGTTCGGTGCCGCCGTGTTCGGCGACCGCCTGGCGGATACGGCTGATGCCGGTTCCGATCTTTTCTATGTAGTCGATGCGGTGAAGCAGGGATGCAATGCGGGGGTTTCTGGCCACGCTCTTGGTACCGAACTCTTCGGGAGAGAGGCCGCTCGGCAGGCCACCGGGGTTGGTGATGACCACCCGGTCGGCAAAGACCTCGATCGTGACGTTGGCTCGCCTGTCGAAATAATCACGGTGACAGACCGCATTGATAATGGCCTCCCGCAGGGCGACTTCCGGATAGTCGGGAATCTCTTCGTGCTGCAGGTGCTCGATCCTGAGACGCACCTTGGTATGCCGCTTCACAAAAAGCAGGGCGTTGTCGATGTTTTCCACGATGTTTCCCGTGAAGTCCTTCTTGTCGAGGATGATGACTTTTTCACTGCCGCGATAGAGCACACAGACAACCACCGCATGGTTGAGAAGAAAGTCGATGTCTCTGGCGAAGAACAGTACGCCAAGGTTTGTGAACCGGTTGTCGGCAGTCAGACAATCGAGGTTGTGCAGCAGGGTTTCGCGGTCGATGCTCGGACTGATGCCTGCCAGTTTCAGAAAGCGGGTAAATGCGTTCGGGTCGAAATCGTCGGGATAGACGGCTTTCGGATGGCTCAGCTCATCGAAGCGGATTCGGCCTTCCTTCTGGAAAAACTCTATGATCTGGTTGCGGGTGAGCTTCTGCGAATTGGCGCCCATGCGCATGAAAAATCCCCTGGAACAGCCATAGGGCTTTTCCGTCCCCTCAGGGATCGTTACAACGAGGACATCGCCAACCGCTTCGATTTCGCAATGCAGAAGCGGCTCGATCTGCCCCAGCATGTCCTGCACGCGTGAACGCATGAGGTTGCCGGTATCGATACCCCTGATGACGCCACTGTCGGTAACGCCGAGGAGAATCCTGCCGCCGCCGGAGTTGGCAAAGGCGCAGGCCTCCTCCACAAAGGATTTGTCGAGGCTCTGCTTGAACTCGGTGTGAAAGCCTTCGCCCGCCTGCAGCAAGGGTGTCAACGCTTCACTCATGCCTTGCCCTTCTGTCTGTCGAGAGACAGGCCATGAGTTCGGCCTTGAGCGCCTGCTGTGCGACTTCGAGTCGACGGACGATTTCCTGGTACTCCTGCATCAGCTCTTCGGGATCCCTGTGGTTCACTTCGATTTCGTGCGGGTTCTTGCTGTCGAGATTGAAGTTTTTTGCAGCGATGTCTCCTGCACTGACCTTCCATGCATACCGGGTGGTCTTGCGTCCGCGTCGCTCAGCGCCTCCCCACCACCCTTTTTCGAGATCGAATTCGCCGATGGTGAGCGGTTTCGAGCGGGAGTACGATTTGTACCCCTCCGGGTAGGGGTGCTGGAAAAACCAGACCTCTCGGGTGGGACCGCCCTTCTCGAAAAACAGGATATTCGTGGCAATGCTCGTGTAGGGGCTGAACACCCCTTTCGGCAGCCGGACGATGGTGTGCAGATTGAACTCTTCGAGCAGCTCGCGCTTGAGCGTTGTCTTGACCCCTTCGCCGAACAGAAAGCCGTCGGGCAGCACCACGGCAGCTTTACCGGTGTCGTGTTTCAGGAGGTGCATGATCAGCGCCATAAAGAGATCGGCGGTCTCGCGGGTCTGGTATTTTTTTGGGAAGTTGTTCTCGATGCCGTCCTCCTCCATGCCGCCGAAGGGCGGGTTGGTGATGATCATGTCCACACGGTCGCGAGGTCCGTAGTCCTTGAGGGGGCGACTAAGGGTGTTGTCGTGCCGGACATTGGTGGGCACATCGATGCCGTGCAGCATCATGTTGGTCATGGCAAGCATGTGCGGCAGCGGTTTTTTCTCAACCCCGTGAATGCACTCCTGAATCATCCTGCGGTCGTCGGCGGTTTTGACCTGCTCTTTCAGGTGATCGATGGCGCAGGTAAGAAAACCGCAGGTACCACAGGCCGGATCAAGGATGGTCTGGCCCAGTTGCGGGTCGAGTATATCAACCATGAACCGGGTGACGGCGCGGGGAGTATAGTATTCACCTGCGTTACCTGCCGATTGCAGGTCGGCGAGAAGCTTTTCGTAGATATCGTTGAAAAGATGGCGGTCGCCTGACAGGTTGAAATCAACGTCCTCCTCGATGATGTTGATCACCTGGCGCAGCAGGGTGCCTGATTTCATGTAGTTGTAGGCATCCTCGAACACCGAACCCACAACCCGCCCGTATGGTGAAACGCCGGCGGTAACTGCCAGCTTCTTCAGCGAAGGAAAGAGGTCGTTGTTCACGAAATCTATCAGTTCCTCTCCGGTGATTCCTTCGGGATCCTTTGCCCAGTTCGACCAGCGGAAACGGCTCTGCAGCGGCGATTTGTAGCCGGGCACAGTAAGCTCCCACTCCTGTTCCCTGTCATCGAAAATCTTCAGGAAAATCAGCCAGACGATCTGGCTGATGCGCTGCGCGTCGCCATCAACGCCGACATCCTTGCGCATGATGTCCTGAATGGATTTGATGAGTGAAGTTATGGACATATCCGGTTACTGCTTGAATTGTGCCGTGAGAATAAAATTCAGGCGCTGTAGAGCGCTTGTTCCAGTTCGTGAAGGGCTTGCTGGTAGTTATCCAGCCCGCCAAAGGTGCGGATGATTTCCATGGGCGTGCCGAAATCGGTAAACGGCGCTATGGTGAGCACCTGTGTTTCCTCGATATGCGTAACGCCTTCGTCGGCATACTTGTCGAGCAGCGCCTCCAGCACACGGCGTGCCTTTGCGCCGTATTTCGTGAAATAGTCGCGTTTTCTTACCTGCTCGGCCCGTTCCCTCCGGGTAAGAGGCGGCATGCCCCAGGCAACATGGCAGATCAGGTCGAACGGATCAAACGTCTTGCCGGAACTGCGGCCTATCTCGTCTGAAAGCGCATCGAAAAAAACTCCCAGCTTCTCAAGTTCCTCGATAACTGCCTGCTTCTTTTCGCTGCCGTTCCAAAGATTGAGAAAATCGTCCAGCGAAGCGAACTCGCCGGAGAGCGCCTTGCGGGTGTAATCCTTGAGCGATTCGGTAATCAGTCTGCCATTGGCATCGAAATACTGTACCCGTTCGGCCACGACACTCACCGGAACATTGGAAACCACATATCGCCGCACACCCGAATCCTCGTCACCGGTTCCTGTTTCTTCAACGTCTGTCCATGTCTGGTCGTGACCGGTTTCCGGGTAAGGCCCCCCTTCCATAGAATCGCATTCGTCAATATCGGGCGGCACCGGAGAATCGTCGCCTTCGGGCACATATATCTGTACCGGATCGCCATCGAAATCAGGATCGGCAAAAAGCTCTGTCGCCTTCTTGAAATCGATAATGGTAAAATAATATTTGCCGTACTCTTCGTTGATGCGGGTGCCTCGCCCTATGATCTGCTTGAATTCGGTGATGGAAAGAATGCGCTGGTCGAGCACGATAAGCTTGCAGGTCTGAGCATCGACGCCGGTGGTCATCAGTTTGGAGGTGACGGCGATAACCGGATATCTGCTCTCCGGAAAAATGAAATTATCGAGTTCGGCCTTACCCTCTTCGTTGTCTCCGGTAATGCGCATGACGTACTTGCTGTTCTGCGAGACAAGATCGCTGTTTTCGTTAGCCAGAGCCTGACGCATGCGCTCTGCATGATCGATATTTTCGCAGAAGACGATGGTTTTATCGAAGCGGTTTGTCTGTCGGAGAAAATCGCTGATCTTTTTTGCCACAAGTTCCGTGCGTTTTTCGAGCACCAGTGACCTGTCGAAATCCTTCTGGTTGTATATGCGGTCTTCGATTTCGTTGCCGTACTTGTCAAGCATCCCCTTATCGGGCCGCCATCCTTCCATATCCTTGTCGAGATCGATGCGAACAACCTTGTACGGAGCCAGAAAACCATCGTCAATCCCCTGCTTGAGGGAATAGGTGTAAACAGGATCACCGAAGTAATCGATGTTGGAAACCTCTTTGGTCTCCCTGGGTGTGGCGGTCAGGCCGATCTGTGTTGCTGACGAAAAATATGCAAGGATCTCGCGCCATGCGGAATCAGCCGCGGCACTGCCCCGATGACACTCGTCAACGACAATCAGATCGAAAAAGTCAGGGCTGAACTGCTTGTAAATATTTTTTTCTTCTTCGGTGCCGGTGACAGCCTGATAGAGCGAAAGGTAAATTTCATAGGACTTGTTGGCCTGTCGCTTCTGGATTTTCGTCATCACCTGACCAAAAGGCTTGAAATCGTTGGTCATGGTCTGGTCGACCAGAATGTTGCGGTCGGCAAGAAACAGTATCCGCTTCCTGGCTTTGGCCTTCCATAAGCGCCAGATAATCTGGAATGCAGTAAAGGTCTTTCCGGTGCCTGTGGCCATGACCAGCAGTATACGGTCCCGTCCCTGAGCTATGGCATCTATTGTCCTGTTGATGGCCGTGAGCTGGTAATAACGCGGTGTCTTGTTGCTGCCGTCGCTGTAGTAATCCTCGGTGACAAGGCTATTCTGCTCTTCGGTAAGTCCCCGATGCTCGGCCCAACGCTTCCAGAGCATTTCCGCTGAAGGAAACCCTTCGAGGTCCAGCTCCTTCTCGATGACGCCGTCAGGGGTTACTTTATTGTGGAATAAAAAGCCGTCACCATTCGTACTGAAAACGAAGGGAACCTGCAGCATGTCGGCATATGAAAGGGCCTGCTGCATCCCGTCTCCAAGGGAATGGTTGTTATCCTTGACCTCTATGACGGCAATCGGAATGTTCGGCTTGTAGAAAAGAACATAGTCTGCTCGTTTGCGCTTCCCGCGCATGTGCATCTTGCCTCGAACAATAACCCTGCCGCTGGTCAGCGGAAACTCTTCCCTGACCTGGGATGCAATATCCCACCCTGAACGCTCAAGCGCCGGAGTGATGAATTTCGTGCATATGTCCCGCTCGGTTAGAGCTTTTTTATCCATGAGCAATGCGGCTGCATTTCATCTCGTTTTTGGAGGAATAACTGCTTATGCAAAAAGCAAATATACGATTACCGACAAAGCACGGCAAGTTTTTTCAGTGATGAGAGATGAGTGATGAGTGACAGGGATTTTCGTCGTGTTTGAATATGTCAACGTCAAGTGGTAACGATTACTTTTTTGCCACGATGCATGTGATTTCGCGACTTGTCCTGTGACTGGGCCCCAGACTGGACCTCTCCTTGTTCGGTTACTTGCTTTCTGATGTTTTTCCTCCGGATCCTCAGCACCCAGAATCCGCCGTCGATCCTGATTTCACGGAAATATTAGGGGGCGTCCTTCAGCAACAACAATTACAACACCCGAAAAACCGGCCTACTCCCCCGCAACCCCATGCGCCGCAACCCTCTCCGCCCATTCGATCAGCTTCTTCTCATCCATACCCTCCCACGGCTCGACCTTGCCGGTGAGCGCCTGTTCGATGAAGGCATTCTCGACCACTGTTATATCTGATGAAAAGACGTAGTCTTCGAGGGCAGCATCGTCGTGGGGCTGGAATGCCCAGTACGCCACGCCCGGCTTGCCCTCACTGAA
>DATMYL010000123.1:0-2883 GCA_035560975.1 Chlorobaculum sp. | reverse complement strand
CGGCGACCCATCGTGGCGCGTCTCGGCCGGCACTTCCGGCCCCTTGCCCATCCTGTGCACCTACGGAGAGGCAGAACCGGGTCTGCCTCTCGCCTACGCTGGCAGCAGCGGCATGATCGAGATCGCCGTGCGCAACGGCAGCGCCAGTGAAGAGCTTGGAATTGCCGCGGGGGACCGGGTGTGGATGAAGAGGGGCGGGACACGTGACTCGTGACGCGTGACGAAAATCGTGGACGGTATGGACCTGATGGACGGTATGGACGTGATGGACGGTATGGACCTCGAAGAAAAGAATAGATGGCACAACCCCGCTCCCGTCTCGTGTTATGCGTGACGTGTTAAGTTTCTTCCCGCCACCAACAAAAAAGCCGGCGATACTGCTGCCGGCTTTGATGAATTGTATGTCCCCACTGAAAGGTCAGCTGCCGATGTACTCCTTGAGCACCTTGTTGTAGGCGGACTGGCGGAGGCGGCGGATGGCCTTCTCCTTGATCTGGCGGACGCGCTCGCGGGTCAGTTTGAACTTCTCGCCGATCTCTTCGAGTGTCAGCGGGTTGTCCATGCCGATGCCGAAGTAGGAGCGGATGACGTCGGCCTCCCTCGGGGCGAGCACCGAGAGCGAACGCTCGACCTCGAGGGTCAGCGAGTCTCTGTTCAGGCCGTGGTCCGGCATGTGACCGTCGTTCTGCAGCACGTCGAGCAGGCGGTTGTCGTCGCCCTGTGCGAACGGCGCGTCGACCGATACGTGGCGGCCGGCGATCTTGAGTGTGTCGGCCACGTCCTGCGAATCCATGTCGAGCAGGTTGGCGAGCTCCTTGGTGTTGGGATCGCGTTCGTACTCCTGCTCCAGCTGGCTGTATGCCTTGCTGATCTTGTTCAGGGTTCCAACCCTGTTGAGCGGAAGACGCACGATCCTGGACTGCTCGGCAAGCGCCTGAAGGATAGACTGGCGAATCCACCAGACCGCGTAGGAGATGAACTTGAATCCGCGGGTTTCATCAAAACGCTTCGCAGCCTTGATCAGGCCGAGGTTTCCTTCGTTGATCAGGTCGCCGAGGGTCAGCCCCTGATTCTGGTACTGCTTGGCTACCGAGACCACGAACCTCAGGTTTCCCTTGATCAGTTTGTCGAGTGCTCGCTTGGCTCGTTTGTATTCGGGCGTATCAACAGGCATATCATAGCCTTCCTTGATCGCCATAGTCAGTTTTACTTCGTCTTCAGCCGTCAGCAGCTCGTATTTTCCGATCTCCTGAAGGTAACGATCCAGGGATAGACTCTCCCTGTTGGTGATTTGCTTGCTTATTTTCAATTGCCTCATGTATGGATCCTCTTTCGAACTTCAGATACTTTCAAGGATAAAACCTGCACTGCTTGCCGCCACCCATTGGCATAAACGGCAAAATCCCGGACACACGGCTTCAAGCTGGGAATATCCGAAAAATTTCGGACATTTCTCAGCAAAAAATGTATGAGCTACAATGCGAGGACATCGAGATTGTCATGAAGCTTTCGCACAAGCGATCGGGCCTCCTCAAGCTTTTCCTGTTCCTTTGCTACGACTTCTTCAGGGGCATTGGCTACAAAGCCTTGATTTGACAGCTTTTTCTGCAATGATTCGATATAGGCGGACACCTTTGCGATCTCCTTCTGCAGGCGGATTTTTTCCTTGTCAAATGATATCAACCCTTCAAGGTGTATAAAAAGTTCATTTCCGTCGACCACTGAGCCTGCAGAATGGGGCGGCCTGTCGATGCCTTCGGCCAGTTGCACTTCGCATCTGGTCAGGGCTGGAAAAATCCGGTTGCCGGCTTCAAGCGCCGTCCAGGCATCCTTTGAGGCAACCTTGACGATCGCCTCGGCACGCAGGTCGTGAGGAACATTGAAGGCTGCGCGGAGGCTGCGGATTTCGGAGACGATGTTGCGAACCAGGTCAAACGAAGATGCGTCATCAGCTCCCCAGGCAGCGTCTGGCTGCGGCATTGCAGTGCGCGCAATGGTTTCGTCCGTGCTGCGGGGTGCTATGGCATGCCAGATTTCGTCGGTAATGAAGGGCATGACCGGATGCAGCGTCTTGAGCACTCCTTCAAGGACATGCACCGCCAGGCAGACCGCATGGCGTCCCTTTTCATCCGGTGCTTCACCGGCAAGTTCGCTTTTCAGGGCTTCGAGGTACCAGTCGCAGTAATCGCCCCAGAAGAATTCGTGCACGATCTTGACCATGTCGTTGACCCTGAACTGGGCCATGGCATTATGGTACCGCTCGAGCATCGCGTTGTAGCGCGACATGAGCCAGAGTCCGGAGTTCGACATCAACTGACGGTCAGGGGCAAAGGTCGAAAAAGCATTATCGAAATCCTCGCCGGCGGCGAACAAACGGTCGCGCTGCATGAAGACGAAGCGGGATGCGTTCCAGATCTTGGTGGCGAAATTCCTTCCGAGTTCGCACTTCTCGTCGCCGAATAGCACGTCCTGGCCGAGCGGAGCGATATAGACGATCGTGAAACGCAGCGCATCGGTGCCGTAGGTGTCGATCACCTTGAGGGGATCGGGTGAGTTTCCGAGCGACTTGGAGAGTTTGCGCCCCTTCATGTCGCGGATGATGCTGGTAAAGTAGACGTCGCGGAACGGCACGTCGCCCCTGAAGTGCATGCCGGCCATGATCATCCTGGCAACCCAGAAGAAGATGATGTCGGGACCGGTCACGAGGGTGTCGGTCGGATAGAACGCCTTGAGGTCTTCGTTGTCGCTGTGCAGGCCTGTCCAGCCGAGAGTGGTCAGCGGCCACAGCCATGACGAGAACCAGGTGTCGAGCACATCCTCGTCCTGCACCAGCTTGTCGGTCCCTGCAAGGTGGCACGCCTCTTCGTAGGAGGCTGCGACCCA
>DATMYL010000122.1:0-16073 GCA_035560975.1 Chlorobaculum sp. | reverse complement strand
CTTGGCTGCTGCATCCCTCACCACGTGCAGCTCTTTTTCTCTCATGTGCTTGATCGCTGCGAGCGCAGGGGGGATCTGCGTTTTTTTTCTGATGAGGTTGAAGATCTTTATGACAGCGAAATGCTGGGTCTTCGAGGCCATGCCGAGCTGACGCATTACGAAGAACGGCTGTCGCTCTATTTCAGCAAAGAGCGTTTGCTTCTCGTGAAAGCGATCTTGACCGAAACGGCAATTTCCGGATGCCTTGCCGGTCCGATGCTTCAGGTTCTTCAGGACGAGTTCGCCGTGAAGGATGCACGTTCTGATGAGGTCGTCGCCGAGATACTCCGGGTACTCGAACATGACGGATACCTCAGAAAGACAACCCGCGGATATGTTTACGAATCGAACCTGCTCAGGGACTGGTGGCGGAAAGCCCACGAAGAGTTTTACGAAAGGAGGAAATGAGTCATGGTCCGGCAGTTTGTAACGTATAACCCGGCATTTCTCGACAACTCCCGGCTCGTCGAAAATTTCGTCGTCAGGCAGAGTGATTTGCGGATGATCGTGAGGATTATCCATGAAAATCATGCGGATTCCAATCAGCATGTTCTTGTCATCGGTCCACGAGGCAGTGGAAAGACGACGTTGGTGCGCCGTGTGGCTGTAGAGGTAGGACGTGACGAATCGTCCGGCAAAGCATGGTATCCCCTCGTTTTTGCGGAAGAGAGCTACAATGCGATTTCAGTAGCGGATTTCTGGCTGGAAGCCCTCTTCCATCTTGCAGAGCAGACCGGTGAATCCCGCTGGATGGAAAGTTATCATGAACTTCGACGAGATCCAGATGAACAGCGGCTTGCAGCGCGCGCGCTGGGGCAACTGCTCGATTTTGCCGATAAAATCGGAAAGAGAATCCTTCTTGTCGTCGAAAACATCGATATGCTTTTATCCGGTTTTTCCAATGATGACGAGGCCTGGACGCTGAGGCATACGCTTATGAACGAGCCTCGGCTCATGCTGTTGGCGACGGCGACTGCAAGGTTCGAGCAGATTGATCACCCGGCCAGGGCCATGTTCGAAATGTTCAGGGTTCACGATCTCAAAGCCCTTGAAGACGATGAGTGCAATACTGTATGGAAACTGATTGCTGGCGCACCGTTGCCGGGCGAGCAGATTCGCCCGATAAGAATTCTGACGGGAGGGAATGCGCGACTTATCGCCCTGATCGCAAGGTTCGGCGCAGAGCGCTCGTTCCGTGAACTGCTTGACGACCTTGTCGATCTTATCGACGAACATACAGACTACTTCAAGAGCCATCTGGATAACATGGCTTCGATCGAACGGAAGGTCTATCTCGCACTTGCGGAACTATGGAGTCTTTCAAGAGCGAAGGAGGTTTCCGAAGCAGCACGGCTCGACGTCAATACGACGAGTTCGCTCCTGAACAGGCTCGTCAGCCGC
The DNA here is from genome assembly GCA_035560975.1 of Chlorobaculum sp. GTDB lineage: Bacteria > Bacteroidota > Chlorobiia > Chlorobiales > Chlorobiaceae > Chlorobaculum. The sequence continues at coordinate 14,633 of DATMYL010000122.1, read as the reverse complement.
GGGAAAGTGCTGGCCGAAGAAAAAGGCAAACGAAAGAAGTGGTACCGGATTTCGGAAGGCATCTACAACATCTATTACCTGATGCGGCGTCGCGGCGGTCCGTCTGCAAGGGTCAGTGCAGCCGTGAATTTCATGGTCAACCTTTATGAAGAGGTTCCTGCAGCACAACTTATTCTCGATGAATCGGGAATCCAGAAGCAAGGTCAATGCCCTGCCCAAAGGAGAAAAGACGAGGCGATCGCCGATGCGATTTTGTTGGTTGACCGCCAGACCTTTCCTGAAGACTCGATCGGGCAGGCTATCGAAATATTTGTCGAGCTTGCGGCTAGCGGATATGCGGGGGAGGCGATCAATATGCTTGAGGGTTCGCCTGCGGCCATTCATCTTGAACCTCTTGTGGCCGGATTGCGTTTGTATTGCGGTCAGGAGGTCAATACTGCCGTCGAGATTCTTGAGGTGGCAAAGGATGTCGTGAAGCGAATCGAAGCGCGCAAGATGCAACGGCAGTCGATGGCTGCGGGTGGTCAACCATGCGCCTGACGGTTTTGATGCCGGAAAATCGTACATTACCGGTTGTTGTTGTTTTGCAAGTTTTGGCAGGTTTGATTTTATTGTTCAACAAAAATCCTCCGATACCATGATGAAAATGATGAAGACGATGAGGGCGCTGTTGATCGCTCTCGCGGCGGTAACGATGTTTTGCGGCACTGCAATGGCCGGATGGGATCCGATCGATACCACTAATTCGAGCCGGACGATCCAGAAGTTCAGGAGTAATGACCCTTCCCTTGAGAGGTTCTTTTCAAGGGCTTACGGTTATGCCGTTTTCTCCGATGTATACAAGGGCGGGTTCATGATCATCGGCGGCGGACACGGCAAAGGGGTTGTTTACGAGCAGGGCGAGCCTGTCGGCCAATCGACGGTTACGCTTCTCAATGTGGGGCCACAGCTTGGCGGGCAGTCGATTGCTGAAATCATTTTCTTCAAGGACAGGGCCGCCCTTAATAATTTCATGCAAGGCAATTTCGAGTTGAGCGCCCAGTTCGCAGTCGTTTTCGTCAAGGCGGGTATGGCCACCAACACTGATTATTCGAACGGAGTGGCCGTTTTCGCCATGCCGAACGCCGGAATCATGGGTGAGATTACGCTCGGAGGGCAGAAGTTCAGCTACCAGTCTGTCAGATAAAGGCCGGAGCCGGCAAGGATACCTGTCGTTGCCGACCTTTGGATTGAACCATTTTTTTGTTCACTATCGCATTTCGTATAAATGAATTATGAAATCGTCGTGGGCCTCGAGGTCCACTGTCAGCTCAACACTGAAAGCAAGGCTTTCTGTGGCTGTTCAGCAAAGTTCGGCAAATCGGCAAACACCAATGTCTGCCCGGTATGCCTGGCGCTTCCCGGTGCTCTTCCCGTGCTCAACGCCCGTGTGGTGGAGGATGCCGTCAAGCTCGGCCTGGCCACCAATTGCACCATAGCCCGCCACTCCATCCTTGCACGCAAGAACTATTTCTACCCGGACCTTCCGAAGGGATACCAGATCTCGCAGTACGAGGAGCCGATCTGCGGCGAAGGGCTTATTCATATCGATACCGACGAGGGGCGCAAGGAGGTCCGGTTGGTCAGGATCCATATCGAGGAGGACGCAGGAAAGTCCATCCACGATATCGGCGACGATACCTATATCGACGTGAACCGTTGCGGCGTGCCGCTGCTCGAGATCGTCAGCTATCCCGACATGCGCACCCCGAAGGAGGCCTCAGCCTACCTTCAGAAGATCCGGCAGATCGTCAAGTATCTCGGTGTGTCCGACGGGAACATGGAGGAGGGCAGCCTGCGCTGCGACGCCAACGTTTCGGTCAGGCCTGTGGGTTCAACCGAATACGGCACCCGTACCGAAATCAAGAACATGAACTCGTTCAAGAATGTCGAAAAGGCGATCGAGTACGAGGCCAAACGCCATATCGAGGTGATCGAGGGCGGAGGTACGATAATCCAGGAGACCCGACTATGGGATGCCGACAAGCTTGAGACCCGTTCAATGAGGGGCAAGGAGTTCGCCCACGACTACCGTTACTTCCCGGATCCCGACCTTGTGCCGGTGCTTGTCGACGACGGCATGCTCCACCGCATGCAGCAGGAGCTGCCCGAGTTCCCGGAGGACAGGGCGGCGCGCTTCGTTTCCGAATACGGCATTCCGGGCTACGATGCCGGTGTCATTACCGTGGAGCGCGAACTCGCAGACTATTTTGAACAGACGCTGAAGATCTCCGGCGACGCCAAGGCATCGTCGAACTGGGTCATGGGCGAGGTGATGCGTACCCTGAAGGAAAAATATCTCGATATCGCCGAATTTGCCATTTCAGCCGAACGACTTGGCGGACTGATCCGCCTCATCAACGCAGGCACGATCAGCAACACCATCGCAAAGCAGGTGTTCGAGATCATGCAGACGGATGAAACTTCTCCGGAGGGAATTGTGGAGCGGGAGGGATTAGCCCAGGTTTCCGACACGGGGGCCATCGAAGAGGCGATTAAAGAGATCCTCGATGCGAACGCAGGCCAGCTCGAAAAGTACCGAAGCGGCAAGACGCAGCTCTTCGGGTTCTTCGTCGGCCAGTGCATGCAGAAGATGAAGGGGAAGGCGAATCCGCAGGTCGTGAACGAGATATTGAAGAAGTTGCTGGATGCATGATTTGATCTGTTATCCCCGGGTTGAAACCCGGGACAACTGGATGATCGACTCCGATCCCTTTTCCAGTTGCCCCGGACTTCAGTCCGGGGTTGGCTGATTCCAAAAATGATCCGGACTTCAGTCCGATATTTTCGATATCTAACTCGTCGAATAGTATCGTTCGGGAAACAGGAAGATATTGGACTAAAGTCCGGAGAGATTTATTTCTTGTATCTCTCTCTCCCCGGACTGAAGTCCGGGGCAACTGAAGAGGATGTAAGAGCTGAATGTCCGGAGGGTTAAAACCCTCCTGAATATGGGAGGTTGAACCCAGGGGCGACTGGATGATTGGCTCCATGATTCTTTTTTCAGTTGCCCCGGACTTCAGTCCGGGGATAGCTGAGCCAAAAATGATCCGGACTTCAGTCCGATATCTTCGATAAAGAGAATACAGATTGTTGTGGGTGGGAAAAGGAAAGATATTGGACTGAAGTCCGGGGAGATTTATTTGAATTTTATCTCTCTCCCCCGGGTTGAAACCCGGGGCAATTGAAGAGGGAGTAAGAGTTGAATGTCCGGAGGGTTAAAACCCTCCTGAATATGGGAGGTTGAACCCCAGGGCAACTGTAGAGAATAGAAGGGTTAATGCCCTGCCGGAAGGAGGATCAGGGCTCAGCTGTCCATGCCGAATAGGTCTTTCGGGCGGGAGTTGTCGGTTCTGGATTTTGACAGCTCGGGATTGATCGTCTCGAGTTTTTTTCGGGTTTCCTGAAGCCGGTTCCGGCACTGCTCGGCAACCGAAATTCCCTCTTCGTAAAGCGAGATGGAGTTTTCGAGGCCGGTGTCGGGGTTTTCGATGCGGCGGGTGATCTCTTCGAGGCGCTGGATCAGCTCTTCGATGCTTGGGGCCGGAGCCTCGTTTGTTTGCTTTGATGCAGGCATTGGCTGTTGCGGTTTCAGGTTCAGGGTAACATAGGGAACGATGATGATTATTACAAAAGGGGAAGCATAGTGAAGTTTGTCGATAGTGCGAAAATATCCGTGCATGCCGGTGACGGCGGCAAGGGCAGTGTGAGTTTCAGAAGAGAAAAATATGTGCCGAAAGGCGGGCCGGACGGCGGCGACGGAGGCCGGGGCGGCCACGTCTATCTGCGCGCGAACAGGCAGCTGGCCACGCTGCTCGATTTCAAATATCGCAAGTCCTACATCGCCGAACGCGGCAATCACGGCATGAGCTCACGCAAGACCGGAAAGGACGGCGGCGACATCGTGATCGGCGTGCCCTGCGGCACCGTGGTGCGTAACGCTGAAAGCGGTGAGGTGATGTGCGATATGGTCGAAGACGGCCAGGAGGTGATGATAGCCAAAGGCGGTCGCGGAGGATGGGGTAACCAGCATTTCGCCACAGCGACACGGCAGGCCCCCCGATTTGCCCAGCCCGGCGAGAAGGGCGAAGCGTTCGAGCTCGAGATGGAGCTGAAGCTCATGGCCGACGTCGGTCTGGTCGGATTTCCGAATGCCGGCAAATCGACCCTGATCTCGGTGATCAGCGCCGCGAGGCCTAAAATCGCCGATTATCCTTTCACCACACTGGTGCCGAACCTGGGTATCGTGGGATACGACGACTATAAATCGTTCGTCATGGCCGACATCCCCGGTATCATCGAGGGTGCGGCTGAAGGACGGGGGCTTGGGCTGCAGTTCCTGCGCCACATCGAACGGACCAAGATCCTGGTCCTGATGGTTTCGGCCGATTCGGAAGATATCGCCCAGGAGTATGCGACCCTTCTTAAGGAGATGGAGAAGTTCGATCAGGGCCTGCTCTCCAAGCCGAGGCTTGCCGTGATCACCAAGATGGATATCGCCCCTGAGGATTTTACCGTTCCGGAGCTCGAACCAGGCGTTGTCGTCCTGAAGATATCGAGCGTCGCCGGCCATGGGCTGAAGGCGCTGAAAGACGAGTTATGGAAACGGGTCTCCCTGCAGAACCAGCTCCCGACGGAAGATGCCGGCCGCTGATACCTGCATCAGGAACGCCCGCCTGAGCGACGCTTCGGCCATTTCGCATATCACCTCCGGTTATGCCGGCCAGGGGATCATGCTCAAACGGACCGTCGAGAATATTATCGAGGATATTCGTAATTTCTTTGTGGCCGAATACCAGGGGAAGGTGGTCGGCTGCTGCGCCATAGCGTTCTATACGGTAAGGCTGGCCGAAATCCGGTCGGTTGCCGTGCTTGAGGAGTTCAAGGGGACCGGGATCGGGCGGCTTCTTGTCGCTAAGGCCGAAGCCGTGCTCAGCGAAGAGGGGGTCAAGGAGGTGTTCGTGCTTACGCTGAACCCGGGATTCTTTGGCCGGATGGGCTACTCGGAGATCGAAAAGGAGTATTTTCCCCAGAAAATCTGGCGTGACTGCACCAATTGTCCGAAACTCATGGCGTGCGATGAGATTGCCATGGTCAAGAAGTTGTGACGCCGTCGAGAAGGTGTCAACGGTAACCACTAAACCCGCCATTATCAGTGATTGTCCAGGAAGTAACCATAAGAAACAACGCCGGTCTGCATACCAGGCCAGCTGCTGCCGTCGTAAAGCTCGCCTCGAAGTTCAAGTCCGACTTCTTCATTGAAATGGACGGCATGGAAATCAACGCCAAATCCATCATCGGCGTCATGAGCCTTGCTGCACCAAAAGGATCCCGCATGGTTCTGAGGCTCGAGGGCGAGGACGAGGTGGAAGCGGCGAGGAAGCTTATTGAATTTTTCGAACAGGGGTTCGGCGAGGCTTAGCCCCAAATCCATCGATGCCGTTGCGAATAGCGCTTTTAAGCCCGTTTCCTCCGCTGAAGGGCGGGATCGCACGGTTCAGCAGCCGGCTGCAGAGCGCATTCGAAGATGCCGGATGTGAGGTTGTTCCGATCCCTTTCCGCAGGCTCTATCCTCGCTGGCTCCTCAAGGGTCGCGCGGCTTATGAGCTTGGCACCGCCCTTTTCCCCATATCGCATTTTTCAATCGATCTCATGAATCCGATAAGCTGGCTGGTTACGGCCCGCCAGATCCGTCGCCTGGATCCGGACGTGCTTCTCATCGCATACTGGACAGGCCTCCTTGCGCCACTGTGTGCGCTCATGCGACGCGCGACCGGCCTGAAAACCGTCATTCTTCTCCATAATTTCACATCGCACGAGCACATTCCGGGGGAATCGATGCTGAAAGGGATGCTCACGGCTTCGGCCGATGGGTTCATCCTCCTCTCCCGAAGCGTAGGAACGGAGCTGGCGGCGTTCAGCCCGAAATCCAGGAGCCTCACGCTGTTCCATCCGGTTTACGAGCCGCAGGGGGAGCGCTCGCCGCGAGGTGAGGCCCGGCGCAGCATAGGTTTGCCCGATGCGTCGAAGGTGCTGTTGTTTTTCGGGTACGTCAGGGAGTACAAGGGGCTGGACACGCTCATTGATGCGATGGCCCTTGTGCTGCAGAAGGATCCTTCAGTGCGGCTGGTCGTGGCCGGCGAGTTCTTCATCGATTCGTCCGTGTTCAGGGCACAGGCCTCCCGGCTCGGCATAGACGCAAGCGTCGATTTCCATGAGGGATATGTTCCCGCAGAGCGGGTCGGCACGCTGATGGATGCGGCTGATGCCGTGGTGCTGCCCTATCGATCGGCCACGCAGTCAGGCATCGTGCCGCTGGCCTTCGGCCATGGCGTGCCGGTCATCGCCTGCGACGCAGGGGCTCTTGCCGAGCAGGTCGAACACGGCCGAACAGGATGGATCGTCGACGGCAAGGGTGCCGAAGCGATGGCCCTGGGTATCCTCGAATTTTTCCGCAGCATGGAGAGCCTACCTTACGGGCAGCGGATAGAGGAGGCGTGCAGGAATATGTCCTGGAGCGTTTTCGCTTCCGAAACGGCCCGATTTCTTGAACGCTGCAGCCGGGGGGCGGCATGACGGGCGGAAGGGTTGCTGTCATAGTGCTGAGCTGGAACGGCGCGGCTGATACCCTTGCATGCCTCGCGTCGCTCTCGAAAGTCAGGAGCCCGGAGTTTACGACCCTGATGGTCGACAACGGCTCTTCGGACCAGACGGCAAGACTTGTGAGGTCGGCGTTTCCCGACTTCGAGGTGCTCGAACTTCCCCGGAACCTCGGCTTCGCCGGCGGCAACAACGCCGGCTTCGCTTCGCTTCGCGGCCGGGGGTTCGATACGGTGGTGTTCCTGAACAACGACACGATCGTGGATGAAGGCTTTCTCCAGCCTCTCGTCGACGGCCTGCGTGAAGCATGGGTAGGCATTGTCGTGCCGAAAATCCTCTACATGGACGATCCCGGCAGGATATGGTATGCGGGAGGGATCGTGCACGCGGCTACCGGCCTGTTCAGGCACGAAGGGATCCGGATGCCCGACGGCCCCAGTTTCAGCAAGGCGGGCCCGACCGGCTACGCCACCGGGTGTTGCCTGGCCATGCGCAGCAGCGATTTCGAGGCGCTCGGCGGATTCGACGAGGAGTTCCGGATGTACGGCGAGGATGTCGACCTTTCCATGAAGGTTCGTACGAGCGGTCGCATCGTCATGTACCAGCCGTCATCGAGGATCTGGCATCGCGTTTCGGCGTCGTCCGGCGGCGAAATGGCAATCGGCAAGCAGCTCCGCAAGAGCGGCGCGGCGTTCAGGATTTTCAGGAAGCACCGGATGTGGAGCGGCTTTTTGCTTTACCCGCTGCTGTTGCCCTTCAGGAGCCTCGGAAGCCTCGTACGTTACGGCCTGTTCCGTCGCGCCGTCGGCAGGATTTCCTCAACCGGACATGAAGAGGGGGCCGAATGACGCAGGAGCAGTACAGGACAGTCATCGACCAGGAGTGGTGCGCCGAAAAGGCCAATATGGTTCGATGGGAAAAGAGCCTCGCCTTCGTCAGGGCATCGGGCGCCATACGACTGCCGGCTGAATCGGGGCTCGATATCGGAGATCGCACGCCTGTGACCGGCATGCTCGAATCGCATTTCGGCTGCCGGTTCGGGAACACATCGCTCGATCTCGATACCGGGTCGCTCGACGGGAGTTATCCTGTGGTTACCGCTTTCGAGGTGGTCGAGCACCTGTACAACCCGCTCCACCTCCTGCTGGAGATCCGGAAGGTTTTGCATCCGGCCCCCTCTTCGCGCCTTTTCCTGTCGACTCCGGCCTGGAAGCCGGGGTTTCTGCAGAGCCCGGAGCACTTCCATGAAATGTCCCGCCGTTCGCTCGATTCGCTGTTGTCGAGGTCGGGTTTCACCGTCGTGCGCAGCGAGGAGTTCGGCATCCGCTCTCCGCTTTTTTTCCTGACAGGCTTCCGACCGCTCCTGAGGTGCATTTTCGAAAAAATAATGATTTTCGAGCTTGCGGCCCGACGCTGACAAACCGGCCGGAACGGTCGATCTCGTCTGGTTTTCAGAGATCCAGTGGGATTTTCTGTCTACCCGGAAACAGAGGCTCCTCCAGCGTTTTCCAGAGGAGTGGCGGATCCTGTTCGTCGAACCCTTCACGCTCGGACGCAGGCAGCACTGGCTCCCGGTGAAACGGGGGCGGGTGACGGTCGTGACGGTGCCGTTCATGAAGAATGTCCCGTCCGGGATGCTTCCGTTGTTCGACAGCAAGCTTGTCAGGTGGTTTTTCACCCTGGCCGGTCGCCTCATGATCGGGTTCTGGACCAGGGCGCTCGGCTTTGCGTCATCAGGAAGGATCGTCGGGTTGAGCAACATCTACTGGGGGAGCGTTGCGGCAACGATGCCCTGCCGCGTCCGCTTTTACGACGCCAACGACGACCATCTCGGCTTCACCGGTGCCCCATCATGGCTCCGGGAGTCACTGCTGCGTTACCTCGAAGCCGTCGACCTCATGTTTTATGTCAGCCCGGAACTGCTTGAAAAGCTGGATCCGCCTCCGGGAGTGAGTTGCGTGGAACTCGGCAACGGCGTCGAGTACGACCATTTCGCCCGGCCACGTTCCATGGTGCCCGATCAGATGGCATCCGTGCCGAAACCCGTACTCGGCTACGTCGGGGCGCTGGACTGGCTTGACGCGGCTCTTGTCGAGGCCGTTGCCCGGGCCTGGCCGGATTTCAGCATCGTGCTTGTCGGTCCTGCTTATTCGCGGGACTGGAAGGTGCGTCATGCATCCCTGCTCTCCCTGCCGAACGTCCATTGCCCGGGCAAGGTGGAGTACAGCGAGCTGCCGGCCTGGGTACAGCGGTTCGACCTCGCATTGATGCCGCTTGAGAGGAGCGATCTGAAGCGGGCGTCACATCCCAACAAGCTCTATGAATATACCGCTGCCGGGGTGCCGGTGCTGGCGATCGACTATTGCAGTGCGATCGATCGTGCACGCGGGGTAGTGAGCGTCGCCTCGACTCCTGAGGAGTTCGTCCGTCTCGTTCCCCGGGCGATGGCCGACGGACGGAAGAGCGAACGTCAGGCATTCGCCCGCGAACATGGGTGGGATGACCTGGCGGCGGTCATGGTCCGCGAGCTTCGTGACGCCATGAAAAGGAGGCGGGTATGAAGCGCGAAGTGACCGTTGCCCGGGAGGCGGGGATCTCGATGGCCGGCTTCGTTTTCGGCCAGCTTTTCCGCTTCGGCTTCAACCTTGCAGCCGCGCGGCTGCTCGGAGCCGATGCGCTCGGCGTTTATGCTCTCGTGGTCGCTGTGGTGCAGATCGGCGAGGTGCTTGCAACGGGAGGGCTCGATGCCGGACTGCTGCGGTTCGTTAACCTGAAATCGGATGCGGACCGGAAGCCGCTTATCGCCTCGGCCATGAAGCGTGCCGCTCTGGCCTCCGCTGCCGTCGCACTCCTGATCGTATTGCTGTCGGGCTCTATCGCGGAAGCGATGCACGGCGGCCGGCTCCTGCGACTGGCGCTCTGCAGTGCGGCTGCGGCGATTCCGCTGTCGGTGACGACCCTCATTGCCGGTCATGCAGTGCAGGCGTTCCGCAAGCTGATGCCCAAGGTGGTGGCCACCCAGATGATCGCACCTGCCGTCCTGCTCGTCACGATGGTCGTTGCCCGCTTCGGCCTGGGTAACGATGCGGCCCTTTTCGTGCCGTTTGTGCCCTCGGCGCTGATGGCCCTTGTCTGGATCTGGCCAAGGTTCGGCAGGACGACCGGCGTCGGCCTGTCCGACGTGCTTCACGCAGCCTCCGGAGACAGGGCGATGACGGCTTTCGCCATGCCGCTGCTGGCCATCTCGCTCTTCAGCATACTATCCCACTGGATCGACATCGTGATGCTCGGCGTCCTGACCGATCCCCACACCGTCGGCATCTACCAGCCGGCCGCCCGTACGGCAGGCCTCCTTCGCTCGGTACTGCTCGCGTTTTCAGGCATAGCCGCCCCCATGATCGCCGGATACTACGGAGGCAGGGATGCTTCCGGGACAAGGGGGCTTTACGATATGGTCACCCGCTGGGTACTGACGATCGTCATGCTTCCGGCCCTGATCCTCGCGCTTTTTCCCGGCGAGGTGCTTTCCGTTTTCGGCAAAGGGTTCGGGGAGGGCTCCGCGGCCCTGGTCATGCTTGCCGCTTCGGCACTTCTGCAGGCCTGGTTCGGCCTTGGCGCCACGGTGCTTGCCATGAGCGGAGCCGAAAGATTGAGCCTGCTCAACCAGGCGGCGGCGCTCGTCCTCCAGGTGCTCCTGCATTTGCTGCTGATCCCTGTGCTGGGCCTTAACGGCGCTGCGCTCTCGACGCTTGTCGTCACGGTGCTCCTGACCGTGGTCCGGATGCTGGAACTATACCGCCTTTTCGGCATTCCTCCGCTCTCCGTGAAGGCCTGGAAGCCGCTGACGGCGGGGGGCTTTGCCGGCGCGGCCATGCTGGCCATGAAGCCTATGCTCGCTACGATGGCGGCGATGCCGGCCCTTGCGGCAGGAGCAGCTGCAGGTGCGGTCGTTTATGTCATCCTGATCCGGGCGTTCCGATTGGAACATGAGGAGACGGAGGTTATTTTGAAGCTCATACCTTTTTTGAACAACCAAAGATCCAACGAAACTCCGTGAAGAAAGCCCCATGGCCATATCTGGCCGCCATATCAGCCTTCGCTCTCCTGACGGCACTGCTGTTCGGACGTCTCCTCTCCCTCGAGCTCGTGCCGGGCTCCCCGGACAGCGTTACTCCGATGGCCCTTTCGAAAGCCCTCGACGCGCTCCAGGCACGCTCAGGGGCCTATCCTCTCTGGCAGCCGTGGACATTTTCAGGTATGCCGACCGTGGCCGCATTCAGTTATCTCAGCGGCCTCTACCTCCCGAACCTGATTTTCGGCCCCCTGCATCTTGACGGTATGCTTATCCAGCTAATGCACCTCCTGTTTGCCGGTATGGGCGGATTCGTACTTGCGCGGCGACTCGGGCTCGGGAGCGTGGCGGCGTTCCTGACGGGTTCGGCTTTCATGCTCAACCCGTTCCTGACGGCCATGCTCTCCTTCGGCCACGGCAGCCAGCTCATGACTGCGGCATACATTCCTTGGGCGCTTTGGGCGACGCTTCGTCTTGCCGACAGGGGCGGGCTGGCAGACGCCGGCATACTTGCCCTGCTGCTCGGCCTCCAGCTTCAGCGTGCACATGTGCAGATCGCGTATTATACATGGATGCTCGTCGTGCCGCTTCTCGTCGTCAAGCTTCTTTTCGATTCCCGTCCCGGAGTCAGCAAATGGAAAGCAGGAGGGTTCGCGGTTCTTGCCATGGTCCTCGGAGTGGCTGTCGCCATGCAGGTCTACCTCCCTGCGCTCGACTATCTGCCCGTGTCTGCCCGATCGGGCTCAGGCAATCCCGGGGATGCTTATCGCTACGCTACCATGTGGTCCATGCACCCGTTCGAACTGCTGACCTACATCCTTCCGGGAGCATTCGGGTTCGGCGGGGTCACCTACTGGGGTTTCATGCCCTTTACCGACTTTCCGCATTACTCCGGTGCAATCGTCCTCGGACTGGCGGTCGCAGGGATCGTCTCCGGCAGGAAGCGGCCCGTCGTGCTTTTCCTTGCCGGCGCAGCGCTTCTGGCCCTGCTGATCTCGTTCGGCAACTTTTTCAGTCCTGTCTACGACCTGTTCTATCGCCTCGCTCCGCTCTTCAGCTCGTTCAGGGTTCCATCGATGGCTCTCATTATCGTTGCCCTCTGCCTGTCTGTGCTCGCAGGCTTCGGACTTCAGGCCTACCTCGACAAGCCTCTTGCCGAAACCTCTGCAGTTCTGAAAGGGCTCGGGATCGCCGTCGGACTTGCCGCGGTCCTTTTCCTCGCTTTCGAAGCGCCCTTCGAGCAGTTGCTTCGTAACTCCTTCCCGCTGGTCAGGCTTGACAGCCCCGACCTTGTCTCCATGGTAAACAACATACGGTGGGGATTGTGGAGGGGAAGCCTTTTCCTCCTGATTTTTGTCTCAGCAGTATCTGCGGGTACCCTCTGGCTTGCCGCACGCGGCATGATCGGCGCAAGGGTCGCCGCGATTGCGCTGGTGGTGCTCTCGGCTGCAGACCTGCTCTGGATCGACCACCAGATCGTCGGGCCTGACGAGCGCTCCCTGCGTGCCTCACCGCTGGTCGAACGGTCGGTGCTTGACAGTGCGCTTGAAAACGACGACATCACCCGGTTCCTGTCGAGTCGCCCCGGGACTTTCAGGATCTATCCGGCAGGTCCGTTGTTCTCGGAAAACAAATTCAGCATCGCGGGTATCGAATCGACGGGCGGGTATCATGCCGCGAAGCTCGGCATCTACCAGGATTTCCTGTCCCGGACCGGCAACCTCTCAAATGTCGATGTGCTCAGGATGCTCAACGTCGGTTATGTTGTCAGTCCCCTTCCTATCAAGCATCCCGCACTAACCCTGGTCACGACCGGACACCTGAAGCTCGTTTCCGGGCAGGTGCCGGTGGCAGTCTACCAACTTGCCGGCGCCATGCCGAGAGCCTGGTTCGCGCCATGGGTTTCATCTGTCGGCAGCGACAACGAAGCCGTGGACTCGGTCATGGCCGGCCGGGGAACGCAGGGCGGAGCTTTTGTTACAGGTGTGCCGTGGCAGGGGATGAAGCAGTTCTCAGCCGGTTCTATTCTTTCGACGGTCAGGAGCGCAGAGTCGGTCTCGATCAAGGTCCGGACGGAGGGCGAGGCGTTCCTCGTGCTCAGCGAGGTTTACTATCCGCAACGCTGGAAACTGTCGGTCGACGGACACGAACAGAGGACGGTCAAGGTTGACGGACTTGTCAGAGGGGTGATTGTGCCGGCAGGGGAGCATGAGGTCCGTTTCGTCTACGACAGGAGCCGATTCGAAACCGGCAGGATAATTTCGATTGCAGCGCTGCTCCTGTCGCTTGGCCTTGCAATAGGCGGCGTTGTCGCCGGATTTATCGCATCAGGAACATCTAAAAAAATCCCCAAAAATCCCCTTAAACCGTGAGAAAAGCCCTGTTCCTGACCCGCTATTTTCCCCCGTTCGTCACCAGCGGCGCATCGAGGGCCTGGAAGTTCGCACTCAACCTGCCCGCTTATGGGTGGGAGCCGATCGTGTTGGCTCCGCCAGCCATTTCCGGACTCGAAGCGGAGCTGTCGGGAGTATTGCCTATGCCGGAGGTTTGCCGGACGGGACCGGAGCTCGACGTCAGCGGATTCGACGCGTGGGATCGTGAAGAGCTGCTGCTCGGCAAGGGCCAGCCTGCCCAGCGGCCGCTGGCCGCACGCTTTTCCGGCCTGTTTTCCGAAGATCAGGAGGGCGCGGCATGGGAGCGGAGCGCCGCCGCAGAGGCCGATCGCCTGCTTTCCGAGCATCCCGATATCGAGATGCTCTACGCCCAGGGCCCGCCGCTCCAGCCGCTGACGCTAGCCCTCGAAATCGCCCGTCGCAGGCATCTGACGGTGCTTCTCGACATCACGGCGCCCCTCGACCCGGCCATGCCGCCTCACGGCACGACCAGGCAGTCGGCCGCGGCCAAAGCTGAAGAGAAGATCCTCCTTTCGGGCCTGCCGATGATCACGCCGACCAGGGCGCTGAAGGAGTATTTCCTGAAAAAATACCAGGGACGCCTGCCCAACGGCTTGATGACGATCGTGCCTTCCGGTTACGATGCGGCACACCCTTCCTTCGGTTTCTTAGCGGGAGGGTCGCCCTCTTCAGTCATGCGTTGGGTATTCCATGTCGGTTCGCTCTCGAAGAAAGATTTCAAGGCATTTGCCGGCGGGCTTGTGGAATTCGCGAAGGCTTACGGCCAGACGCCGGAACGCGCCCGACTGGATTTTATCGGTGAGGGGGCGAAGGAGCTTTTCCAATGGTCGGCCAAAAGCGCGCTCGCACCGATGATCTCTGCGGATCCCGGCCGGGGGCTGTCAGGCGAGCTCGAATTGTGCCGAAAGGCCGATATCTTCTGTACCGTTTCTGGTTCGGCACCATCCGAGGCATGCATCGTTCCGGACCGGATGGTTGACGCGCTCGGTATGAGGCGGCCGCTTTGCTGTGTGGCGCCGTCAGGCGTCGTCGAACGGCTGGTTCTTGATGCAGGAGGGCTCACGGTTCTTCCCGGCGATGCAGGGCGGATTGCTGAGATGTTCGGAACCATGACTGGAATGTGGCACGCCCGATCGCTTTGCGGCGCACCGGACGAAATTCTCCGGAAGCATTCAGTAGGTTCTGTGCTTCATGAAATGGTCGAGGCAATAAAGCTGCAATATGTGTGACGGCTCACTTCCTGCTTTTTTCCTTATAAAACGGGATTCCCGTGGTAGCAGGAGGGGCTTTTTCCGCCGTATCGGGAGGTGCAGGGGCAGTGGCGCAAGAAAAGCGAATGAATTTCTGTCAGAAGCAAAAAAATGTGTCTATTGTTTTTGTTTTTTTTGTTAAAACTTGTACTTTGGCTGTCCTTACGGATTTTCCTGAATGATTTTGTCATCAGAAGTTTCAAACGAAAAGAAAGAGAGTTTAAGATATGCCGACGATTCAGCAGCTTATCAGACACG
>DATMYL010000121.1:0-55521 GCA_035560975.1 Chlorobaculum sp. | reverse complement strand
GTTTTGGATGTGCCTGAATGAGTGTGCAGTTTTGGTTCATGAGTTTGATCCGTTGTTGTTCAATACTCAATTTACAAACCACTCTCAGAACGTCCAACCTTATTTTCTGATGACAATTTCGTAATCGTAATCGAACTGTCGGTCATGCCTGCACGTAAAAACCCCCGCCTCCAGAAATCCAACATGCCCGCCAAATACTGGAAATACCTCACCGAGAAGCAGGCGGAGGGGTAGGTTTTACGTGGATTGCTCCTGTTTACTTTTCGGCGATGACAAAGATGCGGTGGAACATGAGGTCGATCATGCCATCGTTGTCGGCCTGACGATCAAAGGACTTTTGTATGCCGTCGAGGAATGCGGACTCGAACCCTTCGGGCCACTGTGCATCGTAACATGCAGGGTCGAGGTATCCGGCTCTCGCTCCAGAGCAGAACACGTCGAATACCTGTTGCAGTGTCCTGTGGCTGCGCGATTCTTCGATAGTGCAGAACAGAACCCTGAACCCGGCCTGTTCGAAGAGCGCGCGGTATCCATCATCAGTTTCGAGAAAGAACCAGGGTGGCCGGAACCCTGAAAAAACCTCGCCGATCTCCGGATTTTCACAGCATTGTTGGATCGCATCAATAAATACCGGGCAGTACTCCTGCCTGGCCGGAGCCTGTATGCCGATTCTGCCTCCCGGGCGAAGAGACCTTATGGCGTTGTCCAGAAAACGGGACGGATTTTTGAACCACTGGAATGCGGAGTTGCAGTAGACGATGTCGAACTCCCCGTCAAAATCTATGCCTTCGGCGTCCATCTGCATGAAGCTGGTCCGCTGATCGCTGAAGGCTGCGGATGCAACGCGCACCATCTCACCAGAGGGGTCTATCCCTGTCACCTTGCCGGTTGTTTTCCCTGCCAGTTCAGCAGTGAGGTTTCCGGTACCGCATCCAACGTCGAGGATGTCGGCATTTCGAGGGATGTCGAGCAGTTCGATCAGCTTGGCTCCGGCAGACGCCTGAACCAGCGAGGTCTGTCGATATCGCGAGGCTATTTCGTCGAATCTTTCCATGGATGGATGAGCTTTGTTCTTCGTTGGCCAGCCGGTCGAGCTGGTTAATCAGATATAAGGGCATGTTGGTCAGCGCATTTTATAAAGCGGTAACGGTCGTATCGATTTTCACACGCAGGGTTTTTCTGATGGAAGCGAAAATCAACGACAGATTGTCCATTGTCGGATTTCCGGACGCTGAAAGCATGCGATGGAGGCTTTTGCTGGGTTTATGAACTTCTTCTGCCAGGCGCTCAAACCCGACCGTTGCGTTTATCAGGTCACGTAATACAAGTTTGGCTGTTGCCGGATCGCCATTGAGGAGTAGATCGATAGCCTCATGCAGGAGGGCTTTGCTGAATTCCGGATCAAGTTCAGCCCTTTTTTTAACCGTCTCTTTGAAATCTCTCGTAAGTGCCATTATTATAATCTGATATTCGTTTATCCGAGCTTATCTCTTTTTTTGCGCAGCTTTTCTTTCCTTGTATTCTTTCCAAAGCGTGAGAGCCTGATCAATATCTTTTTGCTGTCCTTTTTTTGTGCCGCCACAGAGTAAAAGAATCAGTTTTTCTCCATCCTGTCCGATGTAAACCCTATAACCGGAGCCCCAATCAAGCTTGAATTCTCCAATGCCCTTAAACCACCTGATATTGGAAAGGTTACCCTGTTCCATTTTGAGTTTTACAGTCGTGATTTTGGCTGCTGCAAGAGCATCAAGGCTCATGAACCACTGCTCATAAGGACTTGTTCCGTCTTTACGGAGATACTCCACTACTTTGTAGCTCATTTATTATGGTAACATTTAAGTTACTTATTGGCAACTGTTTTTTTTTGTTTGAAAATGTAATAAAGACGTATAAATGCTGCAAGCAAGTGGCCTGAGCAAGGAGGCGATATTTTGCTGATGAATGGATATTTCACAGGGTACGCCGGAGTCACAAACATTTTCAGTAAGGACTCATGGCCATTCTCGCAATCGGTCAGGGTGCAAGCTGTTTGGAGTAAGATGAATTGGAGCTTGTGCTCGCTAGTGCCTGTCGTGGACTTTCGCAGATCTATCCCCAGGCGGGGTGGAGTAGAGGAGGCTTGTTTTTTAAAAAGGGCTACTTCGAAAAATATGCGATCAGGCCGAAAGAGGTGAAGAGTACGGTAGCCAGTATGATGGTCATATCGCTGATTTTCCGCATGAACTGCTCCTTGTTCTCCTTGTACATGCTGGCGATACCCATCACGGAAACATTATTCAATAGCAGGAAATAGCTGGATGCCGGAAGAATTTTCGTGAACGTACAACAGAATATCAGAAGGCCGGAGATCAGGCTCGTAATGATGAGAAACAGTTTTGTATGCGGAAAGGACAGTGAGTTCGCAATGGTCTTGATGCCGCTCAACAGATCGCCGCGGCGGTCCCGCATGTCCCACATCACCTCGATAAAAAACGCGCAGACGAACACATATCCCCAGCAAATCCAGGCCTTCAGCGAAAGCGGACGGCCGTCGAACATCAGCGGGAGAAAGACAAGAGCGGTCGCCCAATCGAGCGGAGGGGTAAGGTTTTTGACGATGTAGATATCTTTCAGCCGACGGGCGCCGTTCAAGCGCCTGGAGAGAAAAGCCGGGAAGCATTTGCGGTTATAGAGCAACCCGATAATAATGATAAGCGCCGTTGTCCAGAATGCCGACTGACCGAATTGAAAGGCTATGACAAGCGAAATGAGGGAAATCAGGTAGAATGTCACATAAGTGATGAACGCTTCATGCTTGAGGGCGTTTTTCAGGCCTTCAGGGTCGTTCGTTGCATCTTCGATATCATCGGTAAGCCGGTTGTATTGGTAGATCGAAAAGGTCAGGAGGAAGACGGATGAAATGGCCCATCCGTTAACCGGGATATCGAAATAGACTGACCAGCTCGCAGCTCCGAGCGCAGAAAGAAGCGATAGATGAAGTTTGTTCCTGAATAAATAGTGCAGCATGTTCTGTTCTTCAACGACTGTTTGTAAATGAGTTTCGTTTCCATGACTTGGGGACTTTGTGAAGTCGTAATAATGGCCGTCCGCTGCAAATAGCCTTTTTTTATACAGATACGGCTGATAATGACGGCATGGGGGGCAGCCGGCAGGGAAAACTGAAGGAGGGCTGTCTCAGATGTGAACGCGTTGTCGCATGCAATCGTTTCTCTGCACAGAGACGCAATCACGACACCCTGAACGCGAAAAGGATCGTGGAGATAATCGGGAAAAAATGATAAAGGCCCTCGTCAATGTTGCGCGGCCATACAGAATCCCTTCCAGACGAGAGGTCTCCCCGTGATTGTCCTGAAAAATGCAGCCAACTTTCCGCTGATAAAGTGGCGGGCTTGAGAGAGGCTAAATTGATCCCGAATCGGTATTTTAAAAGACGAAAGCATTTCAGTAATCATTCGGAACTACGCATGGCAATACTCGCTATCGACCAGGGCACGACCGGTACCACGTGCATGGTGTACGACGCATCGGGGAGCGTGCTCGCAAGGGCTTATCGGGAATTGACACAGATCTATCCTCGGGCGGGATGGGTGGAGCACGATCCTGAAGAGATATGGAAGACAGTAGTCGATTGCTTTGCAGATATCCGTGCAGGCTATTCCGGACGAATTGATGCGATCGGCATCACCAACCAGAGGGAGACGACCGTCGTCTGGGATCGCAGGAGCGGATTGCCGGTGCACAATGCCATCGTCTGGCAATGCCGTCGTACCAGCGATCTCTGCAGCCGGTACTCCGAAGACGGGGAGCGAATAAGGGAGAAGACCGGGCTGCCGGTTGACGCATATTTCAGCGCGACCAAGATCCGCTGGATTCTCGACCAGGTCACGAACATCGAGGCCGATGAGTTGCTTTTTGGAACGATCGATACGTGGCTCGTATGGAAGCTGACAGGCGGGCGTGTCCACGCGACCGATGTAACCAACGCCTCCCGAACCCTTTTGTTCGACATCCGGGACCGTCGGTGGGATCCTGATCTTGCCGACCTGTTCGGCGTGCCGGAGACCATGCTGCCGGAGGTGCGCTCTTCGATGGGAGGGTTCGGCAGGGTGAGCGCCATTCGCGAGCTGGATGGAGTGCCGATCGCAGCCGTGGCGGGAGATCAGCAGGCGGCCCTGTTCGGCCAGTGCTGCTTCGAGCCGGGATCGGTGAAGAACACCTACGGGACAGGCTGCTTCATGATGATGAACACCGGGGAGGATTTCGTCCGTTCGAACAATGGCTTGCTGACGACCCTCGCCCTCGATGGTGCCGGCAGGCCATGCTATGCCGTCGAAGGGTCGGTTTTCATCGGCGGGGCGGTGATGCAGTGGCTGCGGGACGGGTTGAGGCTGATCAGCGATGCAGCTGAGTCGGAGCGGATCGCCGAAACGGTCGGCACGAACGGTGGCGTCTACATGGTTCCGGCTTTCGTGGGCCTCGGTGCGCCGCACTGGAACATGGATGCGAGGGGTACCGTCGTGGGATTGACGCGCGGTACTTCGCGAGAGCATATCGTCCGGGCGGCGCTCGAATCGATCGCCTTCCAGTCTTACGACGTGTTCAGGGCGATGGCCGCCGATACCGGGATCGAGCCGCAGGGGTTGACCGTTGACGGCGGAGCTGTAAAGAACGGATTCCTCATGCAGTTCCAGGCCGACCTGCTCGGAATTCCGGTTCAAAAGCCGCAGAACATCGAATCGACTGCGCTTGGCGCGGCCTGTCTTGCCGGCATGCAGGCGGGTTTATGGAGTTCTGCCGGCGAGCTCCGGTCGCTGAACCGGGTGGAAGTTACATTCAGGCCGTCGATGATCACAGGTGAACGGGAGCTTCTGCTGGATGGGTGGCGCAAGGCGATCCGGCAGACGCTCGTACCGTGATTCAGGTGCTGCGGACAATCGAAAGGGGGTCTGTTATTGATGCGGTTAAGTAATTGCAGTCAATAAGCTTCCTGAAGATATTGGACTGAAGTCCCAGGAGATTTTTTATTCTTTTATCTCTCCCCGGACTAAAGTCCAGGGCAACGGGATTGTAAGATGTTTGAATGTCAAGTGTCCCGACAAGTCGGGACTCCTGAATATGGGATGTTGAACCACGGGGCAACTGAAGAAAGATAAAGAGTCGAGTGTCCGTCGAGTTAAAACCGGGCGAAATCGAATGATCGATTCCAATATCCCTTTTCCAGTTGCCCCGGACTTCAGTCCGGGGATAGCTGACCCTAAAAAATGTCCGGACTTCAGTCCAATATCTTCTATTAAAAGAAGACAGATAGTCGTTGTGTGAGCAAAGGGAAGAGATTGGACTGAAGTCCGAAGAGTATTATTTGATTTTATCTCTCTTTTTCCCCGGGTTGAAACCCGGGGCAACTGAAGAAAGAGTAAGAGCAGAATGTCCAGTGTCCCTACAAGTCGGGATTCCTGAATATGAGTGGTTGATTCACGGGGCAACTGAAGAAAGAGTAAGAGTCGAGTGTCCGTCGTCCCGACTTGTCGGGGCTCTTGAACGAGGGAGGTTAAATCCTTGAGTAATTATCAACCCGATCGATGTCTATGACCAAAAATGTTTCGCCCGAAGAGGGCTTACCAAATACCGTAACCTGTCCGATGTGCGGCAAGCAATATTATTGCGGACTTTCCAAATTATGCTGGTGTGCCACCATGCCGGTGTCCGACGAGATACGTGCCTGGCTCGCGGCTCGTTACCAAACCTGTGTCTGCATGACATGCCTTACACGGCTTATCGAGGAGGGCGTTAAAGAGTGAGCATGCCTGGGCAGTTGCCGTCCTTGTTTGCCCGGTTTGTTCGTTATATTTGGTTGCAGTTCCGCAGTGACGAAGTTTTCTCGACAACGATAAACAATAATCAGGAGCGGTGCGACATGATGATGAAAAAGACGATGGTGACTGCGGCAATTCTTTTTGCCGCGATGGCTGGGTTCGGTGGGAACGCTACGGCTGCAGAGACGACTTCGGTCGATTATGGCAAAAAGCTTTTTGGGGATCCTGCCCTTGGCGGACCGGGCAGTACCCAAAGTTGTAACACTTGCCACCCTTCGGGCAAAGGGCTCCAGAATGCCTGGAAAAATGTGAAGCTCAGTGAAAAGATCAACAATTGTATTGGTGCAATGAAGGGAAAGGCTTTACCGATGGACTCGATGGAGATGCGATCGCTCGTTCTCTACATTCAGTCACTTAAGCCGACCTCTACGAAGTACTGATTAAACAGAAGGTATGAACGACAAAAGAATTTCGATTCTCGGATGCGGGTGGCTTGGTTTGCCACTCGCCCGTTTTTTTGCAGGAAACGGATATCGCGTCAAGGGCTCGACCACTTCAGAAGTGAAGGTTGACGCGCTCAGGGTTGCAGGGGTGGAGCCTTTTCGGATCGTCATCGGCGATTCGGTCGAAGGGGACCTCAAGCCGTTCCTCGACAGCGATATCCTTATCGTGAACATCCCTCCTCAACGCAGGGAGGATATCGTCGAATACCACGTCGGGCAGATTTCCCTGCTCATCGACGCGCTTCTCGATTCACCGGTGAAGCATGTGCTGTTTGTAAGCTCGACCTCCGTCTATCCGGCCCTTGGGCGCGAAGTAGTCGAGGATGACGCCTTCGACCCCGATGCTGCCGACACACCGGTCGGACGGGCACTGCTCTATGTCGAGGAGATGCTTCGTTCCGAATCTGCCTTCAGCACGACCGTGGTCAGGTTCAGCGGGCTTATCGGCCCAGGTCGCAATCCGGTGGACTTCATGCAGCGAATGAAGGAGATCGCGGATCCCGACCAGCCGGTGAACCTCATTCATCTTGACGACTGCGTGCAGATCATCGCTGAAATCATCCGCAGAGAGCTCTGGGGAGAGGTGTTCAACGCCAGCAGTCCCGGTCATCCGACGAGGAAGGAGTTTTATGCCGCTGCCGCCGAAAGCCATGGAGTCGCCCTTCTGCCTTTGGCAACCTCCGCGGGACATCCGTTCAAGACCATCAGCAGCGCAAGGCTCGAAAAGGTACTGGGGTACAGTTTCCAGCATCCTGATCCAATCGCCGTGGCCCGATCGATGGAATGATGTTTATATCCTTGAGGGACTATAATATGAATTCCAGATCATAGCCCCCTCTCGCAGCTGCTGACAGGAAGTTCCTGAGTTCCCGGAGGAAATCGGCTGCTGTTTCAGGGTCGAGAGCACGCCAGTAGGCGATCTTCTCCGGGTCGTCCTGCCAGCCGAGAATAACCCTCTCAGGGCTTTTCGTCCCGAGTGTTTCGATTGCGCCGTCGATGATCCTCCTCATTGGCCCTATACTTGACGACGGCAGGAAAGCTTCGTCCCAGCTGTCCAGCCCGTTATTCGATTCCGAGATGAACGGCAGGGCGTTCAGCGCCTCGACCACGCCATAATGGAAAAGGGCAGCGAGGTCATGCGCGGAGATGTCCATCGATGAGTAAACCCTGTAATCGCTGTCGTCAAGCCTTACGGTGCCGACCTTGCCCGCCCGGTAAATCGGGAGTTCCCGGTGCAAGGGGTTATGGTCGTCGATGAGAATATGTCGTACGGTCATGGTGCCTGGAATTACGAACTGAAACGATTAATTCTGCGCCGCTGTTTTTTTGAATGGAATTGGTTTCACATGGCGTCTTTAGTATAATTAATTTTAGTCAGTGATGTGAATACGGCGTCTAATGTACTCAGGCAGGGAGAGGGTGAACTAACGCGCAATTAAAAGAGCTTACCGTCAATTTTATAGATACATATCATAATGGAAGGAAATTTTTCAAATAGAGTACAGGACGTTATCAGACTCAGTCGCGAAGAGGCTCTTCGCCTGGGACATGATTACATCGGTACTGAGCATCTGCTGCTCGGGCTGATCCGTGAGGGAGAAGGAATCGGCGCAAGGATACTGAAAAACCTCAAGATCGACCTGGTCAGGTTGAAACAGAAGATCGAGGAGAGCACCCATCAGAAGGTTCCTGCTACGCAGATGGGCAATGTCCCGTTGACCAAGCAGGCCGAGAAGGTGCTGAAAATCACCTATCTCGAAGCCAAGATCTGCAAGTCGACCATCATCGGCACGGAGCATCTCCTTCTGTCGATACTTAAAGGTGAAGACAATATCGCCGCGCAGATTCTCGAACAGTTCGGTGTGACCTACGATCAGGTTCGGGAGGAGCTGGTGAGCATCACGACCGGCCGGAGCGAATCGGACGAACCGCCGATGGAGGGTTCATATTCCGCCGGTAGTGCAGAGCGTTCATCGAAAAAGCCCGAGCCGAAACGTGGAGAGAGGACAAAGACTCCGGTGCTCGACAATTTCGGACGCGACATCACCCGGCTTGCCATGGAGGACAAACTCGACCCGATCATCGGCCGCGAGAAGGAGATCGAGCGTGTGGCCCAGGTCCTGAGCCGCCGCAAGAAGAACAACCCGGTGCTTATCGGCGAGCCTGGCGTCGGAAAGACGGCCATCGCCGAAGGCCTTGCCCTCAAGATCGTGCAGCGTAAGGTTTCGCGCGTGCTTTACGACAAACGCGTCGTAGCACTCGACCTCGCAGCCCTTGTTGCCGGCACGAAGTACCGCGGGCAGTTCGAGGAGCGCATGAAGGCCCTCATGAATGAGCTCGAGCGCTCACGTGACGTGATCCTGTTCATCGATGAGCTGCACACCATCATCGGTGCGGGCGGCGCATCGGGTTCGCTCGATGCGAGCAACATATTCAAGCCTGCGCTTGCACGCGGTGAGCTCCAGTGCATCGGAGCCACAACGCTCGACGAGTACCGCCAGTACATCGAGAAGGACGGCGCGCTCGACAGGCGCTTCCAGAAGATCATGGTCGAGCCGACATCGGTTGATGAGACCATCCAGATCCTGAACAACATCAAGAGCAAGTACGAGTCGCACCACCATGTGCACTACTCGGAAGATGCCATCGAGAAGGCCGTCAAGCTTTCGGAACGTTATATCACCGACCGCTTCCTGCCGGACAAAGCGATCGACGTCATGGACGAGGCCGGCGCGAGGGTGCACCTGAGCAACATCCATGTGCCCAAGGAGATCCTTGAACTCGAAAAATCGATAGAAGAGGTCAAAGCCGAGAAAAACAAGGTCGTCAAGATGCAGAACTTCGAGGAAGCTGCAAGACTGCGCGACAAGGAGAAGAACCTGCTCGATGCGCTCGATCACGCAAAGCAGGAGTGGGAGGAGCGCTCATCCGAGAGCGTCTACGACGTCACGGAAGCCGATATCTCATCAGTGATCGCCATGATGACCGGCATTCCGGTGGTCAAGGTGGCACAATCCGAGTCGAAGAAACTGCTCAACATGGAGAACGAGCTGAGGCAGGAGGTCATCGGCCAGGACGAGGCGATCAAGAAGATCACCAAAGCCATCCAGCGTACGCGGGCCGGCCTGAAGGACCCCTCACGCCCGATCGGCTCATTCATTTTCCTCGGTCCGACCGGCGTCGGCAAAACCGAGCTGGCCAAGGCGCTCACCCGATACATTTTCGACAGTGAGGACGCCATGATCAGGGCCGATATGAGCGAGTACATGGAGAAGTTCTCGGTAAGCCGCCTGGTTGGTGCGCCTCCCGGATACGTCGGTTACGAAGAGGGCGGCCAGCTGACCGAAAAGGTGCGTCGCAAGCCATACTCCGTGGTGCTGATCGACGAGATCGAAAAGGCCCACCCCGATGTGTTCAACATCCTTTTGCAGGTGCTTGACGAAGGCGTGCTGACCGACGGCCTCGGCCGCAAGGTCGACTTCCGCAACACGATCATTATCATGACCTCGAACATCGGGGCAAAGGAGATAAAGAGTTTCGGCGCCGGTACCGGCATGGGCTTTTCGGCTCCTGAAGACGCAACCGGAAGCTACAAGGCGATGAAATCGACCATCGAAGACGCCCTGAAGCGAGTGTTCAATCCCGAGTTCCTGAACCGTATCGACGACACGATCGTGTTCCACCAGCTTGAGAAGTCTGACATCTTCAAGATCATCGACATCACGGCCGGCAAGCTCTTCAAGCGACTCCGCGAGATGGGCATCGAGGTCCAGATCGACGAGAAGGCCAAGGAGTTCCTGGTCGATAAAGGATATGATCAGAAGTATGGAGCAAGGCCCCTCAAGCGCGCATTGCAGAAGTATGTCGAGGATCCCCTGGCCGAAGAGATGCTCAAGGGCCGATTCACCGAAGGCAGCGTGATTTCGATCACCTTCGACGAAAAAGAGAAGGAGCTGCGCTTTACCGATGCAACGGCATCGCCCAAAAAAGGCAAGCGCGAGGAAAAGCTCGACAAGGAGTAATTTCTCTTTCCCCCCTTAATGGTTCGCACCCGTTCCTTCCTTAACCGTCAAACGGTCTGCAGGAAGGAGCGGGGTGGCGTAACTGCCGAAAGGGTTGCGGTGGTTATGGCCATTGCTTCGATCAACCCGCATTCATCAAGGGGGACCAATCATGAAGAACAAAAAGTTTCTGGCAGCGCCCCTGCTCGCCGGAACCCTGCTGCTTTCCGCCGGCATTGCGCCCGCGCCCGTCAACGCAGCCCTGAACTATTCTGAAAAGGAGATGGCGCCTCGTGGTCAACTGCCACCGCCTCCGACACCACAACCTCCGCCACCGCCACCGCCTGAAGCGCAGGAGTCTTCGCAAAGCCCCACCTGGATGCCGATGCATTACAGAATGCCGATGCATTACCGGATGATGGAGCCTGAAATGATTTACGGATATCGGCTCATGACGCCGAGGGAGCGGATCGTTTACATGAACAGGCTCCATTCGGCCAGGACTTTCGAAGATCGTGAGAAGATCCGCATTGAACATCATCGCTTCATGCAGGAGCGTGCCAGGAAACGCAATATGATTCTGCCTGACATGCCTCGTGGAGGCGGCGGTTACGGACCTCCTGATGGTAGGCCGCCCCGCTGAACGTATTCTCAGGAATTGGAATGAAAACGACAATGGCCGCTTATTTCGAGCGGCCATTGTCGTTAAGTGTATTCAGTGAAACGACGTTTCAGATCACCGGATTGCCTTCGAGAGATGCCAGAGAGCGCTGCAGCATCTCTTCAGGCAGGGCATAGTCGCTGATTTTTCCGGACAGATAAGCGTCGTATCCCTGCAGGTCCATGAGTCCATGACCCGACCAGTTCATCAGGATCACCTTCTCCTTACCCTCCGCTTTTGCCTGTTTGGCTTCGCGGATTGTCTGCGCGATGGCGTGCGAGGTTTCAGGCGCGGGAATGAACCCTTCGGTATGGGCGAAGAGCAGTGCCGCCTCGTAGCATTCCGTCTGCGGCATGGCGGTAGCCTCGATAAGCCCGAGCTGCTTCACATGGCTGACCAGCGGGGCCATGCCGTGGTAGCGCAGGCCTCCGGCGTGGATGGCCGGCGGAACGAAGCGGTGTCCCAGGCTGTGCATGGGCAGGAACGGAGTCATTTTGGCAACGTCGCCTGCATCGTAGACGTAAGGTCCCCTGGTCAGGGTAGGGCAGGCCTCCGGTTCAGTCGCGATCACCCTGACATCCTTACCGTGGATCTTGTCGTACAGGAACGGGAAGCTGATGCCGGCGAAATTGGAACCGCCGCCGGCGCACCCGATGACGATGTCCGGGTATCTTCCGATTTTGTCAAACTGTTTTTTCGCTTCCAGGCCGATGATGGTCTGGTGAAGCATCACATGGTTCAGAACGCTGCCCAGCGCATATCGGGTGTCATCGCGTTCGACTGCCTGCTCTATGGCTTCGCTGATGGCGATGGCGAGGCTGCCTGGAGTGTCCGGGGTCTCCAGGAGGATCTGGCGGCCGATAGCCGTCTCCATGCTCGGGCTGGGGATGCAATCTGCGCCCCATGTCTTCATCATGATTTTCCTGAACGGCTTCTGGTCGAAGCTGATCCTGACCATGAACACCTTGCACTCGATACCGATCAGTTTACAGCTCATGGCAAGGGCGCTGCCCCACTGGCCTGCGCCGGTCTCCGTGGTCAGGTACTTGATGCCGAACTGCTTGTTGTACCACGCCTGTGCTACCGCCGTGTTCGGCTTGTGGCTGCCGGCCGGTGAAACGCCTTCGTTCTTGTAGTAGATTTTTGCCGGCGTACCGAGGGCAGCTTCGAGCCGCCGTGCGCGGTAGAGCGGGGAAGGACGCCATAATTTGAGGATGCCGAGCACCTCTTCTGGAATGTCGATCCAGCGTTCGGTACTAACCTCCTGCTCGATCAGGTTCATCGGAAAAACCTTCGCAAGGGCATCCGGACCGATCGGATTTCCGTCCTGACCGACAGGGGGCGGCATCGGGGAAGGAAGGTCAGCCTGGATGTTGTACCATTGACGGGGCATTTCGTCCTCGCTGAGGAGGATCTTCGTGGGCTCTGTACTCATGCTCTTGTTACTGTTTGACATGGAAGTTTCCTGGCTCGCAGGTCAGGCCATTCTGAAAAATAGAGGACAACGGGCGTATTTCAATACGTGACAGGTATGAAAAACGATGTTATGAGGGAAAAAAGAGGTGGAGTGTCAAGATATGGGTGCCGAAGGCGGGAATCGAACCCGCACGTCCATTGCTGAACACGGGATTTTAAGTCCCGGGCGTCTACCAGTTCCGCCACTTCGGCAAGCATTCAGATCGGAAACGGCCTAATTTAGCATCTTTAAGGAGAATACACAAACCGGGAGCTTCAGGCGTTATCTGAAATCGGAATCCAAATCGAAATCGAAATCGGAAGTGCGGCTCGATTTTGACAACGATTTCGATTCAACAAGCGATCAATCCTGTCTTTTGAAATGGTCGAAACCCTGCCCTGAATCCGCCAGATCGATCGTCATGCCGTAGATGTCGGTAAGCAGCAGTCCCTCTTCAGGTTCCGTGATCGTGCCGATGATCGAGATGTCCCGGTTTTCGGCGATATCGTCGTACCGTACCTTCGGAACCGTAAAAAGCAGCTGGTAATCCTCGCCTCCTGACAGCGCCCAGGTGAGGGCGTCCTCCTGGAACTCGTCGGCGACAGCCCTCGCTTCCGGAAGCAAGGGGATCCGCCCCTCCTCGATATGGGCTCCGACACCGGAGCGACGGCAGATATGGGCCAGATCCGAAGTCAGGCCGTCCGAAACGTCTATCATCGAGGTAGGCACGATGTCGTTGTCGCGGAAGAACCGTATCGTGTCGAGGCGCGCTTCAGGCAGCAGATGGTGGCGGATGGCCCCGGTATACTCCTGCAGCTCTGCCATCACATCCTTGTTGTAGGGCTCGTTGTTGCG
This sequence comes from Chlorobaculum sp., assembly GCA_035560975.1. Classification (GTDB taxonomy): domain Bacteria; phylum Bacteroidota; class Chlorobiia; order Chlorobiales; family Chlorobiaceae; genus Chlorobaculum. The sequence goes on along the minus strand of DATMYL010000121.1, from coordinate 42,232 downwards.
CAGTTGTTCAATCATCATGGCCCGTTCCCTAAGCAGCACCTTCAGGCCGGCGGTCGAGCCGCCAAGCGTTCCAGTCACGCAGACAAGGTCTCCGGGAGTGGCGCCTTTGCGCAGCGCGAGCCGCTCTTCTGTGGTCTCACCGATCATGGTTACCGAAATCATCAGGCCGGAGGGCGAAGAGGAGGTGTCGCCGCCTGCGATGGCGAGTCCGTAACGGGTTGCGGCATGTGCCATGCCCCGGTAGAGCTCTTCGACCATTTCGATGGAGACGTTGCGCGGCACAGCGATGGATATCAGCGCGTAGCGTGGTTCGGCGTTCATGGCACAGACGTCCGAGACGTTGACGCTGATCGCCTTGCTGCCGAGGTGGTGCATCGGGGTTGTCAGAAGGTCGAAGTGCACCTGCTCGACCAGCAGGTCGGTCGTGGCGACCTGCACCGTCGGTCCGCCTGTCCGGTAGACGGCGCAGTCGTCGCCGATGCCCTCGACCAGGCCGGAAGCGTTTTTGATGGTTGGGGCGGCAATGGCTGACAGCCGTTCGATAAGCCCGAATTCGCCGATCTCGGAAATAGGTTTGAATGACATATATTTACGTACATTGATTGTTGGCCATGCTTATTCAGGCATCAGTGCCGTGCCCGCCGTTCACAAACATAGACAATTTCTTTTTTTCCATGGGTTTTTTTGACAAGCTCGGGTTGACGCGCCTCAAAGAGGGGCTCACCAAAACCCGCGATACCTTTCGGGACAAGCTCTCATTCGTCACCAAAGGCAAAACGGAGGTAGACGACGAGTTCCTCGAAGAGCTCGAAAACGTCCTGGTTGCCGCCGATGTGGGAGTAGAGACTACGCTCGACATCGTCGAAGCAGTCACGGCACGATCGAAGTCCGAAACCTACCGGTCGGAAGATGAGCTGAACGGGATGGTGATGGACGAAATCCGGAAACTCCTGGCCGAATCCGGCCACGATCACCCGGTGGACTTCGATGCGCCGCTTTCGGCAAAACCCTACGTGATCATGATCGTCGGGGTGAACGGCGCGGGGAAGACTACCAGCGTCGCCAAACTTGCGCATAACTACGAGAAAGCCGGTAAACGGGTAGTGATCGCGGCTGCAGACACGTTCAGGGCGGCGGCATACGAACAGCTCAAGATATGGGCCGACAGGGCAGGCGTGCCGATCATCGGTCAGGGACAGGGGGCGGATCCCGCTTCGGTGGTGTTCGACTCCGTCAGCTCAGCCATCTCCAGGGGCAGCGACGTGGTGCTGGTCGATACGGCCGGCCGATTGCACAACAAGAGCCACCTGATGGAGGAGCTCGCCAAGATCATGCGCGTGGCCCGCAAAAAGATTCCCGAAGCCCCCCACGAAGTGCTGCTGGTGCTTGACGGCACCACCGGGCAGAACGCCGTGCTCCAGGCCAGGGAATTCACGAAATTCGTCAACGTCACCGGGCTGGTCATGACCAAGCTCGACGGCACCTCGAAGGGCGGCATCGTGCTCTCCATTTCGCGTGAGCTCAACCTGCCGGTCAAATATATCGGCGTCGGCGAGAAGATCGACGACCTGCAACTGTTCGACCGGACAAAGTTTGTCGAGGCGCTTCTCGAAAAAGAGGGGTGAAAGACACCTCAGAATTGTTGAGTTATTCGGCTGCTTTATCGGTGTTCAGGAGTGAGAATCAATATTTTCAGGAGAGGCTGTCTCAAAAGTCAACATCGGACTGCCTTTTGCATTGCCGGGAGCGCCGAGCTTCAGCTCGGCATTCAGATATATGACCAGAAGGCTCTCGATTTACGCTGCCCGGCAAATCTTCTACCCTTTCATTACTCAAGTTCAAGCTCGCGTATGAATTGCCGAGCTGGAGTTCGGCGTTCCCAGGGTTTTGGCCCCTGAATTTTTTTGAAACAACTACCTTAGTCTGCATCCTGCTTCATACCTCCCCAGGCAATTCAGAGGCATCTTGAACATCTCACCTCCCCATCAACTGCGGTAAAGTCATCTCAAGAGTTGCCAGTAACGTTACCGGATCGCTGATCCTGAACAGGTGCGTGCCTGACCGGGCGTCCTGCGCTCCGAGCCTGTCGGCGACAGTCGAAGCCTCGGGCATCGATGCCACCAGCTCTGACAGACGGTGCTCGATTCTCGACGGTCCCATGAGCATGACTACATGCACAATCTCGGCTTCCGGGAGATCGAGGAGATAGTCGATGTGCCAGTGCAGCTTTTTATCCCCATTTTTTTTACCAGACGCCTGATATCCCATTGATATAAAGCGGTCGAGGATCTCACTCCGAAGGGCGTGCGGACGGGCGTTCCCGCTTCTCGACGCATGACGCAGCAGCCTGACGGCCATAGGAAATGTGCCTTTCCCGCCGCTTAGCGCCGAACCGACATAAAGGTATTTTCCCGGTTCGATCCTGATCTTCCTGCCTCCGAGGAATCTGCCGAACGACACCTCGACCTGTGCGCTGAGGTCGATAAGCAGGATATAGGTCCCCTCGCGGGAATTCTCTCCGAAAATGGTAAACTGCATAGAGTAGAATTGCATTATTGAGGATAAGATGCAATATTAGCGAAGCTGTATCAAGCGATCTGCCAGTCGGCAAATTCCGGCAGGGAGATATATCGGCATGCTGATATCGAAAGCGATGATGAAAAGGGTGCGAAAAGGTGACGACATGGCGCAGGAGCGCCTGGAGATGGTGGAGCAGCTGAAGATTTACGGCATCAGGGACCCCAGGGTGCTCGATGCTTTTATGACAGTCAGGCGGCACAAGTTTCTTGATGAACCCCACCGACCGTTCGCCTACAACGATTGTGCCTGGCCAATTGGATACGGGCAGACTATTTCGCAGCCCTATACGGTGGCCTACATGACGACGCTTCTCTTGGAAAGGTGCCCGTCAGGCAAGGTCCTTGAAATCGGGACCGGTTCGGGATACCAGGCGGCGATTCTGGATGCATTGGGTTATAGCGTATTCACGATCGAACGCGTTTCAGGCCTTTACGATATGGCAGGCGAGGTGCTGGATTCGATGGGCATACCAGTGGAAAGGAGGCTTGGTGACGGAACGCTCGGTTGGCCTGAGAAGGCCCCGTTTGACGGTATCATCGTGACGGCAGCTGCCCCGCATGAACCGGTGACCCTTCTTGGTCAACTTGCCGATGGCGGCGTTATGATTGTTCCCCTCGGTGACCTCGGTTCGCAACAGATGACAGTGATCCAGCGTAAAGGCGACCGGTTCGAGCATGAGGTGTTTCACAGTTTTGCATTCGTGCCGCTCTGCGGCAGGGAAGGGTGGTCAGATTATAACGAGTAACAAGTCAATATTGAAATAAGAGACTTATGGGACTACTGAGTAAGTTGAGGGAAAAGACGCATATCTTGCTGATAGTTGTTTCGGTGTCATTTCTGGCGCTGATCGTCTTCGAGTGGGGAATGAACTTTACCGGTCCGGCCAAAAAGGCGGGGCTCGCAGGGAAGGTCGATGGCCGTCCCATAGCGATGTCGCAATACGAAGAGATATACAACGGCCTGAACGAACAATTCAGGAGGAGCAATCCCGGAGCCGAGATCACACCTCAGGTGGAGTCCAAATTCCGTGAACAGGCATGGAACGTGGCTGTCGATCAGGCGCTCGTCGAGGAGATGTTCGAGAAATACGGAATCAAGGTGCAGGACAGCGAGGTGCTCGATGCGGTAAACAGCGAGATCAATCCTCCGATGATCATCCGCCAGAACTTCACCGATCCGCGAACCGGCAAGATCGATCGGCAGATGCTCGAAAAGGCGCGTACCGACCCCCAGGCAAAAGCCTTCTGGGTCAAGGCGCAGGACGTCATCAAACGTGAACTGATGGTCGAGAAGCTGCTCATGTCACTCAAGACCATGGCCATCGTAACCGATCCTGAGGTCGATGAACTCGTCCAGCGCCAGTTCACAAACTTCTCGGCATCATTCATCCCGTTTCCGCTCAGCTACGCCGGTCCCGACTCCATGTTTCCTGTCAAGGACGAAGAGGTCAAGGCGTGGTACAATGAGCATAAGGAGCAGTTCAAACAGGACCCGACCAGAAGCGCCGAGTTTGTGTTTTATCCGCTGATTCCATCATCGCAGGACAGCCTCCAGGTTAAAAAGGAGATCGACAGCATCGCGTCACAGTTTGCATCGACTCCCAAGGACAGCGAGTTCGTCAAGGTTCAGAGCGACAGGCCTAACGCAGTGAACGTCACCTATTCGAGAGCCGATTTCACACCCGCTGCAGGCAATGCTGTTTTCAGCTCTCCCAAACTCGCTCCCGGTCAGATCGTCGGACCGGTGGCCGACATGGGTATGTACCGCCTGCTCAAAATCAAGAGCGTCACGTCCGGTCAGCCGGCGGCCAGCGCTTCCCACATCCTGATTCGCTTCAACCAGGCGGACAGGGCTGATGTAGGTCGCGCGGTGGCGCTTGCCGATCAGATTCTCGGCGAGTTGAAGAAAGGGGTTCCCTTCGCGACGCTTGCCGCCAAACATTCCGAGGATCCCGGCAGCGCCCGCAACGGCGGCTTTGTCGGATGGTTCACGAAAGAGCGTATGGTCCCCGAGTTTTCCCAGGCTGTATTTGCAGGAAAACCCGGCCAGGTCGTCGGTCCGGTCAGGACACAGTTCGGCCTGCATATCATCAGGATAGACGGTTTCGATCAGAAGCAGATCGTCTGTTCCGAAATTTCAAGGCAGATCAAGCCATCCTCCCAGACGGTCGAATCGATCAAACGGAAAGCCACGGCTTTCCAGTCGGAAGCGAAGTCCAAGGGTTTTGAAGAGGCTGCCAAAACTGACAAACTCGAAATTGGAAAGACTGGCGAGTTCTCGAAGCAGAGCGTCGTGACGGTGCTTGGTTTGAACGACAAGGTCGCCAAGTTCGCATTCAAGTCCAAGGAAGGGGATATCTCGGATGTGATCGACACGGAAAAGGGTTTTGCGATCATGAAGATCCTTTCGAAGAACGATACCGGCTATCGCCAGCCTGATGCTGAACTCAGCGCAATGATCAAGGCCCAGCTGGTGCGTGAAAAGAAGGGTGCCGCACTGAAAACCAAGATTGCAGCCCTGTCCAGTGCCGCAGGCGGATCGCTCGAGGCAATCGTTGCACGCGACCCGAGCCTCAAGATATTCACCTCGAACGAGATCCGCTGGCGCGACGGTTTCATTGCCGGTGCCGGAGTAGATCGTCAACTCGTAGAGGCTATGGCCGGTATGAAACTCAACAAGCTCTCGCCGCCGGTTCAGATAACCGACGGGTATGCGCTTGTGCTGCTTACCGGACGCCAGCTTGCCCAGGGTGTGGATATCGCTGCCGAAAAGAGCCGCATCCTGCCCCAGTTGCTCAAGGTCAAGCAGGAGCAGCTTTTCGCAGAATACTTCGGTGCGGTCCGTAAAGCTGCCAAGATCGAAGACTTCCGCCAGTAAGGACTGACGTTAGATTATATAAGCAGAATCGGCTGTTTGAAAAGGGCTACCTGAAAAGGTGGCCCTTTTGATTGGCAATCCAGGAGCCAGGCATTCCCTGGAAAAGAAGAGGCGCTACCGCATCATCCATTCCTCTTGAACCCCTTATTGTCCTTTTGGTCCTTTAAGTCCCTTTGGCCCTTGCAATTTTCGGCTGTTTGAAAAGAGGCTGTCTCATAAGTCAAGATGATGCCGGTTCATTGCATTGCCGGGAGCGCCAAGCTCCAGCTTGGCATTTTTATGGATAATCAAAAAGACTCTGCATCAACGTTACCAGACAAAAATTCTACCCTTTCATTGCTTAATCTGGAGCTCGCCTATAAATTGCCGAGCTGGAGCTCGGCGTTCCCGGGGTTTTGGCGTTCCTGATTTTTCTTTTGAGACATCCTCTTTTGATTGGCAATCCAGCAGCCAGGCGTTCCCTGGAAAAGAAGAGGCGCTGCCGCATCATCCTTGCCTCTTGAACCTCTTATGTCCTTTTAGTCCCTTAAGTCCCTTTGGTCCTTTTCACAGTTAAGGTGCTTTCGACCCTCAATGCGCCTTGGCGAACTCTTCGAGCCGGGCTTTTATCAAGGCGGGTTTTGACATTTTCAGGCATTCGGCCGTGAGCGCCTCGCACTCTTCGATGGTGTACCTGTTTACCGCTGCTTTCATGGCAGGGATGTCGGAACTGATGATGCTGAACTCCCTGAGGCCGCATCCGATCAGGTAAGGCATTGCAATGGGATCCGAGCCCATGTCGCCGCAAAGGGAGACCCTGCAGTGGTTTTTATGACCTGTGGAGATGACTCTGTAGAGCTGGCGGATGATCGAAGGGTGGAATTTCTCGAACAGGTCCTGGACGATCAGATTGTTGCGGTCAACAGCAAGGGTATACTGTGTGAGGTCGTTGGTGCCGATGCTCACGAAATCGACGATACGGGAGATTTCGTCGATCAGTTCGACGGCCGCCGGAATTTCGATCATCGCCCCGAGGCCCGGCTTGACCAGAGGTTCCGTCATCTCGGTCCTGATGCGTGTGTAATGCCTGTCGAGTACGCTTTTAATGTATTCTATCTCTTCAATCGATGAGATCATCGGCATGAGCACGTCGATGTTGCCGTGGACGTTAGCCCTGACGACTGCCTGGATCTGCGCCTCGAGGATTTCCGGTACGTCGATCAGGATCCTGATCCCCCGCCAGCCGAGGTTAGGGTTCGGTTCCTTGACCGGTGAGTAGAGCAGCTTGTCGCCACCGATATCGAACAGCCGGATGACCAGTGGTTTCGGTGTCAGAATCTCCGCCATTTCAAGGTAATAGTCGTGCTGGACTGACTCTTTCGGGGGCTTGAGGTCATCGAGGAACAGGTTTTCAGTCCTGAAAAGGCCCACGCCTTCAGACCCGGTCGCATCGAGGTTTTCGAGCTCTTCCTTGAAATCGATGTTCGAATAGACCGATATTCTGACACCGCAGCGTGTAAAGGCGAGCTGGTGAGCCAGTATCGAGTCGTCGGCCTTACGCCTCGTTTCGGAATCCTTTTTTTTCTGGTACTCTTCGAAGGTATCATCCTTCGGTTCGGTAATGATCATCCCTTCGCTGCCGTCGAGAATGATGCGGCTTCCGGAGGTCACCTTTTGCGAGAAGTTGCCCAGCCCGACCACGATGGGGATGTTGAGCGATTTGCAGATCAGTGAGATATGCGAAGTCTTGCCGCCTGTATCGGTGGCGAATCCCTTGATGTTGCTTCTGCTCAGCAGGATGATGTCTGCCGGCGAGAGGTGGTGCGATACCACGATCGTTCCTTCGGGTACCCAGGAGTGCAGTTTGCGGATATGCAGGTTCCTGACGATCCTGTCTTTGATATCATGCAGGTCGGTCGCCCGTTCGCGGAAATATATGTCGTCGGAATTGATGAAATTCTCAAGGTATTTCCCGAACTCCTGTTCGATGACCAGGTGCGCAGGTTTAAGTTCCGTGCGTATCCGGCGACTTATGGACTGGATCAGGACAGGATCCTTGAGCAACAGGATCTGAGCCTGGAAAAGGTCGGAATAGAGCCTGCCGATCTTGCGCGTGGTCACCCGTTCGATTTTTTTCAGCTCCTTCTCCGAACGGTGCAGTGCGGCAAGGAACCGGTCAACCTCCTCGTCCACGTTGTCATAGCTCAGCTCCGCAGCCTCGTGGTCGATGGACTCCCTTACGAATTCGTATGCATCCCCGATGGCGAACCCTTTTGAGCCACCGATGCCGTAATGGCGACGCTCCAGTCCTGGGGAGTCGTGAGCCTCGCTGATCTCCCCTGCTGATTCCGCCGATAGTTTAGCGGCTGATTTCGGTGCTTTTCTGTATGGCATGATCGGCAGTGCTAAAAGGGTGCTGCGTCCGAATTGTTGATGTAGCCGTCCATGTCCATAGGAGGCGGTTCGGGCAGGAACGCCTCCTGGTAACCTCCACTGGAAGATTCAGGCTGGTGATGCTCATCGCCTGCCGTGAGGTAGGAGTTGGCCGTGGACTGGAACCGGCCATAGTTTTTCAGGAACAGCAGCCTGACGGTGCCGATCGGCCCGTTACGCTGTTTGCCGATGACGACTTCGGCGATATCCTTCGTCGATGATCCATCCTCGAAGTTCTTGGTGCCATACATTTCCGGCCTGGACAGAAACATGACCATATCCGCGTCCTGTTCGATCGAGCCCGACTCCCTGAGATCGCTCAGCTGAGGTTTGCGGTCGCCGGAACGCTGCTCCACCGAGCGGTTGAGCTGTGCCAGCGCGATGATCGGGATATTGAGCTCCTTGGCGAGGGCCTTCAGCGAACGTGAAATCTGGGCGATCTCCTGCTCACGGTTCGACCGGCCGTCCCTGACGGGAGTGACCAGCTGGAGGTAGTCGACCACAACCATTCCGATGCCGTGCTCCTGCTTCATGCGCCGAGTCTTGGCCGACAGCTCCATGATCGAGATGCCCGGCGTGTCGTCGATGTAGAGTTTCGCCTCAGCCAGGGCGTCCATGCTGTTGATGATTTTTCCCATCATTTCCGGCGATATCTGGCCGCGCCTGACCAGCTGCGACTCCACGTAAGCCTCTGCGCACATCAACCTGACGGCAAGCTGGATTTCGGCCATTTCGAGGCTGAAGAAAAGCACCGGCGTGTTGAAGTTAACAGCTGCATTACGAGCCAGCGCGAGAGAAAAAGCGGTTTTACCTGCCGAAGGACGGGCCGCGATGATGATCAGATCCGAGTTCTGGAACCCGGCAGTATAGGCGTCCAGGTCCGAGAATCCCGATCCGATACCCGTGACTGACGACTGTGACGAACTGAGGTTCTCGATCATCCTTGTCGCCGTCTTCAGCAGCTCCTTGATGCTGGTGGCCTTTTTCTTGATGCCCGACTGCGAGATGTTGAAGAACTGCTGTGAAGCGTTCTCGACCAGGTCGAAGATGTCCATCGATGTGTTATAGGCCGCGCCGGAGATATGCGACGAAATCGAGATCAGTCGGCGGTACAGGTACTTCTCCTTCACCAGCCGTGCATAGTACTCGATGTTTGCAGAGCTGATGACCTTCCCGGAAAGCTCGCCGAGGTATGGCCTGCCGCCGACGTTTTCCAGCTCGTTGATCCTGGACAGCTCTTCGCTTACCGTGATCAGGTCGATGGCCTGTCGCTTCTGGTAAAGCTGCATCATCGCCCGGAAGATGATCTGGTGGCGTTTCTCGTAAAAGACGGCCTCTCCGTTATCCCCGAAAATCTGGATTACCTGTTCGATCGGGTCGTCTTCGAGCAGGATGCATGCAAGCACCTCCTGTTCGACCTCCAGCGAGTAGGGGGGGACCCGGCTTTCCTGGCTGAAATCTATGTCACGGCTCAGGTCGAGCAGTGCTTCACGTTTCTTCATTCCCTTTCTTTTCCTCGTATTTCCCTGTTCATTCGGTCAGCCTTTCGGGCAGACCTTGTCGTAATGCGCCCTCAGCATCTGTACATCTTCCCAGCAGAGTTTTTTCCAGTTCGGGTTCCTCAGGAGCGCCGCCGGGTGGTAGGTGACCACGACGTCGAACTGGTTCCACCGGATGATGCGGCCCCTCATGGCGCCCATAGAAAGAGTATTGCCGAGTATGGTGTTGGCCGCAACCCGACCCAGAAGGAGCAGCACTTTCGGATTCACGATTTCCAGCTGCTGCATCAGCCAGGGCTTGCAGCATTCGATCTCGTCGCCGAGCGGGTTTCTGTTTTCGGGTGGCCGGCATTTGATGATGTTGCCGATGTAGACCTCCTTGCGTTCGAAACCGATCGCCAGGAGGATCTTGTCGAGCAGTTGGCCTGACCGGCCGACGAAAGGCCTTCCCTGAGCGTCCTCATCAGCACCGGGGGCCTCTCCTATAACAAAAAGCCCGGCTTCGGGATTCCCTTCGCCGAACACGACATGTTTGCGCATCTGTGAGAGCCGGCACTGTCGACATTCAACTGCGATTCTGCAAAGAGAATCGAGATCCATTACCGGAGAGTCGTCCGGCCCGGACTCTTCCGGAACGGGATCGAAAAGCGATTCCTGCTTCATTGCAATCAAGGGGTTTCGGTCATCGATGCAGTAGCTGTTCGATGGCATCGAGCAGTCGTCCGGCAGCCTCTTCCTTGCTGAGCAAGGGCAGTTCCGACACGTTGCCGGAACGGTCCAGCAGCGTCAGTACGTTGGTGTCTACCTCGAACCCGGAAGTGCTGCGGTCATAGACGTTGAATGCTATCATGTCCAGTTTTTTGTTCTCAAGCTTCTCTTTCGCATAGCCGATGCCTCCGGCGGTCTCCAGCGCGAAGCCGACGGCGATCTGGCCCGGTTTCCTGCCGGCGGAAAACTCAGAGAGGATGTCCGGGTTTCTCACCAGGCGGATCTCCATCGAGGCATCGTTTTTCTTGAGTTTGCCCTCGACCGGCATTTCAGGACGATAATCGGCCACGGCTGCAGCCCCGATGAACAGGTCGCAATCATCGAAAAATCGTCGGGATGCCTCCATCATCTCCACAGCGCTCTCAACGTCGACACGTTCCACGCCTGGCGGAGTAGTGAGGCTGACCGGACCAGTCACAAGCCGGACGACAGCCCCGCGCTTTGCCGCGGCGGCGGCGATGGCGAACCCCATTTTGCCGGAAGAATAGTTCGACAGGAATCGTACGTCATCGATTTTCTCCCTCGTCGGACCGGCGGTGACGAGCACGCGCTGACCCTTCAGTACCGAGCCCGGCGAAGGCGGCAGCATCCCGGAGAGTGTTTCGACGATCGCTTCAGGCTCGGGCATGCGGCCAAGTCCGCACTGTCCTGAAGCCAGGTCGCCGCTTTCGGGTTCGAGAATACGGCACCCCTGTGACGCCAGCACCGAAAGGTTGCGCTGCACCGAAGGCGACTCGTACATGTATCCGTCCATGGCAGGAACCAGGAGAACCGGTTTGTCAGGGCGAAGCGTGATGAAGCAGACCGAGAGCATGTCGTCGCACATTCCGGTGCTCAGCCTCGCGATGGTGTTTGCCGTTGCGGGTGCGATGACGAATGCGTCAGCCCATTCGCCGAGGGTTATGTGCATGGTCCGATCGCCTTCGCCTGCGCTGTCAGCAGTGAACATGTCGCCGAGCACAGGGTTTCTCGACACAGTCGACAGCGACAGTTCGCTCACGAACTTCAGGGCCGATGTCGTAGCCAGCACCTGCACATTGGCCCCCGATTTTTTCAGCAACCGGACAAGGTGCGGAGTTTTATAGGCAGCGATGCCGCCACAGATGCCAAGGATGATGTTTTTACCGGTCAGCACGGTCAAACTTATAAATGGTTATCATTAAATGTATGAAAAATAATACGTACTGGAGTCCTACTCTTTTTTCTCCTTCTTGCCGAACATGCGGTCCCAGAACTGGCTCCAGGTATGGAATTTCTCCCGGTACGAGACGCTGACCCCCCAGTTTTCGGTAGGTTTCTGCAGGCTGCTGTATGCGGCGTCGTTGTTGTTCAATCCATAGGATCGAAAAGCCTCCACGTACACCTTTGGATTGACTCGGTATTCGATCTTCTGGGACGTCCCGTAGTAGCTTGTCGTAGTGTTGTTTTTTGGGCTGGTGGTGCTGCCGGTTCCAATGAATCTGACTTTGCCGTTGGTTCCCGGAACGAGCATGGCGAAGTAGAGCTCCAGTCCGCTCAGGTTTCCGTTGGCCCCTGTACCGACGTTGACGTTGAAGCTCTCCAGTCCGGCGATGTCCTGCACGATGCTCGACAACTGCGATGAGAGCAGGCCGGTCCCTGCCGATACGCCGACACTCGATACCGGAATGTTGCCGCCGGCCGACTGTCGTTCGGGATTGAGGTACCACTGTCTCGAAAAGAGCATCGAAACGACGTTGAGGTCCGCGTTCGGATCGATATGACTCGATTGCCTGCCGATCATATTCACGGCCGAATAGGGCTGAAGGTCGTCGTTCAGGTAGTAGCCCATGCGTACGTTCGGAGTGTCGAGCGTGCCGCTGACGGCGATGAGCAGCTTTACATTGTCCCTTTCACCGGTCTGAGCGTCGTAGGCCGATACCTGTTTTCCGCCATAGACGTTTTCCATGTGGCCATCCCGGATCTCTTCATTGTTCCAGGTGATCCTGCCGCCGTTTTCGAGGTCGAAACTCGAGTTGGAGAAGGTGTATTTTCCACCGACGATGTCTACCGCCCCGAACAGGCTGAAGCGCTGATCGACCTTGTTTACATTGAGCGAAAGGTTGTTTATCGACGCTTCGATCCGTTCCCCCCTTATACGGTCGAAAATCATGGTTCCTTTCAGCGGGACGTTGCAGAACAGCTTGAGGTTCCTGATCTGGAGTATGTCGAGCAGGTTGTAGTGGAACTGCGGGTACCCTTCCGGTTTCGCTTTTGCTGTTGCGCGTTGTTTGGCTACAGGACGCCGCGGCACGAATTCGATGAATTTCTCTACCCCGATATATTTGGCGCTTTCGTTCGAACCTTTGCGGTAGAGGCTGAAATCTGCAGCAGTCACGGTAAGTTCGCCTTCGGCTGTCGGCGCCGTCAGGTCGCCGTAGAATCTCAGGTTTTCGGTCGTACCGGTAATGGTGCCGAACGAAGTGTCGTCCTTGAGGTCTTTTTTATTGTAAAGCAGCAGATTCCTGAAGGTTCCCGCAAAGTTGACCGATTTGGGGGTGAGCCCCTCGAGCCGGATCATTCCGCTGATCGAACCGGTGCCCTGCAGGTTATCACTCAGTTTGATGCTGCCGATGTCAATCCTGGAAGGCGTACCGGTCACTTCGCCGTTTATCCGGTACGTGACCTGTGTCGGGGCGATCCGGATCCTGGTGTCATTCAGGCGGGTCGTCAGAAAAATGTCCGGTCTGGGCATGGTTCCGGCGATACGCAGATCGGTCGGGATGATGCCCTCTGCATAGTCGAAAATCGGCACGACGTAGGCGATGAACCTTGCCGAAAGGTCGTCCGAATGGAACGAAGCCTGCAAAGGACGGTTCTCCGGTATATTCAGCTGGAACGGCGAGAAATTCAGCAGCAGCGGAATCGACCCGGATCCCCGGATCGTATTGATGGACGAGCCCAGGGTCCCACCGGCAACAGCCTGCGAACCCTGGCTCTCGAAGTTGAAACGCAGACGATCACCTGTATGGTCAGCCGTCATCCGGATGGTGCCGATCTTCATTTCGTCGTATGCGACATTGCTTCCCCTCAGCTCGAAATCGCTTGTTTTGGAGCCGGGCTTCCCGGTTACCGAGAAGCGTGCGTTGGCCTGGCCCGTAAGGGGGTTCAGTCTCGGGTCGAGAAGGAAGTGCCTCATTTCGCCGAGATCGAAGTTCGACAGCGTGCACTGGAAAGTCCCGGGTATTGTGCTGCTGAGCAAGCCGTCGAACTCTATCGACTGGTTGGCCTTGTTGAACCTGAAGCGGTTGAATCGGGTATAGGCCGGCGCGAGTTCGAAAGTGGTGCCGGGCGATGTTTGCCACGTGCCCTGCGGGCTTGCGAGCTGCAGCCTGTCGACGGTCACGGTAGCCGACTGACCGATGCGCAGCGCCCGGAAATCTGCATTGAGCTTCTGCTCGAACTGAGGCATGGCAAGCTCAACTGAGGTGGTGAGCAAGCCTTTGTCGAACGATGAGACGAGACGCAGGCTCCTCAGCTCCTTGCCGGCGACGGTCATCGATGAGGCCGTACCTGTAACCGCAGCCGACGAGACGCCGGCGGGACCGCACTTGACCGAACCCTTTACGGCTGAATTGCCCATGCTGAACAAAGGGCCGTTTGAGAGCGAACCGATGCCGATGTCCGCATCGAACGACAGCAGTCCACCAGTATATTCGGCCTTTCCTGATGCGCTTCCCTGGAACTGCAGCTCTTTAGCCGGGAGCATCGGCCTGAGCGGCGCGAGGTCGCGTATGGTGACCTTGTAGGCAAATGCATATGGCGAGACAGGTCGGGGGGCAGTTATGGCCTGGGGAGAGCCGAACTCCTTCGAAATGCATGCGGAGGACTGTTTCAGCGCACCCATGACCTGGCTGAGCGATGCAGTACCCTGCAGGGAGAGGTCAAGGAAGTCGCTTGTCAGGGTGATCGAAGAGGATGCCGGAGACTGTACGATGCTTGCCGAAACCGCCGACTGGTCCGGGATCTGGAACTCGTTGACCGACGATGGTGAGAATACCAGGTTCGCTTTGATGTTAAGTGAAGCGGGGTCCAATCCCTCTCCTTTGATCTCGAAAGAGCCGTTCAGGTCGGTTTTGAACTCCTGCGAAGCGGCGGCCTTCGACAGGTCGAGCTTCTTCACGCTGCCTCCTACCTGGTACGACGGGGCGGCAGTCGTAAAATCGACCGTGCCGGCCATGATGATGCCCGAACCCTCCGTATTCTGCAGATCGGTAGAAATGTCGAGTTTATTGCCGGTGAAATCGAGAATGATCGATCCCGATGAGACCGTCTGCTGCTGCCAGAAAGCGCTTTTCACTGCAGCTTCCAGGTGGCCGGATGCTATTCCGTCAGCTCCGAAATTGCCGTTGAACGACCCTGAGCCGGTAAATCCGCTTTTGACCTTTTCAATATCGATCAGTCGGTGTGGCTCGATTTTTTCGAGCGAGAATTTACCGTCAGCCAGATATCTGTTGTCGGCTGCACGCGTAGTTTCGAACGCCAGTGATCCGTCTCCTATGGCGGTTTTGAAATCCATGTCCGTCATCCACTTGTCGAGCTGCCCTCTCAGCATACCATTGAACTCGATGCCTGCAGAATCCCTGGCCAGTTTTTTAAGCCGTTCGTCTTTCAGGACCAGGGTGAGGAATCCTGATGAGATTTTCGATTTGTCAATCTGCAGGCGAAACGACAAGTTCTTTTTGTCCAGCACGTTAAGCAGTTCACCCTTGAACGCTATCCGGCTGTCGCCATGCTCGAAGGTCACCGGCATGATCTGCAGGTCGGAGAGCGTCCCCTTGGCGTCGCCGCTCAGACGGTACATGCCCGACGGAATCGAAGGTACAGGATAGAAGCGGTTTATGTCGTCGGTGTGGAGGCTGACAGACTCGACGTGAATGAACGTCTGGTTCTTCAGGACGCTCTCGACGGAAACGCCCGAGAATAGGTCCAGACCGTCCATGGAGACCGAAAGCCTGACGCTGCTTTTATCGGTTTCGAGGTTGAGCCCGATCACTTCGCTGCGTACCGACGAGAGTGCGAGCGCCCCCGATCCCTTCCTGAGTGTGAACCCGCGGTCCGGTATCGTGAACTGGATCTGATCGAAAGATCCCATGAACTGGTATTTCGCGACGAACACTTTCGTCATGTCGAGACGCAGCGCCCTGATATTATAGGCGGGCGAGTGCTTTGGTGTCCATGTCAGCGAACCGTTTTTCAGGCTCAGGTGCTTGGCGCGGAACTTTCCGATAGCCAGCACCTCTGGTTTGTCGGGATGCCGTTTGATGAAAATCTTCTGGATGTTGAGCTGGCCGTTCTCGGGTTCGATGATGTGGCCCGTGAACCCTTCGACTTCGACATCCTTGAAAGAAAGCATGGTGATCCTCGGCTTGAGGAGGCTGAGGAAGTTGAACCTCAGTTTGATCCTGTCGGCTGCTGCAGCCGGCTCTTTCGCTCCTTCCTCGAAAATCGCCGGCGCGACGATGGTCACCCGGTCAGGAAAGCGCAGCTGGACTTCGCGCAGCTCCAGCCGTCCCCGGTACTCCTCGTTGAACAGGGCGAGCATCTGCTTTTTTGCAAAAAGATCAAACGTGCCGCTGTTGAGTATGAACGCGGTGATCACGACAAGCGCGAGGATAGCCGCCGAGACGCCGGCCATCATGAATATTGTGTATTTCTTAACTCTTTCCACCGTTCGGCTGTGAGCTGTAAAGATGGATGATTGCTTCGATGATTCCTGTAGTCGATCGACCTTCGAGCAGGGGGACCGTCAGGACCGAGCCGCCGTGCTGCAGGACTGCCGATGCTCCTGCGATTTTGTCTATAGGCCAGTCGGCACCCTTCACCAGAATGTCCGGAAGGAGCATGCCGATAAGTTTTTCGGGCGTATCGTCGTCGAAAAGGGTAACGGCATCGACCACAGCGAGTGCGGCAAGCACCTCTGCCCGGTCATCCTGGCATGAGACAGGCCTGTTCGGTCCCTTGATTCTCCTGACGGAAGCGTCGCTGTTCAGCCCGATCACCAATCTGTCGCCAAGCCCTCGTGCTGCCGTCAGGTAACGGACGTGGCCTGCGTGGAGTATGTCGAAACACCCGTTCGTGAATACGACCTTTTTCCCTTCAGATTGCCAGCTTCTAACTTTCAGGAGGGTCTCTTCATGGGTGAGCTGATTCGGTTGCATGTCGTCCTTCAGGATCTTCGCGTTGGGGTAGTTCCTCTTAGATAAGAAATATAAAGCGGAATATTAACTCGGGATGCCCCTGAAAATTGTTGCAGAGCGCCTGTAGCCGGTCTTTTGCCAGACCGGCAGGTATTTCAGGATGCGAAGCGGTGAATGAGAGGGGGGGGAAGTCAGACTTTATCTGCAGGTTTTTAGTGCAGGACCTTCTCCGGCAAGGAGTGCCGGGGAGTCACCACTGCCTGACGAGCTTGTCGACGATTCTTTCGAACTGCGGCTGATAGCAGAAATCATAACCGTCGCCACCTTCAACGATTACGTTCGGGCAATGATAACAGACTTCAAGCACGCGCCTGACCTTCAGAGCCTCCGCAATCGAAAAAGGGAAAGACTGGTTTCCGATGAAAAACCGGCATCCGGCGATGATCTCCGCGAGTTCAAGGAAATCGGAGACGGGCCGGAACTCCAGGTTGGGTACTGCTTTTCTCATAGCCACAAACTCTTCCTGCACGCCGACGAACAATATTTTTTTCCCGTATTTCCGTAAAAACGAGTAATCGATGCCTGGAGAGTGATACCCAAGGCTTCTGGCGATGACGATACGATCGGCAACGTCATTGTTTGGCTTGACGTGCAGCCAGGGCTTTCCCAGATCTGCGTTGATCGCGAAATGCAGGAAATACCACCGGGCTATGCTTCCGGAATTGAGCGGGAATGGTGATTCCCGGAAAACGTCGAGGTCATAATCGATGGGGTTGCCGTTATAGATCTCGCAACGGTTGATTTCGGGCTGGGACATCAGCAGAGGGCGCAACATCGAGAACATGGCCTGGTTCAGCGTCACATTGATCAGTGGATGGCGACCTCGCACGATCGAATATTCGAGGTGCTTGTTCAGGTTCAGATACAGGTCGGCAGGAGAGCCCTCAGCCAGGGTGTAGATCGACGGCAGTGCGTAGATGATGTCGCCGGAGTTGCCGCTGTGTTTGAACGAATAAAAGGGTTTCCTTTCGACCGGAAAATCGATCCGGGTAGCATAAGCCTGACTGATAAATTGCTGTGACCGTTCCTCGAGTTTTTTCCTGTCGTATAAATCACGGTCGGTCGCCTTGAGCACGATTCTGGATAAAATATTCATCGTAGCTACATGTTTATTCTCATTAGACCCGCCTGAATGACACCCCTGTTCAAATCGTATGCATAAGATCTTCTGTAAAAAAGCAGGACGCGTTCGCCAAAGCCGGCATCCGGCTTTTCGCGATGAACCGGTTCGAAAACCCTGGATAAGGCCTTCGAGCCCGGCGTTGGGGGAATGTCGGGGGTCTGCAAAACCTGCGGTATTCAAGAGGAATTCTCCTCGACATACTGTTGCAGTGTAGAGCAGAGAAATACAAACAGCCTGACTGATTGTCGATCGTCAGTACAATATCCAGGGCTCCGAACAAATCGGGGAACCCTGCGATACAGCAGGCTTTATGGGGGATAATCAAATATTAATAAAATCGAGGGAATATTCCGAATCCTGTATTCGACCTGAAGCAGTGTGACGGACTGGCCGGGCGATCAGTAAGTATTCCGCAGGAGCTCGGGGCGTTGAATCGACACGATTAGCCCCAAAACGAACGAGGACTTGTATTTCCGTATCGATATCAGTAATCTTGAGAGGATATCCCTGGATAAAGGGTGGCAGCAATGACGACGCAAGTCAGATGTCCTGCAGAAATCGGGAAGCAGGATTCAGGATCCGTTTCCTTTTATAACATTCATTTACTGAGTTGAAATACTATGTTGGTGCTTGAAAAAGTGACATTTCACTACAACGAAATCGAGGACCGTATTTGCATGTCGGCAGACGTGGTGGGTGGGGAAAAGGTCCTTTTCTGGTTCACCCAGCGGTTCAGCCGACGCATAGCGGATGCGTTGTGCGCCTACTGCGAGAAGTCCAGGCAGGATTCTCCCGTCATCGACAGGAATCTGCTGCTCTCTTGCCAGCAGCGAGAGGCAGAGTGGGCGAACAAATCTCCTGAGCCGGTCAAGGCGGAGGCTGCCACACGCTCATTTTTTCCTGCGACGGTTAATCTCACCTTCTCTCCTGAGCAGGTTCAGATGCGATTTCCTCTGCAGGACGGAGAGGTTGCCGCAATGCCTTTTTCCCAGTCGGAGCTCAGGCAATGGCTCTCCATTCTGTACCGGACGTTCAGGCTTGCCGAATGGTCGACCGATTCATGGCCGGCATGGTTGAAGCAGGATGGCCCTGTCAATAACTGAGTCGTTATCCATTTTCGCATACCTGTTTATTCTTTCAGATCCATGGCAAACCCATCATCGATGGCGTTGTCGTCGTTCGCCCTGCTGCAGTTCGTAATCGGCACGCTCATTGCGCGAAGTTCCTGCTGACTGCTGACCTTTCCGGAAGCAAACCGCAAGGCTGAGACGCACGATACCCGCTCCATCAGCATCGAGGCCTCCGCACCAACGTGGAGGGTTACGAGGTCCGGCAGAAATAATTCGAGAGCAATAGCGCTCTTTCAAAGGGATATTTTCAGTACATCCCTAACCGCCTGATGCTGAAAGTCGCGACTGGCAAGCATTTCAGCTTCCGTTCTCGACCGGGCCGGTACCAGGTTCAACTGAAAATTGTTGCACCATTGTGACTTCTGCCCAGAATTCGGTCCGCTTACATTTACCTCATTTTATTTTCATACGTTGACCCTCGCCCTGCAAGATTTATCTGGTAAATGACAGTCATATATACTATACGCGAAGTATAGTTATTATATGGTCTTAGTGATATAGCAAGTGTAAAAAGTGTGGGAAATTTTCAACGAAAAACGTATACTGAGCTGCTGTCCTCAGTACTGACAACACCCTTTTTGAGCTTTAGATACACTCTAATGAAAGCAGTCATTCTCGCCGGTGGACTTGGTACACGCATCTCAGAAGAGACCCACCTCAAGCCGAAACCCATGATCGAAATCGGCGGCATGCCGATTCTCTGGCACATCCTGAAAATCTACTCAGCTTACGACGTCCACGAATTCATCATTTGCTGCGGCTACAAGGGATACCTGATCAAGGAGTATTTCGCCAACTATTTCCTGCACATGTCTGACGTGACCTTCGACATGGAGCGCAATGAAATGGAAGTCCACCACCGAAAGGCCGAGCCCTGGAAGGTCACCCTCGTCGATACCGGCGATGATACCATGACTGGAGGCAGGCTGAAGCGTGTAAAGGATTATGTTAAAGACGAAAAGGAGATTTTTTTCACCTACGGAGATGGGGTCAGCGACGTCAACATCAGTGACCTGCTGGCTTTTCACCGGTCGCAGGGGGTCAAGGCAACCCTGACGGCTACCATGCCTGCCGGTCGATTCGGAGTACTTGACATCGAAGAGCACAAAGTGAGGACTTTCAAGGAAAAACCGAAGGGTGACGGAGCGATGATCAACGGGGGCTTTTTCGTACTTTCCCCTGAGGTGATCGACTACATTGATAACGATCAGACTTCATGGGAGAGGGAGCCGCTCGAACGGCTGGCCGGCGAAGGAAACCTCGCGGCGTATTCCCATCATGGTTTCTGGCAACCGATGGACACCCTCAGGGACAAGATTTTCCTTGAAGAGCTCTGGAAATCGGGCAACGCCCCCTGGAAAGTCTGGTAATCGATAAACGTGATCATGCTGAATAACGACTTCTGGGCGGGGAAAAAGGTCCTCGTCACCGGACATACCGGATTTAAAGGCTCATGGCTCTCCATATGGCTTAACATGCTCGGGGCTGAAGTGGCCGGATATGCACTCGAACCGTTGACGGCGAGCGATAATTTCGTTCTGTCAGGCATCGGGGCGCAAATGCACCACAATACAGGCGATATCAGGGATTTCGATAAACTCGGAAAGTGCTTTGACTCGTTCAGGCCCGAGATCGTGTTTCATCTCGCAGCGCAACCGCTGGTACGGGAGTCCTACAATACCCCAAGGGATACCTACGAAGTTAACGTACTTGGTACCGTCAATCTGCTTGAATGCTGCCGGTTGAGTGATTCGACCAGGGTCATCGTGAATATCACGACCGACAAGTGCTACGAAAACAAGGAGTGGGTCTGGGGATACCGCGAAAACGACCGGCTTGGCGGTCACGATCCCTACAGTTCGAGCAAAGCGTGCAGCGAGCTGGTGACCGAGGCCTACCGGAAATCGTTTTTCGACCCGAAGGAATTGGCGCGTCACGGTAAAAGCCTTGCGTCAGCAAGAGCGGGCAACGTGTTCGGTGGTGGAGACTGGCAGGTCGACCGGATTTTTCCAGACTGCATCAGGCATCTCGAACGGGGTGAAGCCGTTGTCGTCAGGAATCCACACGCCGTGCGTCCATGGCAGCACGTACTCGAACCGCTGTCCGGATATCTTCTGCTCGCCGAAAAAATGTTCGGAAGCCCGGCGGAGTACGTCGGGGGCTGGAATTTTGGCCCTGAGGAAAGCAGTTTCCTGAGCGTCGGTTCACTGGTCGACAGGGTCGTCAAGGCCTGGGGAGAGGGCCGGTGGGATGACCGCTCTACCCCGGGAGCGGTTCACGAGGCGAACCTGCTGAAGCTCGATATCGCCAAAGCCAAAGCGTACCTCGGCTGGTCGCCGGTATGGGGAATCGACAGAGCGGTGGTAGAGACCGTTGCCTGGTATCGTGAGTACAGCGCCGGATCAGTGCACGACCTTTGCCTGCGGCAGATTGCCCACTACATGAATAGCCGATAATCCTGGGAGGCGAGAATGAAGGTGGTTTTTCTGGGCACAAACGGCTGGTACGATAC
Source organism: Chlorobaculum sp. (assembly GCA_035560975.1). Lineage (GTDB taxonomy): Bacteria > Bacteroidota > Chlorobiia > Chlorobiales > Chlorobiaceae > Chlorobaculum. Next base: position 21,113 of record DATMYL010000121.1, on the reverse strand, counting down.
CCCGGCAGGAAATACCATCTGTATTCTTATCGAATCAGAAACGGCTTCGATTCTGCTCGATGCAGGCAGCGGCCTCTACAAAGCCGACAGATACATCGAACACGATAAGCCGGTATACCTGTTCCTCAGCCATCTGCATCTGGACCACATCATAGGCCTCCATCTGCTCAATAAATTCGAATTTCAGAAAGGCCTCACCATTTTCTGCCGCAAGGGTGATAAAGCTCACCTGCAAACGATAATCGGTCCTCCCTATTCGCTCCCCTTGTCACAGCTTCGCTATCCGGCCGAAATCGTCGAACTTGAAGAGGGCATCACAGAACTCGACGGCTTTAACGTTCAGACGGCGTTGCTCCGTCATTCGGTTCCGACAATCGGTTTCCGTATCACAATCGAGGGAAAGACGATAGCCTATTGCCCTGATACCGGCTATTGCGACAACGCGGTGAAACTTGGGAGATCTGCCGACCTGCTGATCGCCGAATGTGCGTTCAGGCCGGGTGAGGAGAGTGAGTCCTGGCCGCACCTCAACCCTGAAACTGCCGCCCGCCTTGCCCTTGAAGCTGAGGCGAAGCAATTGGTCCTGATTCATTTCGATGCGTTCAGGTATCCAGACAGGGAAAGTCGTTATAGCTCGTGCATCGGAGCTATGGATATATTTCCCGATTTAGTGCCCTCATATGATGAGTATTGCTATGAACTATAATATTTACTCATATATCGTTAAGATTTTTACGGAAAATAGAGGCTGTTTATGAAAGAGAAGTATAACGTATTGCTTACGGGTGGATCCGGATTTATAGGCAAAAATATAATAGAGTCGTACCTGGGGAGTAAATACAATATTATAGCTCCAAGGCATCGCGAACTTGATCTGGCGTTATGTGGTGATGTTGATAAATTCTTTTTGAACAATGAAATAGATTATGTGATCCATTCTGCGGTGAAGCCTGGACACCGAAATGCGCCTAATGTTGATGATCTTTTTTATTTCAACAGCAGGATGTTTCATAACTTGATGCGAAATGCCTCAAGATTCAGGAGGATGATATATTTAAGCTCAGGTTCTGTTTATGATATGGCGCGGCAGGATCTTATGAATGTCGACGAGGATTTTGTCGGTCATCTGATACCTGAAGATGAACATGGTTTTTTCAGGTATGTGACGGCAAAGTATGTCGAAAAAATAGCTGATGTAGTTGAGTTAAGGATATTCAGTATTTTTGGGAAGTATGAGGATTACGCGATTCGTTTTATATCTAATGCCATCTGTAAGTCCATATATGATTTGCCGATAACTATAAAGCAGGATCGACAATTCAATTTCATGTATGTTGATGATTTGATGCCTGTGATTGACTATTTTATCGAAAATGAACCAAAACATGCATCATATAATGTTTGTCAGGATGAACCGATAAGTCTTTTGTCTGTTGCTGAAATGGTGAACGATGTGTCAGGGAAGAATTTGCCGATAATGATTGCCAATGAGGGCGTTGGGTATACCTATAGCGGGAGTAATGCCCGGTTATATGAAGAGATGCCGGACTTGAAATTGACTCCTGTCAGGAAAGGTATTGAGCTGTTGTATGATTGGTATGGCAGGAATAAAGATATCATAAACAAAGAATTTTTGTTGTTCGATAAATAAAAGATGAAAAATACAATGAAGTTATCCGATTACCTGATAGAGCGTCTTGCCTACCATGGAGTGGAAATAGTTTTCACAATTCCGGGTGGTGGTGCAATGCATTTAAACGATTCTCTTGGGAAGTCAAAAGATGTAAAGTACTGCTGCAACCATCATGAACAGGCTTGCGCAATTGCCGCAGAGGGCTATTCGAGAGTGACGAATAAATTGGGAGTCGTGATGGTGACATCAGGTCCTGGCGGCACCAATGCAATCACAGGTGTTATAGGACAATGGACAGACTCGGTGCCGGTTCTTTACATATCCGGCCAGATCAAATATGAGACATCCATCGAATCATGCAGGGAAATCGGTTTAAGACAGCTGGGCGATCAGGAGATAAATATCACTGATATTGTCAGGCCTATAACAAAGTATGCCCGGTTTATTGATGATCCTCAAAAAATAAAGTATCACATAGACAAGGCCATTCATCTGGCAACGACTGGTCGGCCTGGTCCCGTATGGCTCGATGTGCCTTTAAATATACAGGGAGCTGAAATTGATATCGATAATCTCTATGAATTTAAGGATACTGATGAGCAGGATCCAGTTTGTAATGAGCAAGATATCAGCCGCTGCATAGAACTGATTATGGCCTCGAAAAGGCCGGTAGTAGTTGCCGGCCGTGGTATCAGAATTTCCGGAGCTGTCGAGGAGCTGATGAGATTTGTGAGATTGTTGAATATCCCTGTTGTTTCAACATTCAACGGCATTGATCTGATCGATAATAATGATCCACTGTATATGGGAAGACTGGGCACGATTGGTGATCGCGCTGGTAATTTCATAGTACAGAATAGCGATCTATACATATCGATAGGATCAAGAAATAATATACGGCAGATTAGTTATAACTGGGGTGCGTTTGCTCGCGAGGCAAAGAAAATTATCGTTGATATAGATAGGGCTGAATTGGAAAAACCGACTCTTCGCCCTGATATAGGGGTTTGTTCAGATGCGAAGGACTTTTTGAAAAAAGCCGGTGACAACCTGGAGCTCCTCAATATCAGTGAGGATCATGGCCATGAATGGTTGGAGTGGTGCCAGGAGCGAAAGATAAAATACTCAAGGAAAAGGAACGATGTGCCGGACTCTGAAGGACCGGTTGAATTGTATGATTTCATCAGGGTATTTACTGAGTCTATCGACGATGGTGATATTGTCGTTGGAGGCAACGGTAGCGCATGTGTGGGCCTGTTCCAGGCAGCCATAGTGAAAAAAGACCAGAGAATGATCTGGAATTCGGGAAGTGCAACAATGGGATATGACCTTCCGGGAGCTATCGGGGCCTGCATAGGATCCGGCGGCAAGCGGGTATACTGTGTCGCGGGAGATGGAAGCATTCAGATGAATATCCAGGAATTGCAGACGTTGGTACACCATAACCTTCCGGTGATTATTTACTACCTGAACAACGATGGATATATCTCAATGAGGCAAACGCAGAACTCCTTCTTTGGCGGCAGGATTATGGGAAGCGACAAGGCAAGCGGAATCAGTTTTCCAAATATTATAGAAGTTGCAAAAGCATACGGGATCAGGACGGAGCGGATAACCTGCAGGGATGATATTCAGCCAATTGTGACTGAATTGAAAAAAAGCAATTCTCCGGTTATATGTGAGGTGGTAATGTTAAGAGATTATATATTCAGCCCCAAATTATCATCAGAGGTGAAGCCCGATGGTCGTGTTGTCTCAAAGCCACTTGAGGATATGTATCCTTTTTTAGAAAGGGAAGAGTTTGCAGAGAATATGATTATTAACCCTGTAATCGAATAACAATGGCTGTATTTGATAAATATGCAGACAATTATGATGAGGGTCATAAAAAAGCTGTAAGTCTGTCCGGTTATGACCCATCATATTTTGACGAATATAAAGTCAAGATATTGGCTGATATATTGTCCGGCATGGACCACGGCAAGAGTTTGAAAATAATGAATTATGGGTGCGGGACAGGAAAGACGGAGGGATATATCCAGAAGTACATGCCCGGGGTGAACGTGTACGGTATCGATGTATCCGAGGAATCGGTCCGGGTAGCAAGAGCGAATAACGCAGCGCACACTAATATTTCGTTCGATTTTTTCGACGGGAAGAATATCCCTGGAAACGAGATGTTCGATGTCGTTTTTTGTGCGAATGTTTTCCACCATATCCCGAGAAAATCACACAAGGATTCAATGCACGGGATTTATTCAAGGTTAAAGCCCGGCGGACTTTTCGTGATCTTCGAGCTTAACCCGATCAATCCGCTCACCCAGCTTGTTGCCATCCAGAACGACTACAAGTTTGATCCTGATGCCAACTTGTTGAGTCCTTACTACCTGGGAAGGCTCCTGCGTAACGAAGGCTTCAAGGATTCGTCGCTGAGGTTTACGATCTTTTTGCCTTCGTTTCTGTCAAAACTGGCATTGTTGGAAAATTATCTTGCATGGCTGCCATTGGGTGCACATTACTATTACACAGTCAGAAAGTAAACATAAAGTACGCGTACAATGCGAATCCTGAAGGACCTGCCATGAGTCGTCAGATTAAGGTAATCGCTTTTGATCTGGATGGGACGTTGTATTTAGGCAACGAAGCGGTCGAAGGGGCAGTCGAAACCCTGGCTGCCCTGGAGAAATCCGGGCTGGATATCGTTTATTTTACGAACAACTCGGCGAAGACGAACCGGCAAATAGAGATCAAGCTTTGCTCGCTTGGTTTCAATGCAACCGAACGCAACACGTACACCGCATCCTATGCCTGTTCCAGATACCTCGAACGTGAAGGCATTGATGAGGTATACCTGATCGGTAGCGACGATTTTGGCAATGACCTCAAGCATCGAGGCATTAAGATTGTAGAACCCGAACAAGCCCGCGCGGTCGTTGTCGGTCTTGATTCAGGATTAACGTACGAGCGTATCGCCGGAGCGTTACATGCAATCAGGAAGGGCGCTCGACTCGTTGTGGCCAATTTGGATGCATCCTATCCAATTGAATGCGGGCAGCGGCTGCCTGGTTGTGGCGCGATGGTTGGCGCTGTGGTTGGTGCTACCGGGCATGAGCCCGATTTCATCGCAGGGAAGCCGAACACGTATATGCTTGAACTGCTTTGTACCGACCTCGGGGTTGGACCGGATGAAATCTGTGTCGTCGGGGACAGTATAGAAAGCGATATTGAGATGGCCAAGCGTTTTCGATGCACAAGCATCCTGTACGATCGCGAAAACGAGCATGCTGGTTATTCCGGCGAACGAGTGAGTTTTCTTAAAGAAATTGTTAACCTCATCAATTAAAAATACGATATGAATACTATAGAATATCAGATGATCGAAGTCCTCAAACAGTTGCGAGAGGAGTACGGCGTGTTTGAAATCAAAGCGGAATTTGAAGCGGAAGGCAGTAGAATCGAAGAGATGATGCGCCTTAAAGACGTGACCTCCAAAGTTGATTTGCCCATTATTCTCAAGATCGGTGGTGTCGAAGCAGTGACCGACATTTACAACGCCATCACCATCGGGGTGAAGGGAGTCATCGCACCGATGGCCGAGACGGCTTTTGCCGTTTCGAAATTCCTGAACGCGATCGAGACCTTCGTCGCAGAAGACAACCGAAATGACATCGATTTTGCTATCAACATCGAGACCATAACTGCGTTCAACAACCTTGATGAAATGCTCGCCCTGCCGAACATCGACCTGCTCCATGGCGTGACGGTCGGCAGGGTTGATTTTGTCGGTTCGATGGGTGGCGACAGGGGCATCGTCGACAGCGACACGATCTTCGATTACTGCAAGACCATTTTCACCAAATCCAAGGAGAAAGGCCTCAAGACCGGCCTTGGGGGAGCCATATCGACGGGTTCCATCGATTTCATCAGGAACCTCCATGCAGATGGGCTTGTCGACAAATTCGAGACCAGGAAAGTCGTGTTCAAGTCGGATTCGATCCTGAAAGATCCCGAGAAAGCCATCCTCAAGGCGGTAGAGTTCGAACTTCTCTGGTTGAAGAGCAAGCGTCGTTACTACCACAGGATAAAGTCGGAGGACGAACATCGCATCGAAATGCTCGAGAAGCGTCTTGGAATACAGTGAGCAAGACTATGGCATTATTCCATCAACTCATCAATGGACATAATGACATGAGCGATCAGATCATTGTTTGACATCACAGGCCATCCAATAACGCATATTGGTTGGCCTGTTTGTTCTTATATGGTTCGTTGGCAGTGTCCTGATGTTGTATCCTTGCGGTCTTGCCATGTTGACGTTTTGGTAATGACTTTGCTTGTCGATGTACTGAATTCAAATAAACCCCGTTATGAATCGTTTTCTGAATAAAAAAACATTGTTTTTTATCGGCTTGTTTCTGGCATTGGGGTTGACGTTGAGCGTTATTTTCAGGCATGAACGGATTATTGACATTATTCGACAATCCGGAGAATCGGTATACCGGAGCAGCGAAATGGTCAGGACGCCAATGGAGATCGGATCAGGTGGTCGAACCAAATATGCCTACGTGAAGATGAGCATGTTCTTCAGGGTCCATAACGACGAAGACTATATAGATTTGTTTCAGACTGACGATTATAACAAAGGTGCGCGTCTGGAGTTCCATAATTCCGAAGCAGCTTTTGTAGTCGCCAATTCACGAAAAAGCGAAGGATATGATATCTATGTCATTCCCGAGAAGATTATTAAGAACAGGTGGTACCGGCTTGAAGTCGAAGTGCAGAACAAGGGGTATGTGACCGCATCTCTCGACGGGAAACAGATTTGCAATGCAATGGATCCCGGCGTGTTCGCATCGATGAACCGCCTGGTCATTGGCAGGGGGTTTGACAAGGACCGCGTTTTCAAAGGAGATATCGACAAGCTGGAAGTCAGGACTGGTGATTGGCCTAAGTTTTTGGTCAATTTAAAAATTTTTAAACACCTCAATTACGAGATATATCTCGACAAGCTCGTAGTCAGGACCGGTGATTTGCCGGCCTTGCTGCTCAAGCTGAAACAGTTTAAGAATCTCAATTACGAGATTTATTTCCGGCTGTTGGCTAACGTCATCGTACTTGTGATGGCACTTACGTTCTGGAGGAAGGGGCAGAAGAATGATGTTGAAAAACGAGTTGTCGCTACAGTAAAGGAAAAGCAGCGTTTCCTGATCCCGATTTTCCTGGTGATCCAGGTGCTCCTGATGTGGAGCTTCGAAGCTTACCGTTCGGTAGTTTTCGGGTACGCCCTGCTTTTTGTCTTGGGGTGGGGTGTTTACCCGTTGATCGTCCCCCCCGATGTTATGCGCTTGAGGTCGATCTACGTGATCTGGCCTGTCGTCGGCATGATTTGTTTGTCGATACTCGGTGGATACATGATAGGATATAGCGTGAAGCCATCGTTATATCTGGCGTCGTGTGTCGCATGCGTTTTACTGCTTCTGGTAATAAACGTTACACTCAACCGAAAACGATTCCTGCTTGCGGCCGGAATGTTCAAGGACGATGTTGCCGACATCGTGATCTATGGAACTATGCTGATCACTCCGGTCGTTCTGGTACTTATCTATCCTGTGTTGGCGACTGGTTACTCTACTTCAGTCTATCGCGTTGGCCCGGATCTGATGCAGTACACCAAAATGGTCGAGTACCTGATGAACGGCGGAAGCCTGGCCCTATCGAAGATGAGGGCTCCTGAGTTCGCCGGCATGACGCCCGGTGACATGAATCGATATACCGATGCGACAATGTCATGGCCGCTGATGAATTACTTCAGGTGGGGCCTCACCTTCTATCAGGTGATGATGGGCAAGATCATCGGCGTGAACCACAGCTACCAGATCGCCTTCGTATCGATGGTGGTGCCATATTTGCTGGAAGCAGGGATGGTGTACGTTTGGCTGCGGAAGATCAACGGTTCGTTGGTGTATGTCGCTTATTTTGGTTTCGTGCTGATCGCATTCAATGTCAACATGCTGAACCTGTGGTACGAGGGTTTTCTTGGCAATGCCTATGCGAATGTGCTGTTCCTGTTGATAATCATGCTGCTTGCCATGTTGATGGAAAAGGAAAATGCCGGATTCAAAGAACGCTCGCCATTCGTGATTCTGGTCGGTTTCGTCATGGCCGCGCTTTTTCTGAGCTACGGGGAAGTGCTGTTGCTCGTCTTTCCTTTTTTCTTGTTCATGGTCATCGTGGCCGAATTCCTGGTTTATCGAAATATCCGATGGAACAATTACCTGATACTGGTCGCGGGCGGCTTGCTGGGCCTGGCGATCGTATGGCCATGCAACTACCTGTACGAATGGGCGGTATTGACCTTGAAACAGTTACTGCAAGAGGGAGGGAACGGGTACCCTCAGCCGCTATGGGCGATGCCGCACGATATTCTGGGCTATGGAGACATCTACTCGTACCTCACGATCGACAAAGCAGGGAAGCCCATGGAAAGGACTGCCCTGGACACGCTCCTGGGATTGCCGCTTGTGGTCGGTGTGATGACCTTCACGATATTGGATGTTATTCGGGACCAGCGCCGCTCAAGGGTTCTCAAGATAGCCGTCATGATGATCATCCTGACTGTAGGTCTTCTGGTCTTCAAGAAAAGCCCGCACAACAACTACACCTACATGAAGATGTATGTGCTGTTCGCTCCGCTCCTGATCATTGCTTTTGTGAGCGGTGTTGAAAGATGGTCGAGCAAATCAGCTGAATGGGAAGGTACCCGTATGATCCGCCTTCTGCTTCTTGCCTTGCCAGTGGTTCTGAACGGCCTTTTGTACGTTGTGCAATACGTCAGCCAGGAGACGGTGATCGAGAAGAAGCAGATGGTGCTGGCCAGACACATGAGGGGGCTCAATTTCGAAAACGTCTTGATGGTACCCTATAACCTTGGCGTCAAAAGACTCATCTATACCGCGATCATGCCGGGTATGTGGGCAGTACCTGAATACTGGAACCAGAAGAAATGGGGGGCCAATCCATACTACCGAATTCACGCAGGCAAGAAGTTGTATCTGCTCGCAGAAAAAGAAAAGAATGTAAGGTATAACGTGAAAGGTGATGTCGTATTCGATGACGGTTCCTATTTGATCGTCGATTCAAAAAAGAGAGTAGAGGATGTTCTCTGCAACGGTAAAAGTGAATGCAATTTCGATGTGGCTATGTATGCCATTGAAGAGCAAAGACAGGAGAAATGATAAGATTTATTAATAAATATCGTCAGTATTTATGAGGGAAATGATTGAGAGGCACAAGCAAAAGATCATGTATTTGATTGTTGGGATGTGGAATACTGCTTTTGGTTACGGTTTGTTTGCCGGTCTTTACTACCTGCTGTCAAAAAGTATGCATTACAACGTTATCCTGTTTATCTGTTATGTTGTGAGCACCATAAACGCATATTTGTTGTACAAATTTTTTGTATTCAGGACAAAAGGCAATCTGGTTAGAGGCTATCTAAGGTTTTCGGTTGTGTATGTTTATGCATATCTTGGAAATATGCTCATACTATTCGCATTGAAACGTTTCACTTCTGTCGATCTGTATCTTGGACAGGCAATATCCGTAGTAGTGATTGTATTGATATCTTATATGAGTCATAAAAAATATACCTTTAAAGATAGATGATCAGAATCGGAAGAAGTGCATTCTGGAACATTTTAGTCGCAACGATAGGAATAAATATTCTCCTGTTTGCTCATTATATGTCTGTTGTGATTATTAGCAGATATATAAATGTGATTGAGTATCCTTTATATGAGGGGGTTGGTCTGTTTTTTAATTTCAATAAGAAAAAGGAGCTGCTGGTTTATGTGATAGATGTCGTTGTGATGTTTCTGATGTACTATGCATATATTTATAAGGATGTAAGGCTGAGGGCCCGATACAAGGATAAAGCAGATGTGCTGTATATTGATATATTCAGAAATAAATATACTATGTTGTCGGCAATAGTTATATCTGCTGGGCTTCCTGCACTAATATTTTTTACGGGTAGCCAAAGCGCATATGATTCATTGTTGTTGAGGATGATGTTGCAGTCGGTGATTGTCTGTTATTTGATTATGACATGGCTGAATGGATATAAAAAACCTACAAATATTATTAGGGGCACAGCGTCGCATTTAATTGAGATAATGTCAGATGCGCGAAGAAGCACTGTGTTTCTTATTATGCTTATTGCTGGCGTATATGGTCAGGTTATTTATTTATTATATGAGCCGATTTTTAAAAAACCGAAAATTGTAAATGAGTATTACGGTGTTCCTGAGTCGACATTGGTTAATAAAAGATATTATGATAATTCTGCCTATTTTAATGCAAATATCAAATCCCCGATAACATATAAATATGATGTTGTCGCGGGGGATCTTGATGTTAATACTGTAAGGTTGGGTAAGAGGGATTTGAAGTCTGTATATCGGCATGAGTCTGATCTGAAAGATAATGCGCTCAATCAGATTTTTTATAATAAAGACAGTCTTTCAACTTCTTTAAATATGCCGGTTGGTGATGATTTAATCCTGAATCAGGAGAACCCGATTATACTCAATGTCCTTGATCGGCTAATGAGGAGGACTGTGGCGGCCGATACTACGAAATACTCGAAAAGCGTTATAAAATTTTTAAAGAATAACAGGTTTGAGATGCACCAGCAGGTGCTGAGTAGATTTATGATTCATCATCATAATTTTATCCTGGCGCCCCTTAATGAGCTTTATTACGGTAAAGACGTCAAAAATATTGTTGCACAATATGGTCTTGGTGGGGCCATGATAATAGGCAAGATATTAACTTTTTCAGGGGGAATATCTTTACATGGCTGGTTGAAGATTTGCTATTTGTTCTACCTGATATATTTCATTTTTTTGATTTTTACGAGTTATAAAATAACTGGCAGTTACTATTTCGCATGCATCGTATTTATGCTATCTGTTGGCGTCATGAATAATCGTGGATATGATATCCTGATACTGCCTCCAGGCGATTCCCCGTGGAGGGAATTCATGGACATTCCGATTTTACTTCTCATGTATTGGTTTGGTGTTAAAAGAGGTCTGATTTATCTTGCGTCAGCACTGCTCCTGGCCGTATTTCAGGTGGTTATCAATCCGCAGTTTGGAGCAATGATGCTCATGGCTGTGATTTGTTCGGCCGTGTTTATTGCGATTCGCGAAAAGGAGAATTTTGCGGCAACCATTGTTTTGTCACTTGTATCATTAATTTCGGGTGTTGCGATATATATAAAGTCAAATGCCAACAGTGGACTTTCGAAGTATTATTTTGACGGAATGGTTGGTGTTAAAATTGAGTATCAGCAAATATTGCTGTTTATAATGATGTTTATGGTAGGGTATTTGTTGTTGTACAGGGTAATACAGAAAAAAAATGGACTGGAATACGCATCGATCATATATCTGCTTTTATACTCTCAGGCGCTATTTTTGTATGTCGTTTGGCATTATGATAAAAATGGAATAACCTCCAGATTTCATATATATATTCTTACTGCATTGCTGATCATACAAAGGGCGGATGTTCTTTCAGTGATTAAAAAATATAAAAATTCATTCCTGTTGATTGTCTCTGCCGCTGCTGTTGTATTTTATGTCCGATCAGTCGTGTTCGTTGTTGATGGTAAATATGAGTATGACCAGATATTTAAAAGGCATAAGGCATATGAGTGGAATATGAAGAGGGCTGATATTGTGTCTACGATGAATCCTGAGCATTTTAATGAGTCGATCATGTTGATAAAGGAGTATTCTCCAGATCAAAGAGGACTTTATATTATATCAAAATATGATAATATTCTGCCATTTCTTTCTGAAAGATATAGTATGATGCCCTTTTTTGATATGCAATGGTATTGCGTGACGGACAAAGAGGTTTATGGCTCTATAAAGTGTATAAAAGATGCGAGGCCAGAATATCTATTTGTGGATACTGATATATATCGAAACTTTAATAATGATTTAATTGACCCAAAAATTCCTGTTATAGGTTATTTGAGCCAGGAGTCGATATGGCGGGTTCAGCGGTTGAAGCTCCTTAATAAAATATTTGAAGGTGTGTCAGGTGATTACACATTAATTAAAAAAGGCATATTAATATCAATCTATAAAAGAGTAAAGGCATGAAGAAGATATCGGTTGTTACGGCATGCTATAATGAAGAAGAAAATATTCGGGAGGTCTATACTCAGGTAAGAGATGTTGTGGAGAAGACTTTGAAAGAGTATGCTTATGAACATATATTCATCGACAATGCGTCGACTGACAAAACAGTTTCAATCTTGCGCGAAATAGCAGTTGCTGATGATCGTGTTAAAGTGATTGTTAATTCAAGGAATTATGGACATATCCGTTCCCCGTACCACGGCCTTATTCAGGCTGACGGCGATGTAGTGATTTCCATTGTTGCCGATCTTCAGGACCCACCCGAGATGATTGTCGATTTCGTTAAGAAGTGGGAGGATGGCTACGACATAGTCATCGCGGTGAAAAACCAGAGCCTGGAAAACAGAATAATGTATTCCATAAGGACAATGTACTACAGGCTTCTCAAGAAATTGTCCGATGTAAAGATTTATGAAAACTTTACTGGATTTGGGCTTTATGATAAAAAAATAATCCAGATATTGCGCGCGATCGATGATCCATATCCCTTTTTCCGTGGGATTATTTCAGAACTTGGGTTCAAGGTTGCCACGGTCAATTATACTCAGCCGAGGCGTGAGCGCGGTATAACGAAAAACAACTTTTTCACATTGTACGATATGGGAATCCTTGGAATTATCAGTAATTCCAAGGTTCCGCTCAGGATCGCCACGTTTTTCGGTTTCATTCTCTCTTTCATCAGTCTTCTTTCAGGCATTGGTTTTCTTGTCGGCAAGTTACTTTTCTGGAACACCTTTCAGGCGGGTATCGCCCCGATGCTGATCGGTAATTTTTTCCTTTTCGGCGTGCTGCTCTTTTTTATCGGCATTCTCGGAGAGTATGTAGGAGCGATTTATACTCAGGTATTGGCAAGGCCAAGGGTATACGAGCAGGAGCGAATTAATTTCGATGGAGATAATGGTAAAGCGTAAGCACTGCCATCCATGATACGGGCCGGCCATAATGCTGTCCGAGTTCGTTTGAATGAGGTAAAGCTCTGTCTTTGGCACGGTGCTTACGGGTATCCCGAGATGTCCCGTGTCTGGATTCAAGATCTCCCAGGCAATGCTTCACCGATGTACTCTTATAACCGGACGAGCTCGTGCCCGTAGGGTCATTATGATTAATTCATCCTTCCGTTTCTCAATGAGAAGCAACAGGCAGAAAGGCAGGCTGGCCGCCTCGATGATGGTTGTCATCGTCCTGGTGATTTATCAGGTGTTTTACGCTTTTTCATTCTTTCCCATTACCGAAGGGTGGTTTTCTGAATACGGGATACTTATACGCACTGGAAAAGTTCCTTATCGGGATTTCCCGATACTGATGACGCCTCTGTATCCAGTCCTTGTCGCGATCGTGCAGAATATTTTCGGGGAAGGGTTCCTGCCTCTCAGGGTACTCGGGGTTCTGGTGACGTCCGGTATAGGTCTAAGCATGTGGATGATACTTGCCGAGTTTTTCGATCCATGGGCGAGTGCTTTCGGGGCTGTTGTTGCGGCTATCTATTATCAGTCGGGCGTCGCATATATCGGTTACGATTTCACGCAGGTAGTGTCCCTGTTTTTACTTCTCGGGGTGTACTGTATGATCCTGGATGCTGGTGTAAATTTACGCAGGCGGTCTGGCAGCGTGATAAGTCCTGCATTTTTCGCAGGACTTTTTCTTTCTGCTGCGGTGATGACCAAGCAGTCTAACGGAGGTGTGGCATCACTCGTTCTCTCGGTCGTCTACGTGTTCGTTACAGTGCGGGTGCATGGTAAAGGGCAGCGGATGTCCCGGTTGCTTCATTATTCGGCGGGGCTGCTGTCGATCACAGGCACAGGTTTAGTGTTGCTCACGCTGAATGGCGCAACAGGTGAGTTCATGCAACAGGTCGTGACGGATGCCATACGTGCAAAAGGTGGAACCGGCAAAATATTTACAGCGTGGATCAGCGGAATTCTTACAAGCCAATCCCTCATCGCGCAATCCAGGGAGCTGTTCGTCGACGTCACAGTGATCATGGCGATGACCGGCATTCCCTATGTCCTGATCCGGATTCTGAGAAACAGGGTGAAGGGCACCGTGTCCACATCAGCCAGAGATGGCGTATTGAGCGCAGTGATCGCCGTTATCGGGATGCTGCTGGTCATCGCGTTAATCCTCAGATTGAGGTATCGGGGAGTCTTTTTTGGCAATGACGTCAGGGATCAGGGAGCGCTGGTCTATAATAACGTAATTCTGCTGTCTCTGTTAATTTATCTGGCCGGCACGATCATTGCGATGTTCAAACTGATCATCAAATCATCAGAAGGTGCAGGCAAGGCCGTGCTTCTTTTTTCATTCGGCCTTGCACTTATGGCCGCCAACGGGACCTCTGCCGGGCTTTCGGAAATCAGTTCGTTTGCCGGGTTGGGGATAGCGATCTCGTTCCTGATGACCTTGTCGGTGCCATTCGTGATCTCCTCAATAGTGCCCATCGGTATATCGTTGCTGCTCTTGGCTTTATTGGTCGAGAAGAAGTTTGAAGCGCCATATTCGTGGTGGTCGGTGAAAACCCAGGATGTAAGGATGCCGTTGAAGCGCGTCGTGAATGACGAACTCTTTGGCGGTACAGGGATGGATGTCGAGAAGTATCAAAACCTTGAATCGATGGTTTCGATCATCAGGGAGCGGACCAGACCCGGAGATCGCTTGTATGTGTTTCCTCATATGCCGGTGTTCAACATCATGAGTCACCGGATGCCCTATGACAACCTGGTGGTAAGCTGGTTCGATTTCATGAATATACGGTCGGGTGAGCTTCTTGTTGAAAATCTGGGAATTAATCCACCGACAGCATTGGTTGTCGCAAAGCTCTCGGACGATGTCTTTTCGGCACATGAACGACTGTTCAACAATAATGCACCATGCATTCAACGGAAAATTATCTCTGAAATAAAGGGGCTTGAGGAGAGGGGCGAAATCAGCGTTGTGAAAAGTGTTGAAATAGACGGCCTGAAAATAGATCTCTACCTGAGAAACGGAAAGAGAAGCGGTAATTGACTGGAGTGAAAATGAGAAGCAAAATAATGGCAGTATATTTTATGAGGTGATCTTTGCGTGCTTTTTTTTCTGCGTACCTGTAGTCCCGGAAAGAGGTTCGAATAGTTATGGTTGGGAGATTGTGAATGAGTGTGTGATGTGTATCTCATCTCAAGTATCGCCTTATATATATGTTAGATAGTAATTTACAGAATATCTATGTTTGTTGGGAATTGACTATTTTGGCTTGCATTGAAGTCTGACAAGGATACATGAATCAAGGAAGGATAGTGGTCGATTCGAATAGAAAGTTATCAATAGCAGTTCCTACTTACAATCGAGTCGACTTCATCGATTCGTTTATGAGTGAGCTTCGTCTTTGCGCTGAACAGCATTTCGTGAATGTATATATCAGCGACAACGCATCGGGTGATGGTTCGAAGGAAATTCTTGACAGGTATGCACAAGAAAGCCCTCATGTCCGGTATTACCGAAATGGGGCCACGATCGGGCCAGACGAGAATTTCGAAAGGGTACTCGGTTATCCGGACACGGACTATGTTTGGCTTGTCGGAGACACTTACAAAATAGCCGAACCGGTTTTCAATGCAGTTATGGCTGCGTTGGAGGAAGATGACTACGATGCTGTGCTTGTCAATGTCGAAGATCGGGTTGTTGATGTTCCTGAACAGGTCTACACTGACCGCAACAGGTTGCTTGCTGACCTTGGATGGCATATGACCTGTATCGGGTCGATGGTCTATAGTAAAAGGCTGCTCCAGCATGCTGATTATCAGCGTTACCGCGATACGAACTTCCTTCAGACCGGCATTCTTTTAGAGTATATCGCCGACAGGCCGTTTCGGATCAAGTGGATTCCGAAGCATTCGGTTATGGGGCTCAAGGTTCCTGGAGTACAGAAATCGAGCTGGCAGGAGCAGACTTTTGAGATCTGGACGAAGAGGTGGGCGAATTTCATTTTTTCGTTGCCGGCCTCCTATGACCTCGATGCGAAGTTGAAATGCATCATGGACCATGGGGTCAAATCTCGATTGTTCACATTATCCGCACTCAAGCGTCTTCGCAGGAAGAACATCCTCAATAAGGAGGCCTATAGCAGGTATTCGAGGTATTTTCGTTTTACGGTGCCGATTCCCTCTATTGTCCTTAGACTGTTGTCGATTCTGCCAAAATCGATGTTCTGAGTCTTCCTGGTATCCCTGAACATTTGATTCTCTTCAGCTCTTTTTACTTCTTCTTTCCGGTTTCTTACATTCAGTGGCGTTTTCAGTTTGAGCAAAGACTCTTACTGGTGTTTAGTTTTTCGAAGACTCAGTGCCATGCAGTACATTGATTGAGCATTATTTATCTTTACCACAGCCTCTCCCGATTATTTTCAGGGTTGGCAGGTTCCCGTCTTATCGGTTTCCAACAGCCTTGTCGATGACAGTGAGACCTCTTATTTGTTTCGGTATGACAGTAATGAACATGGATCGTGTCCGATTGCTATGAGCACGTTCGTTGGTGAGTTGAAAGGCAGGGTTCGCCACAGGATCAAGTCGGCCTCTTCAGAATGGACTTTCCATGCTATAGACATGCTTGGGGGAATGGTCAGGCGGCTCAGCCGAAGTCAGACGAGACGAGTTGCGTTCCTGCTCGGAGATTTTGCGCACAAGGTCGTCGGGATAAGGCGTGCGCTGGTGTACAGGAACCTCAGCATGACTTTTCCAGCGAAGACCCCGGATGAAATTCGTCGAATCGCAACGGATGTTTATCGGAATGTTGCCGCAAATCTGCTTGAGGTTTTGCGTCTTCCGCTCATCAGGAATATCGATGACGTTTCTTCACTGGTCGATCTTGATCCCGGGGAATACCTGAGAGGGACTCGCAACGGGCAGACTGGCGCGGTCATGGTCTCTGCCCATTACGGTAACTGGGAGCTTATGGCCCTGGCCTTTGGCATCAAGGTCCATCCAGTGACAATCGTTGTCAAGCGTCTCCGTAACGCGATGGTTGATCGCACCATAAACGAGATGCGGACGATGCGGGGGAACAGTATCGTTTATGATGAGCAGGCGCTCAGGGAGGGTCTGAGACTGCTCGATGCCGGAGGTATTCTGGCAATCCTTGGTGACCAGTCTGACTCGAACGCGACCAATTACGGGGAATTCCTCGGGAGGCGGACTACGATGTTCCACGGTCCGGCCTTTTTTGCTCTCAAAGCCCAGGTGCCGCTTTTCGTCGGTATGTGCAGGAGCAACGGTGACGGAAGATACATTATCGAGACCCGGGCAATCGATATGTCGGACCTTACGTTCAACAAGAAGGATATCGCCACCTTGACGGCACGGTACACCAGGGTGATAGAGGAGTACATCCTTCGATGGCCTGAAGATTGGTTCTGGTTGCACGATCGATGGAAGCGCCAGTAACCACCTCTGAAGAACAGTTTCAATGTCGTCGGGGAATTTCGGTTGTTATCTGACCAGGCGTTTTTTACATGAAATGCCTGATCAAAGCCTATCCCCCCGAACATAAATATTGTAAGACTGTTTTATATGGGAATGTGGCGCCAGGCATAAGCATAGCCGGACATTGCCCAGCAAGCCGGGTGGATTTATTTCGTTGACCAAGGGTACTCCCGATTGTATTTCGTAACAACCTTTTCTTGATCTGGACAATACATGTCTGTTCTTCAAGTGTTGATCCTTGTGCTTTATGCTGTCGGTATGTGTGCCGGACAGCTGCTGTTCAAGCTGTCTGCCAGCAGGATGCCTGCGGGTTCCCTGGCCGACAAACTGCTGTATCTGGCTTTTAACCCGGCTTTTGCAGGCGCCATGGTGCTTTACCTTGTCCTGTCGCTGGTGTGGGTGTGGATACTCAGTTTTACCCCGATATCGCGTGCCTATCCTTTCGTGACGATATCGATTGTCCTGACGCCTGTTATTGGTGCCATATGGTTTCATGAGTCGTTACCGCCCACGTTCTACATTGGCATGGTGTTGCTGTTTACTGGCCTTGTCCTGATTACACGAGTCGAATGATGGAACAAAACCGTGATGTCTGGATCCTGATTGCCGCCTACAACGAAGGTTCGGTGATTGGTGAAGTTGTTCGTGAACTGCGGGGGCAATTCAGCAATGTCGCCGTAGTTGATGACGGTTCCTCCGACCGAACCGGAGACATCGCCCTGGAAGCCGGTGCTCATGTGATTCGTCACCCGATCAACCTCGGGCAGGGGGCTGCGATACAGACTGGCCTGACGTATGGTTTGTCGCGAGGCGCAGATTATCTGGTCACTTTCGACGCCGACGGCCAGCACCGTATCGAGGATGTAAAGAGTATGTTCGAAGTGGTAAAGAAATTTGATCTGGACGTCGCCTGCGGCAGCCGGTTTTTAGGCAGTACCGAGGCCATGCCGACGAGTCGACGAATCCTTCTCAAGCTGGCGATATTGTTTACCCGCTTTACGACAGGGGTGAAGGTGACCGACGCCCACAATGGCCTGCGCGTTTTTTCGGCACGTGGTGCGAAGCAGATCAGCATTACCCAGAATCGTATGGCTCACGCTTCAGAGATCATCGAGCAGATCGCGGCCAGGAAGCTGACGATGCAGGAAGTGCCGGTGACCATCAAGTACACCGCGTACTCGTTG
This sequence comes from Chlorobaculum sp., assembly GCA_035560975.1. GTDB lineage: Bacteria > Bacteroidota > Chlorobiia > Chlorobiales > Chlorobiaceae > Chlorobaculum. The sequence goes on along the minus strand of DATMYL010000121.1, from coordinate 2,626 downwards.
CAGAAAGGCCAGAAGATAACCAACTCACTCAGTATCATAATGGACCTGCTGGGAGGAAGGATGCACAAATGATTATTCAGTCAATACTTACCATTCTCGCTCTGGTGGTGATTTGCCTCGGGTTGGTTCATCTTGGACGTGCAACCATATTGGCAAATGCACTGATTCTGAGTGGCGGCTTTGGCATCTATTGCGTGTGGAACCCTTCAAGCACCACTGCAGTAGCCCATGTTCTGGGAGTAGGCAGGGGTACTGATTTATTGATCTATCTTTGGGTCGTGGTTTCCACTGCGCTGGTTCTTTTGCTCTACATTCAGCTTCGACGCCAGATGATTCTGATTACAAATCTGGCACGTCACATTGCCATTCAAGAGGCCCGGAGACCTGCGACAAATCGGACGGAAGTTGAGCCTTGATTTCTAATTCAGGTAGATCGAGTGAAAATTAATGACTATGGAGAAAGCCGCACTTATCCCGGCATTTATCTGCCTGATTTCGGGTGCTCTGGTCGGAGTTTTTTATGCGGAAAGGTTATCGCGTCTCTTTTTCGATAACTGGCGTCTTCGGATCTCTCCCTCTCTCGTTGCTTTATCGGTACTGCTGTGTTCATTTTTCGGGCTCGTAGCGTTTGGCGTGAGCGGTTCTTCCATGAAAACCACTATTGACAATAGCACGTTTATCCGTCATGACCTTGTCAGCCTGATCGGCAAAAGCCGGGGGATCAGGGGCGATGAAGCCAGTGTCAATACTCCCATGGCCATCGGCCAGTACAACCATACACCCCGGTTTCCGGTCGTCAACACCCATATCGGGCCCGAAGGGCAGAACATGCTTGTCATCGGTCTTTCAGGAATGCCGGTCAGCCATTTTTCCGCACTTTCCAAACCGGCGACATGGGGCTTTTTTTTCCTTGACCTGAGACAGGCTCTTTCCTGGTACTGGTGGTTTCCGGTCTTTGGTTGTCTGCTATCCTTGTGGGGAGTGCTGAACCTCGTGTTTCCCGGCAGATGGCGCCTGATGCTCGCGTTGTCTGCGGCCTTCACATTTTCCCCCTATGCCGTTGCCTGGTCTTTCTGGCCTGCGTATGCTGTATTTTTCCCTTCTGTCTCTCTGTTGATCGTGCTTTTCTCGTTGAAGCAGCGTTCGTTACTGCGCCTGTTGCCGTTATCCGTATTGCTCGGCTTATCTCTGGCCGGTTTTGTCCTGGTGCTTTATCCTCCATGGCAGGTGACGTTAGGTTACCTGTTCCTGTTCTTTTTTGTCGGCGTTGTTATCCGTGACAGGCTTTATGCCGGGGTTACCTTGTGGCATGGCCTGATGATCGCCATTGCCGTGGTTACGGCAGGGCTGATCCTGTACTCGTGGTGGCACGATGCCCGTTTTGCTGTCAATGCGATGCTGCAGACAGTCTATCCCGGTCAGCGCCTTATGGTTCCAGGGGGAGATGTCGAACCGTTTTCCCTGGTGAAGGGGGTGAGCAACATCATCACGTTGCACAAGTCGTTCCATTATTCGAATGCGAGCGAGATGGCCTCATTTGTCTATGTGATTATCCCTTTGCTTTTAAGTGTGGCAGCAGCCCTGTTTTCAGCACGTCGGGCCGATCCCCTCGCCATTTGCCTCATGCTGTTCGTAATGACGGTATTCATCTATCAGTATGTCGGAATTCCGGCAGCGCTGGCCAAACTGTCGTTGTGGGGGCGAAGTACCACAACCCGTGCCGATCTCGCTCTCGGGTTGGCTCAAATTTGCCTGATCGCTTTCTCGTTGACCGGTCGGGAAGGCTCAGTTCACGAACGTTTCCCGTTCCTGTCGAACCGCTTGTTTCAGTATGCGATGCCGGTGCTTTGGTCTGGCTTCCTGTTGTTTTTATTCTGGCGCCTGACTTTACGATTCGAACCGATCCACGGCAACATGTTCCTGATGGTCTGGATTGTCGTCACGATTTACATCGCGCTTACCGGTCTGTCCTCCTGGTACCTGCTGACGGGAAGATCCCGTTCCTTTGTGATCGTCTATTGCTTTTTGACTTTTTCGATATCCCTGCCGTTCAATCCCCTGATCAGGGCTCCCGGCATATTCGCTTTAAAGCCCGGCTTTCAGCCTGTAAACGACGGAGGAGGACGCGTTCTGGTTATGGATAACAGTGCGAGCCAGGCGATGATGCTCATGGCCGCAGGCCAACCGGTCCTTAATGGCGTCCACTATTATCCGCAAGCTATTTTGTGGCATCGGCTCGATCCATCCGGATCAAAGGAAACTGTCTATAATCGTTACCAGCATCTCTGTTTTGATGATGGACGATTTCCGGATGCTTCCGCGTTCAGGATTGAAAACCCGAATATCGACGTTGTCCGGGTCATTGTCGATGGTTCCGGTTTCGATTTCAGGTCGTTGCCGGCGGATGCCGTGGTTGTCCCGGATCCGACCGCTTCGGCATTGGCCCGCAATTCAACGTTGTCCCTCGGCTCATCGAACTACGGATGGCGAACCTATCGCGTCCGTCGATAACAGGTACGGGATAGTTGATAGTTGATAGTTGATAGTTGATAGTTGATAGTTGATAGTTGATAGTTGATAGTTGATAGTTGATAGTTGATAGTTGATAGTTGATAGTTGATAGTTG
>DATMYL010000120.1:0-9787 GCA_035560975.1 Chlorobaculum sp. | reverse complement strand
TTCAACAACATTCTCACCCCTATACTCGGGTATTCGGAAATGGGCCTGTACAGCCTTCCCCCGGAAAACCCCGTGCATGAATATTTCAGCGAGATCATGAAGGCGTCGGAACGGGCTCAGAATCTTATTGCACAGATTCTTACATTCAGCAGGAGCAAAGAGGTTACGCTCTCTGTCGTAAGCGTTCAGGACGTCGTTACCGAAGCCCTGAAACTCCTTCGGCCATCGATACCTGCGACCATCACGATCGAGCAGAGTATCGACCACGCCTGCAAGAACATTCTGGCTGACCCGACCCAGATCCATCAGGTCATCGTCAATCTGTGCACCAACGCGTTCCAGGCAATGGAAGAGACTGTCGGGCTGATACGTATAGAGCTCAGGGAGGTCCTGGTCGGCAGCCATCTGCTTAATACCTTGCCCAAACTGAGTGCAGGCAGCTATGTACGTCTCAGCATCTCCGATAATGGCCCAGGTATGGACGAAGCCATCATGGAACGCATTTTCGAGCCCTTCTTCACAACCAAAGCCATGAACAAGGGGACCGGGCTTGGCCTGTCCGTGGTGCATGGCATTGTGACCGGACTCAACGGCGCTATTACAGTCGACAGCCATCCGGGAAAAGGCACCTCCTTTTACATCTACCTCCCGGTAATCGACGAGCAGATCGAGAGTTCAGCAAACGACAAACCCGTTTTGGAAGGCAGCAGCAAAATTCTGTTTATCGACGACGAAGAGTCCGGCACAAGGATGATGTCAGCCATGCTTACAAAACTCGGTTTCGGGATACAGACGTTCAATTCACCGATCGAGGCGATCGCTTATTTCAGGTTGAATCCGGAAATGTTCGACCTGGTCATTACCGATCTGACCATGCCTGAGATGAACGGCACCGACCTGGCAGCCGAACTGTTCAAGACAAACCCCCGGATACCGATCGTCCTTATGACCGGATATGAGAAGAATCTGAGTGATTCCAGATCACTTCACGAGTTTGGCATATCGAAATTCCTGAAAAAACCGGTCAAGATGGCTCATCTGGCGTCAACCATCAACGAAGTCCTTTCCTGCGCCAAAGCTTAAACTGTCTATTCCGTTTTCCGGTATCAGGCTATTGCCCGCTTTCACAGGTAACTGAAAATGCATTGACGCCATAGAACTTTAAACGACGGCGCTTTCCGGCAGTTCGACGCATCACTTCCTTTCCTGGGCGATGAAGAAAAACCAGCCCAGGGGGGCGGATTTCTGGAAAATCGAAGTCATCTTCCTGCCTTTGAGCGTATAGTTGAAGACCCCCTGATCTTTGGTCATAACAGTTTTGACCTGGTCATCAAGGCTTTCGTCAGCAACCTCGCTTACGCTCTTGAAGATTCTCCCCGCGAATCTGTGCAACACAATTTTCCCGTTGGAATCAAGGGCATAGAAATAAGTGTTGTCGGGCAGTTGCGTGTAGGTTTCGACAAGACCGGATAATAGAGTAACCCTCACGGAAACACCTACTGCAGCCACAACCCTTCCATTCTCTATAACCGGAGTTGCAACAATCACCGAACGATGACCTGTCGACCTGCTGACAACCAGATCGCCCAATACATCCTGACCGGCAAGGAGCCGGTGAAAGTACGGTCGATCCTTCAGGTTGTGACCGACTAACCCGCCAGCTTCTGTGGAGTAATAACTGCCATCCGGCAGCATGAACCATATGGTTGCATCTGTAGCAAGGTCCTTGCTGAAGCGATCGAGCAAAGGCTTCACTGATTCCCATCTGGCCGACCTGGCTTCTGTTGTCGATGCAATGACTCTTTCAGTGCGCAACACCCCGGTCAGATGATTTTCGACCAGCCCCCTGTATGCGCTAAGCGCAACCCGGGGGTCCAGTTTTAAAGACGCAGCTTTTGAATCAGCCTGCGCTGTAAAGGAATAAATGGTCAGAATCGCCGATACGAGTAGTGGTAAATATTTATTCATCCCATTATCCTTGACAAGTTATTAACAGGAAAACATCGTTTTCTCAAGCTGATATCTGTACCCAACCGCGTGACGAATCACGATAACCGCACTATGATCGGCAATCTTTCCGAAACGCAGGGAAATCCTGTGCAAAAAGATGATGAACGTTGATCTTTACGGTTAATAGCGACCATCGGTAAATCAGGGGGCAGTTGTGCGACCTGCATACCCATAGAGCCGAGGGGTCAGCAAACGGGATAGAATATCGATCATGCAGAGTATGATGGAAGCGCTTAAATATAAGCACTCTTTCATGAATTTGAGAAACTGGCAGCACACCAGAAAACAACTTAATTCACTGAACCATAAAGCGCATGAGGTTGGGGTGATCATTCCCGGCCTGAAAAACGACCGCCGGGCAGAGATGGCGACACCTGCATACTTATGCAGTGCGACTCAGCTCTCAGCCATTAAATGGCTTGAGGCCGGATCCTGTTATTGTCGTGGGTGTTTCGGATACGTGAAATCAGGAGAGAAAACCTTGATTGTTTATCAGCCAGGATATCGATGGTGCTGACATCCAGCTGAGCTCGCGTCCATAGCTTAAGATTTCAACCTCCCGTATCAGGGCGGGTGTCAACCCGGCTATCATACGTAATACAGTTAACTCGAGTCGAATTCAGGTAATGATAGTAAAACCGTCAAGTGATGTGAAAGGCTCTTCGACCTTCTTTTGAACAAACAACACTTTTGATCGGGCAGGACCATTCGTTGCTTTCCTGAACAGTTCATCCAGGGCGTTCTCCGGCCCCTGCGCATTTATTTCGACAGTGCCGTCTGCCCGGTTTCTCACCCAACCGCAGAGGTTCAGCTCTTTTGCCGTCCGATCGATAAACTTTCTGAATCCTACTCCCTGCACAACTCCGGTAACGATCAGTTGTTCCCTTTTCAACATGACTTCTTCAATTATTTGAGCGATGCGATCCTGGCTCCCGCCGATAAAGAGTATGCGATTCGACAGACTGGCGCTTCCTGAATTCACATACCGACGGACTGCCTATTCACGTAATTCAGGCAGTTCTCAAGCAGTTTTTTCCGCAATTAATATCCTGCAATCAGACAAGTTCAGAATCCCACGTTATTGCACAACCTGAGCCTCTGAGCATCGCGGCGACACTACAATACTTCTCTATTGACAGTCTGGCCGCTTTTTCAAAATCATCCGGAGTACAATCAGGACTCTCAAGACGGTATCTGATATTGATCGAGGTAAATACTCTCGGATGTTCTTCAGCCCTGACCGCATCAAGCTCACTCACGAGCGTAATCAGCTCTTTCCTCATCTTTTTGAGGATGGTGATTATGTCCATCATCGAGCAGGCAGCAAGAGACTGAAGCACTATTTCCATGGGCGAGGCATATTTTGCCGGCCCGGAAAAATCCATACTTGCATCGAACAAGGTTTTTTGTCCCTTGTCGTTCAGGCCGATCAGCGGCAATTCCTTCTCGAATCTTACAGATGTATGCATTTGTGTTTATTGAGCGATGTCCTGAAAAAGTGGTTGGTTGAATATCCCGGTCCCGTTCCTTTGCTTCTGTTGATGAAATAACAGGCAAAACCGTTCAGCATGCCGCCGGCCTGACTTTCCGCTCAACTGCCTCCTGAATAAATCAATATATCCACGTCATCGTTTTCGCTCAGTATGAATTCAGCGCGCTCTTCCGGACATACGATCCTTGAGTTTAACACAACAGCGACCTGGTGTCCGTTGGTTTCGACAATCGGCAAAAGATCGTTGATCGATGACCCCTTGAGGACATCACACTGCCTGCCATTTAATGTGATGGAAATCATATTCATAAAACTGAACTGTCTGAAATGAAATTCTTTTTAATGCAGAAAAATCAATCGACGGGAAATCTCTGTCACTATATGTGGTATTCGATATTTTCGATCAATCCCGACTTGATTGCATACATTACCAGCTCCGGGCTGCTTGATATTCCCAGCTTGCGGAAAATGTTCTTCCTGTGGGTCATGACTGTATGAAAACTGATCTGCTTTTTGAACGCGATCTCTTTTGTCGTCAGGCCGGAAGCAATTTGCCGAACGATATCGATCTCCGATTTCGTCAAAGGACCTGCAAGTTCCGGCGTCCCACTTTTTTTAAGAAGGATATCGAGAACCGCTTCCGAGTAGTGTTTTTTACCTTTCAGCGCTGCATCCACAGCCTGGAGCAGTTCTTCACGGTCATCAGTTTTCAGGGAGATATTCCTGACCCCTGCGTTGTTGAGATCCTTGATCTGCATCTGGTTGATCACGCCGGTCATTATAAGTACCGGTGTATTCGGGGCGCTTTTCCTGATTTCAACAAGATCCGATACAGACATGAAGTCGAACATCACATAGTCTGTGATGATTAACTTCACACTCTTCTTCTGCAGATGCTTAAGTAAATCATCTCGAGTTGTTGCAACCTGTACAGTATGACCACGCGACGTTAAAAGTGATTTAAGCGCATGGTTGGTCAGATATTGCGTATCTGTGATGAGAATCATACTTAATTTATGTTCTGATCGCGTCCTGAGACCTGTAGTTATTTCAAGCGCTTCATCATTGGGGATCACTTTGATAGCGACGCTTTATATTCCTGCCGATATTCAAGCCACGTAGCCCGGCTGTCAATTAAACCGGGCCGGTTTCATATTCCGTTATGGGTTTCCGTGACTATCTCCTCCGTATGCTGCTGACGACTTCGACAAGGCGGTCAATCTCCTCCTTCGTGTTATAGAAGGCGAGCGACGGCCTGACGGTGCCTTCGACGCCGAAGCGACGAAGCGACGGCTGGGTGCAGTGATGGCCCGTACGGACCGCGATGCCTTCCCTGTCGAGCAACCGGCCGACCTCGTCATTCGGAATACCGTCGAGCACGAATGAGAGCACTCCGACCTTCTCCCTCGCAGTGCCGATAAGGCGCAGGCCGGGAATAGCGACAAGCCTGGATGTCGCATAGTTCGTAAGTTCGTGTTCGTACCGGGCGATGTTTTCGAGGCCGATCTTCCGCACATAGTCAAGTGCGGCTCCAAGGCCGACCGCGTCGCCGATGGATGGAGTCCCGGCCTCAAATTTTGCCGGGGCTTCGTTGTAAAGCGTCTGTTCGAACCGAACGTCTTTGATCATGTTGCCGCCGCCCTGCCATGGAGGCATCTGATCAAGAAGGTCGCGTTTGCCGTATACAGCGCCGATGCCGGTGGGAGCAAAAATCTTGTGTCCGGAAAAGACGAAGAAGTCGGCATCAAGATCCTGGACATTGACCGGAATATGGGCAACGGACTGTGCTCCATCGATCAGCACTTTGGCATCGTGCCGTTTTGCGAGCTGTATCATCTCCCTGATCGGCAGGATCGTACCAAGTCCGTTGGAGGCCTGCGTAAGTGAAACAAAGCGTGTACGGGGACCGAGCAGACGGGTATACTCCTCAAGCAGGATCTCTCCCCGGTCGTTTACCGGTACGACGCGAATAATCGCCCCTTTTTCCTGGGCGAGCATCTGCCACGGAACGATATTGGCATGGTGTTCGAGGATCGAAAGCACTATTTCGTCGCCTGGCTGGATGAATTTCCTTCCCCAGGTCTGGGCTACCAGGTTGATCCCCTCCGTGGTGCCGCGGACATAGATAATCTCCGATGTCGATCCTGCTCCGATGAACTGGCGGATTTTCTCGCGAGCTCCTTCGTAGGCATCGGTTGCACGAGCGGCCAGGGTGTGGGCCCCACGGTGGATATTGGAGTTGTCCTGTGAATAGAACTGCGAAACCGCATTGATCACGCTCAGCGGCTTCTGGGTCGTGGCGGCGTTGTCGAACCAGACCAGGGGTTTGCCGTGGATATTCTGGTGAAGAACGGGGAAATCCCTGCGGACTGAAGCCACGTCGAATATTTCGGTTTTCGTGACCGGCGGTACCGGTTCGTTCAGGAAATAGTAAGATCCGGGCGAAAAGTCCGAAAATCCGCTTGAAGCCTGCGGCAGTTCAGCCGGAGCCTGTTGACCATCGGAGACACCGGCAAACTTGCGGAACAGATCCTGGGCGATGCAGGTGCCCTGCGGAAAACCGGGTATGGAGGGGTTACGGAGAAAGTCCAGCGAAATGCCATCACCCTGGGGGAACCCACCGTTCAGTGCCTGAAAAAAGGGCGCGCTGCCGAACGGGATCTGCTCGAATGAGGTTTTGTTCGCCTGCGGACGGTTCAGCAGTTCGTCGAGCCCGTAAGAGCCGTTCGAGTTACCTGAATAGGCCTGCTGTTCGGTAAGCCTGTCCGCATGCTGCTCCAATGGAGCCTCTTTCTGGCCACCATTGTTGTTGAGGAAATAGAACGCATTCCCATCTCCGACCGGAACGTCGTCGGAAAAGCTGGGCAGGTCCGGCTGCCAGTCGAATTGCCTGCCGTCACCGTATTCGGCGGCACTGACCGAATGGCCTTCGCCGGCAGAAACAGCCGACTGCGGAGCTTCGTGCAGGTCCGTTTCGGTTCTCGGCACGTTGCCGGCTTCGGGCAGGTCGTTGTACAACCGGCTCGCGATCTGGGCGATAAACGTGGGGTTCAGCAGGTCAGGAACGGTCTGACCGGGAAACGGGTGCTCGTTGGTTCTTGGCATTGGTACGTTTGGTCGTTCCCGTCATTGCGTCCTCGAACTGTTTCCAGTCGAGGATGCAATGGCAGGTCGTGTTATCGGTAGATTTATGGATGCCCTTATTGGCATCTCTAAAAACTGTCGTGAGCGACCCGAGAACAAGGCGGACGGCGCGGAGAAACCGGAGTGTACACTTAGTACATGAGGATTTCGAGCACCGCCCAACGCAGATATCGGGTCGCGGAACAAGTTTTTAGAGGTGCCCTCATTTGGTCTTGCCGGCGCTCTTGCGATGCTCGTAATCGTGGTAGTATCCCACTTCGACGTTTTCGAGCACGCCCAGTGCGTCGTCGGTCAGCACGGCCAGCGACGAATACTGGGTCAGCAGGTAAGAGGCGACGCCGAGCTTGTCGAGGCCCATCAGGCGGGCCGAAAGGCTCGGACTGATCTCGCCGGGAATGCCTGCCTGGTGGAGTCCGACCACGCCCTGCTCGTTTTCACCGACGCGCAGCAGCAGAATGTTTGTCGTACCGAGGCCTGACTTGTTGTTTTTGTTGATCTCGATTTTGTCGCACGGAATGATCGGTACGCCTCTCCATGTGATAACCGGGCTGCCGAAGAGGTTGAGAGTCACCGGAGGCACTCCTCGCCATGTGCATTCGCGTTCGAATGCGGCAATCGCCCTCGGATGGGCCAGGAAGAAGGCCGGTTTTTTCCAGACCAGCGTCAACAGATCGTCGAGATCGTCCGGGGTCGGCGTACCATATCTGGTGCTGATGCGCTGGCCGGGGTCGGCAGAGTGCAGCAGGCCGAACTCGCGGTTGTTGATGAACTCCCACTCCTGCCGTTCCCTGATCCCGTCGATCGTGAGCCTCATCTGCTGCTCGATCTGGTTGTGCGGGTCGTTGTACAGGTCGGATACCCTGGTATGGACTCGGACTACAGTCTGGATTGCGTGCAGGGAGTATTCACGCGGTTTATTCGAGTAATCGACGTAGGTCTCCGGGATTTCGACATCCTCGGCAAACCCTGACACCAGGTCGATATGTTTTTCACCGTGCTTGTTGACGGTCGACCTGATCTTCAGGTACTCGTCTACCGCCGCCTTGAACGTTTCACGGTATGCCGGCGCCTCGCGGAAGAGCTGTTCGACCTCTTTGCTCGAAACGGAAAAGATCGAACCCGGTGTGATCGTCCGGATCGTCACTGAAGAGGGCTTGTCGGACACGAGTTCCTCTTCGCCGAAATATTCGCCCTGCGACAGGAGCGCGATGCGAAGGTCTTCGCCGTGCAGTCCCTTGCTCAGGATCTCGATCTGGCCATGCGCGATGATGAACAGCTTGTGACGGTCCTCGCCTTCGAGGATCAGGGTGCTGCCCAGTTCGGCCTCTTCGAGCACGAATTTCTTGGCCAGCCCGGCGATGATCTCATCTTCGAGCGTGGAGAACAGCGGAATGCTTTTGAGCGATTCCGGTTTGAACGACGGGATGCCCCTGTGGAAATCGATCCCGATCCTTTCGGGTTTCTGCAGCTCGATCTTGGTGCGGTTGACCCGGTAGGTGCCGGATGCGACGTGTACCCATGGAAGCAGCTTGAGCAGCCATCTCGGGGTGATCGACATCATCTGGGGCACGGTCTTGGTCGTGTTGGCCAGATTCCTTGCCACCGTGGTGGTCACACTGCGTTGCAGCAGGCTGTTGGATTCGGGTAGTGAGTTTGCCATTGACTGGTAGTGAAATAGGTTATTGTTGACTTTCGTTGGTTTCAGACGATTTCATCACGACGGAGCATCAGATGCCGAGCCCGTTGATGAAGGTGCTTTCAACAGCTTTCTGCTGCTGGAGCCTCGAATCGGGCGGTACGCTTTTGGTTACCCATACGCTGCCGCCGATCACGGAGTTTCTGCCGATGGTTATCCTACCCAGGATGTTGGCGTTCGAATAGATCACCACATTGTCCTCGATGATCGGGTGTCGCGGCAGATCCTTCACGGGGTTTCCATCCTTGTCGAGCACGAACCGTTTGGCACCCAGTGTGACGCCCTGATAGATCCTGACGTTGTTGCCGATGATGCAGGTTTCACCGATGACCACGCCCGTACCGTGGTCGATGCAGAAATAATCCCCGATCTGGGCCCCGGGGTGTATGTCGATACCTGTTTCGGAGTGCGACATTTCAGAGATTATCCGCGGAATGAGCGGTACGCCAAGCTTCAGCAGCGTATGGGCCGTCCGATGGTTGATCATGGCCCGGATAGACGGATAGCAGAAGATGATCTCCCCGTGGCTTTTGGCAGCCGGATCACCATCGTAGATCGCCTTTACGTCGGTGCAGAGCACACGCCTGATCTCCGGCAGTTCGGCAATGAATGCACGCGCAGCGGCAGAGGCCTGCTCCGCCGGGCTCCCCTCTTCGGATTCACCTGTTTCGAACTGTTTTACGCTGAGGATCTGGCCGGTCAGCAAATCGTAGATCTTTTCGATACGGACCCCGATGAAATGGGGCAGCGATTCGCGATGCATTATGGGCGCCCCGAAATATCCCGGAAAAATGACTGCCCGCACCAGATCGACAAACTCACGGAGCTTGTCGATCGATGGCAGTTTACGTTCCGGATGCGGCACGTAGTCGCATTCGGCGCTTGTTCCGTTCGAGAGCTGCGCGATTGCCTGCTCAATAGTGTCGATGCCCAGCTTGTTGTTGTCCATAATCGTGCTTTGTAGCGTTATCCCTGTTACCGGCCGGTCAGATGGAGACCTCTTCGTTCTCGAACTGGTAGAGCAGGGTCGAGAGGTAGCGCTCGCCGGTATCCGGCAGGATCACCACGATGCGCTTGCCTTCGTTCTCCGGGCGCTGGGCAAGCTGCAGGGCGGCATAGGCAGCCGCGCCGGAAGAGATGCCGATGACCAGCCCCTCGGTGCGTGCAAGCTTCTGGCCGGTGCGGAACGCATCCTCGTTCTTGACGGTGATGATTTCGTCGATGACTCCCGTGTTCAGGATTTCGGGAATGAATCCGGCGCCGATACCCTGGATCTTGTGCGGACCCGGCTTGCCGCCTGAAATGACCGGCGAATCGAAAGGCTCGACCGCCACGATCTTCACGTCGGGGTTCCTCTGTTTGAGCACTTCGCCCACGCCGGTGATGGTGCCGCCGGTGCCGATGCCGCTGACGAAAATGTCGACCTTGCCGTCGGTGTCGTTCCA
>DATMYL010000119.1:0-5655 GCA_035560975.1 Chlorobaculum sp. | reverse complement strand
CCGTCAAGCTGGCCGAAAGAGTGCAAAGGGTTTGGGTATACCGAGGCTCCGAGGGGTGCTCTCGGGCACTGGATCCGGATCAAGAACGAGAAGATCGACGAGTACCAGATCGTGGTGCCATCGACCTGGAATGCTTCGCCGAGGGATGGAAAAGGCAACTTAGGCGCCTATGAGTCGGCCCTGAAAGGAACACCGATGTTCGACCCGGCAAAACCGCTTGAAATCATCAGGACCATCCATTCGTTCGACCCTTGCCTTGCTTGCGCTTCGCATGTCTTCGATATGAACGGCGAAGAGATAACCAAGGTAACCATCGTTTAAACGGAGAACGCCATGAGCAGGATAATCGAAGAAATCTATGTGTGGCGGCTACCAGTAAGGCTGTATCACTGGATAAACGCCCTGTGCATCGTGGTCCTTTCGACTACCGGGATGTACATCGCATGGCCGGTAATGAGCGCTCCGACGGGGGAGGCTGCCCTGCATCACAGCATGGCACTGTGGCGTTATTTCCACTATGTGGTAGCGTTTATCTTTATCGGTAACTTTCTGTACCGCATGTATTACGCGTTGCTTGTCGACGACCAGTACGCACGCTTCGGCGGATTCAGGCCGTGGTCTCCCAAATGGTGGGGAGTCCCGTTCAAGGAACAGGTGGCTTCATATCTGTTTCTGCGTGAGGATGAGCCTAACTATGTCGGCCACAACCCGGTCGCAGCCCTTGCCCATTTCGTGTTTATTTTCTGCGGTTCGGTGTTCATGATCGTAACCGGGCTGGCAATGTATGGAGAGAATAATCCGGGTGGTTTTACCGAAACATGGTTCGGATGGGCTTTGCCGCTCCTTGGAGGAAGTTACGGTCTGCGTTATGCGCACCACCTTGTCGCCTGGATCTTTCCTTTTTACGTGATCGTGCACCTGTATGCCGTGTTCCGCCACGATGTCGTCGACAGAACCAGCGTTACCTCGTCGATCATCACAGGCTTCAAGCACAAAGTTGAGGACGAAGCTTCAGCGTAAACCATTATTGAACTGTGCATCGTTCTTTGAGTGAAAAAGCCCGTCAGCTGGAGTCATCCTGACGGGCTTTGTTTTTGTTAATTCAAGCGACTTCACACCTTTGAAAAAAATCAACGTTGTCGGTCTCGGCAACATCCTTTTCGGAGACGAAGGGTTCGGCGTCGAGGCGGTAAGGGCTCTGGAAACGTCAGGGGAGTTTCCTGAAACAGTCAGTTTTATCGACGGAGGTACTCAGGGAATATACCTGCTCGATTATTTCGAGTCGTGCGATGCCCTTCTTGTCTTTGATTCGATAATTCCCCGCGATTTCGAACAGAAAGTATATCTCTACCGTAACGAAGAGCTTCCTGCTTTCATCCATCGCAAGATGTCTTCACACCAGATGGGGTTGAGCGAATTGCTCTGCGTGGCAAAGCTCCATGGAAAAGTGCCGGGTGAGATTGTGCTCATCGGGGCCCCACCACTCAATCTGGAACTGGGAAGCGGGCTTACCGATGTGATGCGCAGCCATCTCGAGTCTGCCGTGGTAATGGGTCGAGAGGTTCTCGATGGATGGATGTCAAAGTAGGCGATAGAGAAATAAGAGGTCGTCTCATAAGAGCACCGCTGTTAATTGTCGAGTAAGAGGCTGTCTCATACGTCAAGATGAAGCCGGTTCATTGCATTGCCGGGATCTCCAGGCTCCAGCCTGGCATTATTATGGATAACCAAAAAAACTCTGCGTCAACGTTACCAGAAATAATTGTTACCGTTTCATCGCATAAGCCGGAGCCCGCTTTTGAATTGCCGAGTTGGAGCTCGGCGTTCCCGGGGGCAGCGGTCATTTTGATAAGAACATGCATACTAAGGAGAAGGCCACCTTTTCAAGTAGCCTTATTCCTTAGGTGACTGCGCTTTTGACACAGTCTCTATTCAAGATAATACATGCCGTAAACGGGTGGCTCGCAGCCTTTATTAAGCGACAAGCCGCTTAATCACAATCCTATCAGTCGAAGAAACTCACTGCGTGTAGACTGGTTGCTCAGGAACTCGCCAGACATGGCCGACGTGGTCGTCAACGAATTCTGTTTTTCAACACCACGCATAACCATGCACATGTGGGTCGCTTCGATCACCACTCCTACACCACGTGGGGCCAGCACATTCTGGATGGCGTCACGAATCTGCTGGGTCAGGCGCTCCTGAACCTGCAGGCGCCTTGCGAAAACCTCGACAACTCTCGGGATCTTGGACAGACCGACGATCTTTCCGTTTGGAATATACGCGACATGGGCCTTTCCGAAAAAGGGGAGCATATGGTGCTCGCACATCGAGTAGATGTCGATATCCTTGACCAGCACCATCTCGTCGTACGATTCGGTGAATACCGCTTTTTTCAGAAGCTGCTCAGGGTCCTGGCGGTAACCCTTTGTCAGGAACCTCAGGGATTTTGCGACACGTTCCGGAGTCAGGAGCAGGCCTTCGCGTTCCGGGTCTTCACCTACCCCTTTCAGCAGGCTGTATACAGCATCAGCCATACTGCTGAGAGACCTCTCATCTTGTTCGTGTGATTCATCGAAGCATTCATCCAGGTCGCATTGCGCCAGATGCGTCTCTTTAAGTCCACTATTCTCCAAGATATGCGACACTGTTTTTTCCTGTTTCATGGATTCTGACTTCATGGAGGGAGACCTCCTTATTGGTGATAGTTCGTAATCGTGATTCGAGAATATCCCAGACGGTCACAGCGAGAATTTCCGTCGTGGGTACGTTACCGTCGAGCTCACTGACGTCGAAGTTAAGGTGTCGATGGTCAAACCTTGCGACGATCTCCTCTTCGAGAATATTCTTCAACTCCTTCAGATCGAAGAGGTATCCGGTTTTTTTGTCGATGGTGCCGGACAGGGTTATTTCGAGCAGGTAATTGTGACCGTGCCCATATATTCCGCTGCACTTTCCATAGATCCGAAGGTTTTCCTCTTCAGAGAGATCTGGATTGAACAGCCTGTGGGCCGCATTGAACTCGATCTTGCGGGTGACATAGATCTTCCGCGGTTTGTCGAGGATGTCATTCATAGGCAATGCTTCGTTTGTTTCGGCTTTCAGCTGTCGCCAGAGCCGCGGGGGGTGAAGAATCCTGTATGAAATACTTCAGATCAACTATGCATCAGCTCTATAAGTTTCATGGTCTTACCCTTCCCAGGAAGACTCATTTATCCTTTTTCCGGAATGAACAATAAAAAACTTGCAGGTGGAAACGAAACGGTAAATAGTTAAAGCGTGTTTTTCTAAGGCTGAAAAGCGGAAATATCGTGACCTGTTGACCGAAACAGTGCGTTGGGGCAGCACCGCGAGGTCTTGACAGGCAGGAGAAGCATATGGAAAACAACGACATTGATCAGAACGGATATGGCTAAAACCCTTGAAGAACTCGTCAGGACAAGCGACCTTCCTGTTTTTGTCGATTTCTGGGCGGAATGGTGCGGTCCCTGCAGGACGATCGCTCCCGCAGTTGAACAGCTGGCCAGGGAATTAAGCGGGCGCCTGATAGTGGTAAAAGTCAACGTGGACCGTCAGGCAGATGCTGCGGCCCGCTTCCAGGTACAGGGCATACCAGCGTTGTTGCTTTTTGTCCGGGGTGAACTCAAGTGGCGGACTACCGGGGCTATCCCTTACGCGCAGATGAAGCAGGAGGTTCTGAAAGCCATCGGGTGAACAGGCCCATGGCAAGCCTGTTCACCACATAATGGAAAAGGCGCCGCATGGGCTCCCTGTTTCCTTGTGATTACCGGTAGATCGCGTTCAATCGTTCCGCCGGTTAATCAGCGTCACATAATAGAGCAACTGCATGATCGCCTGGGCTGCTGCAGCGACATAAGTCAGTGCGGCGGCGTCAAGGACTGCGTTGACCCCCTTCATCTCGACCTGTGATACGATTCCCTGAGAGACCAGCAGCTCCTTGGCCCGCCGGCTTGCATCGAATTCGACGGGGAGCGTCACTACTGCAAAGAGCGCCGTACCTGCGAACAGCAGAAGTCCGACCCAGGCAAGCGAACTGCCGAGGGTGCCCGACATGAAGAGCCCCACCATGAAGATTATCGGTCCGAGGCTGCTGCCGATGGAAACCACCGGAACCATGGCCGAACGGATCGCAAGAGGGTAGTATCCTGTCTTGTCCTGAAGTGCGTGACCGGCTTCATGGGCGGCGACGCCGACCGATGCGATGCTGGGATGACTGTATACCTCTTCGCTCAGGCGAAGGATCTTGCTCCGGGGATCATAATGGTCCGAAAGCATCCCACTGGTCATTTCGACACCGATGTTGCCGAGCCCGCCCCTTTCGAGCAGACGCGCTGCTGCCTGTGCCCCATTGATGCCGCTCTGGGTCGGGACCTGAGAATATTTTTTGAACGCGGATTTAACCTTGAACTGAGCCCACAGGCCGAGTAGAAGAGGAGGGCCTGCGAACAGAAGGTACGCTGGATCTAAAAAAAACATGGTTTTCCTGAATTGAAGTTATGCGATTCATGAAAGGTAACGTATGAAAAAAAACAATTCTTCGACAACTTTAGTTTCGACGAATACACGTTGCCTCAGCGGTTCTTCGGGTTGGGATTATCCTCACTGTAAACATCGTTTTAATCCGGATGATCCGAACCCGATCAACTGGCTCTCCTGGTATGCCGGCCGTTTCAATTCGTTCGAGTTCAACAGCTCTTTCTGCCGCCGGCCTTCAGAATCCCCAGTGAGGCGAAGCAGAGACACGGAACCTGATGGTTTCCGTCTCAGCATCAAGGCACCCCGGACCATAATCCATTAAAAAAAACTTATGGATGGCGGCACACAGGTCGACTGTTTTTCCCGGATCAGCCCGCATCTCGGATATCAATGTGGTTCCCACCGGCGTCATTTTCCGGCCTCATTTTGCTTCGACGCTGAAAATTCAGGAATTCTTGCGCAATATTTCTCCCTTCTCGATTACACACAGGACAAAGTTATCAAGTTCAGGCATGCAGGATGGTAGGACAGGGAGTGTTTCGACCTGTTGCTCAGGCACGGCGCCTGTTTCTGTGCGGTTTATGGTTTCGGTATGCCGGAGATCGTTTCTCCTGGCGGGGACTATCCGGACGATGTCATCCAGCCTTAGCCCGGATCATCGTAAGCATGCCTTGCAGAAGAATATATGAGGCTGTCTCAAAAGAAAAATCAGGAACGCCAAAACCCTGGGAACGACGAGCTCCTGCTCGGCAATTCATAAGCAAGCTCCGGATTATTCAAAGAAAGGGTAAAAATGATATCTGGTCGCGTTGATGCAGAGTCTTTTTGATTATCCATGATAATGCCAAGCTGGAGCTTGGCGCTCCCGGCGATGCTATGAACCGGCATAATCTTGACTTATGAGACAGCCTCAGAAGTAAAGGCTGTCGTTAACGCCTGCGTGCTCTCAGGTTTGCTGGGTCAGCCATCCGGCCATATTCTGATCTGAAACGAAAAAGCCGCTCGTGCAGAGCGGCTTTTAATGGTGGTGGGGACAGGACTTGAACCTGCAGCCTCCGGGTTATGAGCCCGACGAGCTACCAATTGCTCTACCCCACGGATTCAAGCTAAGCTAATTGACGAGCTTTCCTAATTATAGATGCAAATAGCTTAAAATAA